>NZ_JAJVKW010000002.1:747006-1120510 GCF_024198255.1 Myxococcus guangdongensis
GTCCCCGAGCGACGTGCCGCCCTGGAGCCGGTCCAGCTCTCGCGCCAGCGGCATGAGCGACAGCACGCGCTCCTTGGAGGACGCCGCGCGGACCACATCGTAGAAGTGCTGCCGCACCACGCCGGGGCTCTGACGCGCCTCCTGGAGGGGCAGCGGCGCCTTCGGGTCCTCCAGCAGGGCCAGCGTGGCGTCGCGCGCGCCGTGCCACTTGCGTGAGCGGGACTGGGTCTCCTCCCGCAGCGTCAGCGCCTGCGCCTTGGCCTCCTTGCTCCAGCCCTGTTCACCGAGCGCGGCCACCTTCTCGAAGGTCTCCGCCGCCTTCATCGTCAGGCCCATGTCGCGCAGCACCAGGGCGCGGTTCCACAGCGCCTGGGGATGTGCGGGGGCACGGGCCAGCACGCGGTCCAGCAGCCGCAGGGCCTGCTCGTGTGCCCCCCGGGAGAGCTGCACGGCGGCCAGGTCGCTGTCACGGTCCACGGTGGACGACATGCGCTCGAGGAAGGAGCCCGCCTGGTTCCACTCGCCCTGCAGGCCGTACGCGGCGGCGATGCCCGCCCAGTTGCCGTCCTCCTCCAACCGGGCGAGTTCCTTGAGGGGGATGGGCTCGGCGGGGACCAGACAGCCGCCGGCCGAGACGCGCGGTCGGTAGCGGTCGGCCTCCGGATAGGTGAGGCGGGCCTCGATGCGCGCGGACGCCCGACGCTCGGCCCAGAAGCGCGCCTCCACGTCGTTCCCCCCGGACGACGTGCGCACGAGCAGCGCGGTGACGACGAGCACGGGCGCGGCCAACGCCAGGACCAGGGCCTTGTCGGACTTCGACTTCAACATGCTGCCCCCTCGGGTGCTGTCTCCCCCAGACAGTCACCGACCGGCCGGGTTCTACACCAACCCTCCGGCTGGCGACGACTTTAGGCCCACACCGGACCTGTCGCCTCTGTACGAACGCACATCCCGGCAGGTCCTTGGGCGCGGACATTTCGCGGGGATTTTCCCGCGCGCTCGCAGGCGCGGGAGAAGACGCCGCGTCCCCGGGCCGTACAGCGGGCGAGCGCTGCGGGAGCCCAAGGTGCCGCGCACTCCCACTTCCGGCGCGTCGCTTCATCCACCGGGAATCATTGCGATGGGCGGCAAGCGACGAGCGGGGCCGAGGGCGCCCCGACTCCTCGTGCCTCACCGAGCGACAGGGCGGGGGCTCGAACCTCAGGGGCTTGGCGGACGAGCAGGAGCGGGAAGTAGCACGGCCGGCCGGATGTCCCAATGCGCCAACCCGGAATGAAAGGACCTCGTTTGACCGCATTCCTTCGACTCGCCGCCCTGGTGTTGCTGGTTCCCCCCCTCGCGTCCGCGGAGGTGGTGTGGAAGGGCGACTTCGAGACCGGAAACATTTCGCAGTGGACGCGCGCGCAGAGCGTCGCGAACAGCCGCCTCCAGGTGGTGTCGGACGTGGTCCGTGAGGGCCGCTATGCATTGAAGGCCACGGTGCGTCAGGGCGATGACCCCATCGGCGCCAGCGGCAACCGCAACGAGCTGCTCTACATCAGCGAGGAGAAGGCGGGCTCCACGTACTTCTACAAGTGGAGCACGATGTTCCCGTCGAACTACCCCATCTCGGATGGGTGGCAGGTGTTCGCGCAGTGGCACCAGGAGGGCTGCTGTGGTTCGCCGCCGCTGGAGTTCTTCGTGAAGGGGGACCAGATGCACCTGCGCGTGGGTGGCGCGGACGGTGACATCCCCTGGAAGGGGCCCATCAACAAGGGCCAGTGGCACGACTTCATCCTGCAGGTGAAGTGGTCGTCCAACGCGAAGGTCGGCTTCGTGCAGCTGTGGCACAACGGGAAGCTGGTGTTGCCGAAGACGATGGGGGCGACGCAGTTCGGCAAGGAGATGAACTACCTGAAGCTCGGGCTGTACCGCGAGGACAGCATCCGTCCCGAGGCGAGCGTGTACCACGACGGTTTCACCATGAGCACCGCGCTGGAGGACGTCCTGCCGCCCGCGCCGACGCCCGCGCCCGCGCCGGAGCCGACCCCGGAGCCGACGCCCGAGCCCACGCCGACGCCCACCCCGGAGCCGACGCCCGAGCCCACGCCGACGCCCACCACGCCGCCCATCGTCAGCGTGCCCACGCTGCCGGGCAACGGCACGCCGCGCGTCGGCGTCATCGACACGGATGACGGCACGGACAATCCGCAGGCGGCGCAGGGCTGCGGTGCGACGGCGACGGGCGGGGCTCCGTTCATCGCCGCCACGGGCCTGCTCGCGTTCGCCGCGCTGCTGAGCCGTCGGAGGAAGCCCGCGACGGTGCGGGCTCGCGGCTCGCGTCGCTGAGTCGTCGCGACACCGTGAAGGTCCACAGCGGGTCCGTCCTCCAGCAGGGCGGGCCCGCTTCGTCTTTCAGGACGGCGCCCACGAAAAAGCGGGCCCACCCAAGAAGGAGGACCCGCTTCATCGACCCAGCCACCACCGCAACCTCAGTGCGCGCCCTCGACCTTCACGTTGGGGTCGGCGCGGCGCAGCATGAACACCAGCACCAGTGAGCACGCGAAGATGGCCGTGAGCACGGTGAAGTTCGCGTTGAAGGCCCGCACCAGCGCCTGCAGGTTGATGCGCTGACTGAACAGGCCATAGGCCGCGGCCAGCGGGTCCGTCACCCGCGAGGCCACCGTGGCCTGCATGGCGGCGAGCTGCTCCTGCGTCACCTGGCTGTACGCATCCACATGCGAGGCCAGCGCCGTGTTGTTCACCTGCGTCAGCCGGTTGAGCGCGCTGCTCATCCACGCCGTTCCAATCGACCCGCCCAGCTCACGCGTCAGGTTGAACAACCCCGCCGCGTTGCCTCGCTGGTCCGGGCGCAGGTTGCTCAGCGCCATCACCGACAGCGGCACGAAGATGAACCCCATCGAGCACGCCCGGATGAACACCGGCGCAATCAACGCCGCCTCGTCCGCCGTGCTGCTCAAGTGCCCGTTCGTCCACAAGGACAGGCACATCCCGATGATGCCCACCCCCACCAACATCCGCCCGTCCAACTTGCCGCCAAACTTCCCGATGAGCGGCATCAACAACACCTGGATGAAGCTCCCCTTCAGGAACACCAGCCCGATGTCGAGCGCCGAGTAGCGCATCACCGTTCCGCAGAAGAGGCTGAACAGGAACGAGCCACCGAACAACGCCGTGCCGATGAGGAAGTTCACCCCCGTCGCCGCCGCGTACGAGCGGTTCGCGAACACCCTCAAATCCACCACCGGTTGAGGTGTCTCCAGCTCGTGCACGATGAAGGTGATGAGCGCCACGCCCGCCACCACCGCGAGCACCGTGATCTTCATGCTGTCGAACCAGTCCTCGCGCGTGCCCTCCTCCAGCACGAACTGGAGCGCGGCCATGCCCACCGCCAACAGGCCGATGCCCCAGCGGTCCACCCGCTCGTGGGACACCTCGAAGTCCTTCTGCTCGATGTGACGCCACGCCATGTACGCGGCGAACAGGCCCACCGGCAGGTTGATGAGGAATATCCAGTGCCAGCTCGCCACCTCGATGAGCATGCCGCCCACCGTCGGCCCGAGCAGCGGCCCCGTCACCGCGCCCAGCCCGAAGAGCGCGCCGGCCATGCCGTGCTCCTTCTGCGGATAGCGCGCGAACAGAATCGCCTGCGACGTGGGGATGATGGCGCCGCCTCCCACGCCCTGGAGGATGCGGAAGACGACGAGCGACGGCAGGTTCCACGCGAGCCCACACAACAGGCTCGCCGCCGTGAAGATGAGGATGGACGCGGTGAAGTAGCGCCGGAAACCGAACCGACGCTGCAGCCAGCCCGTCATCGGGATGACCACCACGTTGGCCATCATGTAGCCGGTGGAGACCCACGCAATCTGGTCCATCGGCGTGCCGAAGCTCGCGCGGATGTCGCTGAGCGCGACATTCACAATCGAGATGTCCAGCACGGACATCAGCGCCGCGGCCATGGCGGCGATGGTGATACCGGCCTTCGAGCCGGTGATGGCGTCGCCCTTCACGACTACTCGCCCCTCGTATTCACCGTGACGATGGCGCTCATGCCCGGCTTGAGGGCCACATCCCTCGCGTCACCGTCGAAGCGGATGAGCACCGGAATCCGCTGCACCACCTTCACGAAGTTGCCGGACGCGTTGTCCGGAGGCAGCAGCGCGAAGCGCGCGCCACTGGCCCCCGCGAGACTGTCCACGTGGCCCTTGAAGTGATGACCACTGAAGGCATCCACCTTCACGTCCACCACCTGGCCCGCCTTCATCTCGCCGACCTGGTCCTCCTTGAAGTTCGCCACCACCCACACGTCGTCCTGCGGCACCACCGCCATCAGCGGACGCTCCGGGCCCACCATGTGACCCACCTCCACCGTGCGGCGGCTCACCACGCCGTTCGTCGGCGCGCGGACCTTCGTGTACGAGACCGCCAGCTCCGCCAGGTGCAGCGCCGCCTGCGCCTGCTTGAGCTTCGCGTCCGCCAGCTTCACCGCCGCCTGCGCGGCCTGCACCTGCACCGGCCCCGTCTCCGCCGCGGCCAGCTTGCCCTGCGCCGTCTCCAGCCCACCGGAGGAGCCCTGCACGCCCGCCTCCGTGGACGTCAGCCGCGCTCGCGCCACGTCCAGCGCCGCCTTCGCCTGGTCATGCGTGGACTGCCGCGTGTCCAGGTCCGCCTGCGTCACCGCGCCCTCGGCCTTCAGCGTCTTCACGCGCGTCAGGTCCGTGTCCGCCAGCTTGAAGCGGGCCTCCGCCGCCACCACGTCCGCGCGCGCCTGGTCCAGCGCCGCCTTGGACGAGCTGATGCCGCTGCTCGCCTGCACCACGCCGCCGCGCGCCTGACGCAGGTTGGCGCCTGCGTTGACCTCGGTGAGCGCCAGCTGCGCCTGCGCGTTCGCCGACTGCGCCTCCGCGCTCGACACGTCCGCGCGGGCGACCTCCAGCTTCGCCTCCAGGTCCGTGGCGTCCAGCTCCACCAGCACGTCGCCGGCCTTCACCTGCTGGTTGTCGCTCACCAGCACCCGGGCCACCTGCCCCGCGATTCGCGGCGACACGTTGGCGATGCGGCCCTCCACCTGCGCGTCATCGGTGGACTCCTCACCCCGGGTGAGCGCCCAGCGCGCGGCGCCGCCCAACAGCGCAATCCCCAACAGCGCGGGCAACACCCGCTTGGCCCGCGAGCGCGGCGCCGCGGGCTCCTTCACCAGCGAGGGGCTCTTCTTCGGTACGTCGGTGTCCTGGGCATCCAGGGAGGGTGAAGCAGTGCTCATGGGTGTTCTCGAAGGTTCAACGGGTCGATGATAAGGGGCCTAACCAAATGGCCGTCACAGGACATCCGCGGGGCCATGCCCGAGGGGAATCAAGGGTTCGAGGGGAAGCTCAGGGCTCTCGGAAGGTCGGCAGGCCGGAGGAGACCTTGGCCAGCAGCTCGCGCAGGGTGACGCGCTCCGGCTCGCTCAGCGTGGACATCAGCGCGGCGACGCGGCGGAAGTGGAGGGGCAGCAGCTCCTCCAACAGCGCGCTCGCCTTGGGCGTGAGGTGCACGGTGTACATGCGCCGGTCCTCGGGGTGGTCGGCGCGGGAGATGAGGCCGTCCTTCTCCAGCGTGTCGAGCAGCCCGGTCATCGTGGCCCGGCTCACACAGGAGCTCTCCGCCAGCTCCGCCGGAGTGAGGCCCTGGCCGTCCTCGCTCTCGCGGTAGGAGAGCAGGCGGGCCAGGACGGTGAAGCGGCCGGTGGACAGGCCATGGCGCGCGAGGTTCGCCTCGTAGGCGCTCGACAGCTCGTTCGACATGCGCAGCAGGAGGACGCAGGTCTCGATGGCGCTCGCGTCCAGTTGAGGGAAGCGCTGCGACAGTCGCTGCAATCGCTCGAAGCGGGTGATGGGAGGCGTGACGCTCATGATGAGGCGCGGGAAGAACTCCGCCGCCCCTGAGTCGTAAGGCTCCTAACTACCGCGCGCAACGAAATAGTGGAGGCGCTGGGAGGAAACGGACGCGCTGTTATGACGTGGAGGTGCTGGACGTGAAAGACCCCACCGTGCAGGCGGCGCTGCGGCAGGCGAGCGACGAGGCCGGGCTGCCCGACTCCCTGCTCAGTTGCGTCTACCCCCTGCTCCGGGAGCCGGAGGGCGAGTGGCCGAGTTGCTGCGGAGGGGGCTGCCAACCCTGCTCGGCCACGCTGGTGGACGTGGCGGCGCGGACGCTGGCGCTGCTGGGGACGCCGCGCGTGGCGCCCCTGCCCTTGTGAGCAGGGGCCGGCGGCGCCGTAAGCTCGTGAGGACATGAACCCCATCGTCCATGCGGAGCTGGCGTGGCTCACGGCCCAGGGGCTGCGTGAGCGCAGGGACCGCATCCTCGTCACGTGCGCGGGGCTGGCGCCGGACCTGGATGGGTTGACGCTGCTGGGCGGCGAGGCGTGGTACGCGCGCTATCACCACGTGCTCTTCCACGGGTACGTGGGCGCGTTCGTCACCACGGCGGTGTGCGCGGCGTTGGCGAGGCAGCGCGCCCGGGTGGCGGTGCTCGCGATGGTGGCGTTCCACCTGCACCTGCTCTGTGACCTCGCGGGCAGCGGGCCTGGGTGGCCCATCCACTACTACTGGCCCACGAGCATGCGGGAGTGGTTCTGGCAGGGGCAGTGGAACCTGTCGTCGTGGCAGAACTCGGTCATCGGGCTCTTCACCACGCTGGCCATCTTCGCGTGCGCGCTGGGGCCCGGGCGGCGCACCTTCGTGGAGGTGTTCTCCGCGCGCTGGGACGCGGTCGTCACGCAGACCCTGCGGCGCCGCTTCAAGGGCGAGGAGCCCGTCGCGAAGTCCGGAGGCTGAAGCCTGGCCGGAGGCGCTTCACTTGTCCCATGAGACAACGGCGCTGTAGGGACCGTGACACATCGCGAGCACGGGGCCGCGCGAGCGCGGTGCGGGGTTGTGTCGCCGGACGTGCCGCGCCTAGCTTGAAGGCCTTCCCGCGAAGGGGGCCCGATGCCCGCATACCGTGACGTGCTCGCCAGGATTCCCGAACCTGACGCCGAGGCCGGCAGGCAGTGCCAGGGGCTGTTGGACATGAAGACCAAGCCCCAGGGGAGCCTCGGCCGCCTGGAGGAGCTGGCGTGTCAGTGGGCCACGCTGCGGGGAGAGCCCGCTCCGGCGATGCCTCGCAAGGGCATGGTGGTGATGGCCGCGGACCACGGCGTGACGGAGGAGGGCGTGAGCGCCTATCCCGCTGAAGTCACCGCGCAGATGGTGGCCAACTTCTCCCGGGGTGGCGCGGCCATCAACGTGCTGTCGCGCCAGCACGACGTGCGCGTGGAGGTCGTCGACATGGGCGTGCGCGTGCCCGTGGACGGGCTCACGGGCGTGCGCCACCACCGCATGGGCCCCGGCACGGCGAACCTCGCGCGGGGACCGGCGATGTCGCGCAAGACGGCCGAGGAGGCGCTGAGCGTGGGCGCGCTCCTGGCGCTCGAGCTGGCGGAGTCGGGCGTGACGTTGCTCGGGCTGGGGGACATGGGCATCGGCAACACCACCGCGTCGGCGGCGCTGACGTGTGTGCTCGCGGGCGTGTCACCAGACATGGCCACCGGGCGCGGCACGGGCGTGGACGACGCGGGCCTGTCGCGCAAGGTGGACGTGGTGCGGCGCGCGTTGGTGGTGAACCAGCCGGACGCGGCGGACCCGCTGGATGTGCTCGCCAAGGTGGGCGGCTTCGAAATCGCGGGGCTCGCGGGCGCGGCGCTCGGCGCGGCGTCGAAGCGCGTGCCGGTGATGTTGGATGGCTTCATCTCCTCGGTCGCCGGGCTGGTGGCGGCGCGGCTGTGTCCCCGGGTGATGCCCTTCCTCATGGCCAGTCACATGTCGCGCGAGGCGGGCCACCGGCGGGTGCTGGAGGCGCTGCGCCTGCGGCCCCTGTTGGATTTGGGGCTGCGGCTGGGCGAGGGCACCGGCGCGGTGCTCGCGATGGGGCTGGTGGACAGCAGCCTGCATGTGCTGCACGAGATGGCGACCTTCGCCTCGGCCGGCGTCGCGGAGAAGTCGCAGCGCTGAAGCGCGTGTCCCCGGCTGGAAACCCGGCGGGAGTCGCGCCATACCTGGGCTCCCATGAAGCGACTCCTCGCCGGCATCGCGTTCCTCAGTCGCATCCCCGTCCCCGGGGCGGCCACGTTCGACGCTGGCGACGTGGGCCGCGCCACGCTGTGCTTCCCGCTCGTCGGCGCGCTGCTCGCGGCCATCCTGGTGGGCGTGCGCCACGCGCTCTTCCCCCTGCTCCCCGCCACGGTGACGGCGTTCATCCTGCTCGTCGTCTATGCGCTGCTGACCGGCGCGCTGCACCTGGACGGGCTGGCGGACATGGCGGACGGCTTCGGCGGCGGGCGCACGAAGGAGGACGTGCTGCGCATCATGCGCGACCACGTCATCGGCGCGTATGGCGGGACGGCCCTGCTCTTGGATGTGGGGCTGAAGTCGAGCGCGCTGGCCGCGCTGCTCGAGCGGGGACAGGCGGACGTCGCGCTGGTGGTGGCGCTGACGTTGGGGCGGTGGGGCTCGGTGCCCCAGGGGTGGCTGTTCCCCTATGCGCGCCGCACGGGGGGCATCGGCGTGGCCATCACGGACCATGTCGGGCGCGTCGAGGTGGCGGGGGCCACGGTGCTGGGGCTCGGCATCGCCGTGGGGCTCATGGGCTGGCGTGGCGGTGTCATCATGGCTGTGGTGGCCATGGTGTCGATGCTCCAGGCCCTGTGGTGCCGGAAGAAGATTGACGGAATCACGGGCGATACCATGGGCGCCAACACAGAGGTGTGCGAGGCGGTGGTGCTCGTGCTCGCGCTGGCGCTCGGATGACGCGCTCGCGACGAAAGGAAACGGACGCGTGGACTGGCGACTGCCGAGCGGCGTGACGCGCATGATCCTGGTGAGGCATGGCAAGCCCTCCGAGGAGATGAAGGGCCGCTGCTACGGGAGGCTCGATGTGGGCCTCGCGCCCGAGGGACACGTCCAGGCCGAGCGCGCCGCGCGGCTGCTCGCGCAGGTGGAGTTGCACGGCCTGTATTCGAGTCCGCGGCTTCGCGCGCTCGACACGGCGAAGCGGCTGACGGAGGGCCGGGGGCTGGAGCTCCGAGTGGAGGAGGCCTTTCGCGAGATCGACTTCGGGCTCTTCGAGGGGCTCACCTACGAGGAGGCAGAGCGCCGCTTTCCCACCGTGTACGCGGAATGGATGACACACCCCGCCCAGGTGCGCTTCCCCGAGGGAGAGACGTTCTCCGAGATGCGAGAGCGCGTGCGTACCGGGGGCCGAGCGCTGCGGGCGCGGCACCCCGGACAGTGCTTCGCGCTGGTGTCTCATGGCGGCGTCAATCGCACCCTGCTCTGCGAGGCGCTCGGCATGTCGGACGAGCACCTGTTCCGACTGGACCAGGTGCACGCGGCGGTGAATGTCATCGACTTCTATGGTGACGAGCCCGTGGTGAAGTTGATGAACGCGGAGCCGTGACGCACCCCGCCTCGGCTTGACGGTGTTTCTCTACGAGGCGTAGCCTTTGACGACTGTCTGGCTTTGAAGTTCCGTCGTGCAAGGGGGCGTCACGCACATGGAGACCCAACCGCCAGGCGAGGCCAGCGGACGCCCGGTCATCCGCGTCCCAGGCAAGACGCACGACCTCTTCTCTTCGCAGGCGCTCGACAATCCCTATGCCGTGTATGCGCGGCTCCTCGAACAGCCCGCGTGCTGGAGCGCCGAGTCACAGCTGTGGTTGTTCTCGCGACACGCGGACTGCCTGGAGGTGCTCGCCAATCCCCGCTTCAGTCGGAACATCGCCAGCGCGAGGAAGCGCCGTCCCCAGGACTACCCTCCCCCACCAGAGGCGCTCGCGGCGCTGTCCGCCATGCACAACCAGTGGTTCCTGCTCATGGACCCGCCGGAGCACACGCGCCTGCGCGCGGTGACGAAGCGCGCCCTGGGCCCTCGCATGAAGGAGCTGGCCCTCCACATCCAGGCCCTGGTGGAGTCCCTGGTCTTCCAGGCGCGCCAGCGTGGGGGAATGGATGTCATCTCCGAGTTCGCCATGCCCCTGGCCCGCAGCACGCTGCGCCAGCTGGTGGGCGCGGATGATTTGGATGAAGGGCTGTATCAACACTGGGCGCTGTGCCTCGCACGGTGCGCGGATGCCTCCGCGCCACTGGGCGTTCGCGAGGCCGCGAGCGCCGCCACGCGCGAGGTGCACCAGTCCCTCCAGGCCGCTGTCACCCGGCGCCGACAGTCGCGGCAATCGGATGTCCTCGGGCTGCTGGTGGCCGCGCAGGAGGACGAACAGGCGTTGAGCGAGGAGGAGCTGTTGCCCACATGCATGCTGCTGCTCTTCGGCGGCTACGACACCTCCGTCAACCTCATCGGCAATGGGATGCTCGCGTTGATGGAGCACCGCGCGCAGTGGGAGGCGCTGTGCGCAGAGCCCGCGCGCGCCAAGGGGGCGGTGGAGGAGGTGCTGCGCTTCGATACCCCTCTCCAGCTCGTCTCGCGCATGGCGCAGGAGGACGTGGACGTTGGCGGAACGCACGTCCGCGCGGGCGAGTGGGCGTGGGTGCTGCTCGGCGCGGCGAATCGGGACCCCAGGCGCTTCGACAATCCCGACGCGCTGGACATCCAGCGCACGGACCTCCAGCATGTCGCCTTCGGCCACGGCATCCACCAATGCGTCGGCGCGGCGCTCGGGCGCATCGAAGCCCAGAGCGCATTCGGCACCCTGGCGCGCGAGCTGCCACAGCTTCGGCTCGTGCCCGGTGCGTGGAAGCGGCGCGACACCGCCGTGTTCCGCGGCCTCACCACCCTGCCCTGCCAGCTCTGACTCCGCACTCGGCGCGACTTGCGCGCCACCAGGAACACGCGCAGCGGCGAGCCTGGCGCCGCCGTCACCCTGCATTGTCAGCTCTGCCCTCGGGTTCAGCGAGACTTGCGTGCCACCAGGTACACGGGCAGCGGTGTACCCAGCGTCGCCGTCACCCTGCATTGTCAGCTCTGCCCTCGGATTCAGCGAGACTTGCGTGCCACCAGGTACACGGGCAGCGGTGTACCCAGCGCCGCCGTCACCCTGCCTTGCCAGCTCTGCCCTTGGGTTCAGCGAGACTTGCGTGCCACCAGGTACACAAGCAGCGGTGTACCCAGCGCCGCCGTCACCAGGCCCACGGGCGGCTCTCGCCCAGGCAGGATGACTCGGGAGGCGGCGTCACAGAGCGCCAGGAAGCTCGCGCCGACGATCACCGAGCACGGCAACAGCACGCGCCGGCTCACCCCCAGCACACGCCGGACGATGTGCGGGACGATGAGCTCCACGAAGGCGATGGGGCCACACCACGCGACACACCCCGCCACGCCGAGCGCGCCCAGGCCAATCGAGGCCATGCGCACCACGCGCACGTTGACGCCCTGCGACTCGGCGTGCTCCTCGCCGGAGATGAACACCTCCAGCGCCCGCGTCAGTGACAACAGCCCCACCACCGACACGGCCGCGATGGGCACGAGCGCGACGATTCCCTGGTAGCCCACCTGCGGCAGGTGCCCCATGGTCCACCGGGTGGCCGCCAGCAGCTCCGCCGAGTCCGCCGAGAACTGCACGCCCGTGGAGATGGCCCCCGCCGCCATCGAGAAGGCGATGCCCGCGAGCACCAAATCGTTCATCCGCACGCCCCGCCCCGCGGCGATGGCGGCCACCAACAGGCTGACGCCCAACGCCCCCGCGAACGCGGACGCGGTGATGAGCGGCAATCCCCACAGCACGGAGCGAGCCCCCAAGACGATGGCCACCAGCGCCCCCAGCGTGGCCCCGGCCGTGGTGCCCACCGTGCTCGGCGCGGCGAGCGGATTGGCGAAGAGCGACTGATACACCGCCCCCACCAGCGACAGCGTGCCGCCCACCAGCAGCGCCATCAGCGTCCGGGGGATGCGCAACTGCCAGAGGATGAAGTCCCGCGCGTCCGGCGGCATGGGCGGCCCGATGAACGGCGCGGCGACCGCCACCAGCCCGCACAAGAGCAACATCACCACCAGCCGGGCCTTCATTCGCCACGCTCCAGCGGCAGGCCCACGAAGATTCTCCGTCCCTCGACCTCCACGCCCCGCATCCGCACGGAGAACACCTGCCCCAGGTGCTCGCCCAGCTCCGGCGCGTCGTAATGCGACTCGAAGGCCACCCGGCCACGCGACAACCCCAACACCCGAATCCGCCCCTCGCCCCCGTGTCGCACCGCGTGGGCGAGCACGTTGATGTCATGCGTGATGCACAGCACGCCCAGCCCCGAGCGCCACAGCCGCCCCACGAGCGCGTACAGCTCCAGTTGCTGCGCGGGGTCCAGGAAGTTCGCCGGCTCATCCAGCATCACCAGCGGCGACTCCTGCGCCAGCAGCGCCGCCACCGCGACGCGCTGCTGCTCTCCGCCGGACAGCTCCGTGATTCGCCGCGAGGCGAGCCCTTCCGCCTGCACCCGCTCCAGCGCCGCCCGCGCCTGCTCCTCCGAGCGGCGATGCGACTCCTGGAAGCGATAGCGCGCGGCGGCCACGTGCTCGAGCGCGGTGATGGGCTCGGAGACCTGCACGCGCTGGGGCAACCACGCGACATGGGCCGCGCGCTCCCGGGGCGACAGCGCCACCACGTCGCGTCCGTCCACGGTGACGCGCCCTGAGTCCGGCCGCTCGAGCCCGAGCGCCACACGCATCAACGTCGTCTTGCCCGCGCCGTTGGGGCCCACCACCGCCACGAAGTCTCCAGACCCGAGCCGCAGGGACACGTCCGCCAGCAGCGTCCGCTCCCCCTTGCGCACCGTCGCCCCGGAGACCTCCAGCGTGGACGTCATGGCGTCTTCGCGTCGAACCGCAGCGCGGACCGCAGCCGCTCCACCAAATCCAGGATGCGCGGCCCGGTGGACTGCACACCCGGCCCCGCCACCAGCTTCACGCGCCCCTCCTTCACCGCGCGCAGCACCGACAGCTGCTTCCACGCGGCCAGCTGCCGAGCCTCCTCCTCGGGCGTCGGCACGGGGCCCTCGAGCAACACGAGGATGATGTCCGGGTCCAACGTCATCAACTGCTCGACGGAGATGTTCGGCGGGCCGCCGGGGTCCTCGGCGACGGCGTTGCGAGCCCCCGCGGCCTCCAGCGCCGCGCCATGCAGCGAACCCTTGCGGATGTACCAGATGCTGGAGAGCCCGGCCTCCGCGTCGCCAATCACCAGCAGCACCCGGGGCGCGTCCTTCGGAGGCGCGCGCTTCAGCGTGGTCTCCACCTTCGTGGCCAGCGCGTTCGCCTGCGCCTCACGGCCCGTCTGCCGCCCCAGCTCGCGGACCCCGTTCGCCACGTCATCCACCGTGAGCCAGGGCAGCACCTTCACCGGAGCGACGGCGGCCAGAGAGCCCGCGGGAGCCTGCTTCACCTGTTCATCCAGGATGAGCGTGGGCTTGAGCCGGGCGATAGCCTCGTAGTTGGGCGCCAGCGTGGAGCCGACCTTGGGCACGCTCTGCGCCTCGGGAGGCCAGGACGAATAGTCCGAGCGCCCCACCACCTGCGGCCCCGCCCCCAGGGCGTAGAGCGTCTCCGTGATTCCAGGGGACAGCGAGACGAGCCGCCGCGCGCCCGGCTCCTGGGGCGGAGGCGAGGAGCGCTGGCAGCCCGCGAGGAGCAGGAGTGCGAGGCCCAGCAGACGGAAGGAGCGCGAAGGGGACATGGACGGAGCATCACGCACCGAGGAGTGCGTGACGAGCGCCTTATAGTGCACCCGCCGGAGGAGGCCCGCCATGTCGAAGCACCCCCACCTCATGATTCAGGGCACGGGTTCCCACGTGG
Source organism: Myxococcus guangdongensis (assembly GCF_024198255.1). Taxonomy (NCBI): domain Bacteria; kingdom Pseudomonadati; phylum Myxococcota; class Myxococcia; order Myxococcales; family Myxococcaceae; genus Myxococcus; species Myxococcus guangdongensis. The sequence goes on from NZ_JAJVKW010000002.1 coordinate 760,828, forward strand.
GGAAGACCACGCTGGTGGCCGGGCTGTGCCGCCTGTACGCGAACCGGGGCCTGCGCGTGGCCCCGTTCAAGTCGCAGAACATGTCCCTCAACTCCTTCGTCACCGAGGAGAACGAGGAGATTGCCCGCGCCACCGCGGTGCAGTCCTTCGCGGCGAGGCAGCGGCCCATCGTCCACATGAACCCGCTGCTGCTCAAGCCCAAGTCGGACAGCGTCAGCCAGCTCATCATCCACGGCAAGCCCCACCAGGACGTCGACGCGCGCGAGTACTTCCTGGCCGACACGCACCGGGCGCTCAAGCTCGCCGCCATCCAGGAGTCCATCGACCACCTGAATCGCCACTACGACCTGGTCATCGCCGAGGGCGCGGGGAGCTGCGCGGAGCCCAACCTGCGCCCGTACGACGTGGTGAACATGGAGGTGGCCCACCGGCTGGACGCCCGCGTCTTCGTCGCGGCGGACATCGACAAGGGCGGCGTGGTGGCGGAGCTGCTCGGCACGCTGCGCGTCCTGGAGCTCGTCGCCCCCGAGGACGTCGCGCGCATCTCCGGCTTCATCATCAACAAGTTCCGCGGAGACCGGCAGGTCCTCCAGCCCGCCGTGGACTTCATCGAACAGCACGCGAAGAAGCCCGTCGTCGGGGTGCTGCCCTACCTGTCCCTCGCGCTGGAAGAAGAGGACCGCGTCCAGCCCCGGCTCCACGGCACGCCCGAGGTCGACATCGCCGTCGTCTACCTGCCCCACATCTCCAACAGCACGGACTTCGACTACCTCCAGGAGGAACCCCACGTGCGCGTGCGCTTCGTGCGCTCCGTGGACCAGTTGGGCGCGCCCGACGCCATCATCCTGCCCGGCACCAAGAACACGGTGGGGGACCTGGTCCACCTGCGACGCATCGGCTTCGAGCGCGTGCTCCAGGAGCTGAGCACCACCACGCCCATCGTCGGCATCTGCGGCGGCTTCCAGATGCTGGGGCGCAACCTGCTCGACGAACACCGCCGCGAGTCCGAGCACGGCAGCACCACCGGCCTGGGCCTGTTGGACATCGACGTGGAGTTCCTGCCGGGCAAGACGGTCTTCAACCGTCACTACACCCCGACGAAGGACAATCCCTTGCGGGAGGCGGGCGAGGTGTCCGGGTATGAAATCCATTCCGGGCTCATCCGGTACGACAGCGCCCGGCCGATGTATGCCCACCCCGGCGGCTTCGATGGCGCCGTGCACGAGCGGCTGCCCATCTTCGGCACCTTCATCCATGACCTGTTCAAGAACCCACGTCTGAGCCGCGCCTTCGTCGACACGCTGCGCCAGCGCAAGGGATTGCCAGTCCTGACAGCGCCCCTGTGCAACCACGACACCCGTCGGGAGGAAAGCTATAATCGGCTCGCTGCCGCCCTGGCCGAGCACATGACATCCATCGACTGACTCTTCATCCCGCCAAAGGGGGCGCTCGGGGACTCCCGACGACAGGCGAATGTAAGGAGGAGGCTCAACGTGAAGCTCGATGGATTCGCTCGTGTCCTTCCACGCGTGGCGCTGCTCTTGGCCGTGGCATGTCAGCACAGCGCGCTCGCGCAGGAGCAGCTCGACAGCGCGCCAAAGACACTCACCCAGCAGGTCCTCACGCCCGTTGGCACGACGTACCCCTACACCCAGCAATTGCAGTGGTTGGACTCGGGCCGGTTCATCGTGGGGCGCCTCGATGGCTCGATGACACTCTTCCGCCCGCCAGGACCCACCGAGTGGGGTCCCATGCTCACGGACGTGCTGCGCACGCCCGCCAACCGGGGCGTGGAGATGATGGCCGTGCGGGATGAGCGGACGTTCGTGACATCCAACGACAGCACCACCCTCACCCTGTGGCGCGAGCGGGACCTGGCCGTCGCGGAGGACGCGGAGCCCGCGCTGCTGGACCGGCTGCCGCGCGCGTTCCGCTACCAGAACTTCGCCTATGACGCGGACGTGGGCACGGCCAACAGCGCCGTCTTCGTCACCCATGGGAACCGGGAGTACCTCGTGACAGGCCACGAGAACGGCTTCGTCCTCATCTGGAGCGTCTCGCGCAACGGCCGGCAGTTGGCGGTGCTGAAGAAAATCGATGTCCGCTCGCCCGACCCCATCCCCAGCCCGTTCCAGCTCTGGAACGTGCGGGACATCGTCTCGTGGCGCGACGGCGTGGTCATCACCGGCTCCGAGGATGGAGATTTGGTGATGCTCCAGCTCCCGCAGGGCACCGTGCTGGCCCGCAAGCGCTACAACCCGAGCGCGCAGCGCGGCATCAACGGCCTGGCCCTCCTGGATGACCACCTGGTCGCCGTGGCCTGCTCGGTGGGCCCGTCGGACAAGAACACGTGGCTGTTCCGCGTGCGCCCCGCGGAGCTCCAGTCGCAGGGCTCGGTGGACCTGAAGCAGAACCTGTCCCTGCCGCAGTCCTTCGCGTTCCGCGCCGCGATGGCCAGCGTGGGCGGGCAGCCCCATGTCTTCGCCACCACGCAGGAGGGGCTGCTGTGGACGGTGCTCGTCACGCCGGAGGGACAGCTCCAGGTCCAGGCCGTCAGCTCCGTGGATTTCCCCATCGGAGAGGCCATCGACTACAACCCGGCCACCTCGCAGCTCGCCGCCGTGGGCGTGCTCGTCAACCTCTTCAACGTCGCACCGCCCACGCCCGCGCAACGCCAGCAGGTGCCCAAGGCCGCGCCCCCACAAGCGCCGTCGCTGGTCCACTGAGGACGGCGATGCCTGGGGACAGCGCTCCGTGGGTGCTGGGCATCGGCGCGTCGAACCACAACGGCGCCGCGTGCCTCCTGCATGGGGACGAGGTGGTCGTCGCCGTGCAGGAGGAGCGACTCATCCGCCGCAAGCGGGCGTGGCTCCCGGGCGGGGCCGTGTCCTTCGCGGTGCGCTACTGCCTGGAGACGGCGGGCATCCGCGCGGACGAGCTCAGCCTCGTCTCGTGCTGCTCGCTGATGGGGCCTCGCGGGCCGCTGTACGACGTGCGCGCCAACCCGGACCTCGCTCCGGCCGTCCCGGTGCGCTACCTCTCCCACCACCTGGGCCACGCGGTGGGCGTGTTCGCGACCTCCGGCTTCGATGAGTCGCTGGTGCTCGTCGTCGATGGGTTCGGCTCCAACATCCAGGACCTGTCCCCCGAGGAGCTGGCGGCCGTCGTCACCGAGCGACATGGGGAGGAGACGCTGTCCGTCTACCACGCGTCGCGCGAGGGCTTCGTGCCGGTGGAGAAGCACCTGGGCACGTTCCTGGAGGTCACGTCCTCCGTGGACCTGGAGCGCTTCCGGGGCATGCCCCGCTTCGGCAGTCTGGGTGGGTTGTACTCCGCCGTCGGACGGCAGCTCTTCTCGGATGTCCTCGAGGGGCCGGGCAAGGTCATGGGGCTCGCGCCTCACGGTGTGGCGGACACGCCCGTGTCGGACTTCTTCGACGTGGTCGACGGACGCTTCGTGTTCCACGACACCGTGCCTCGCCGCTTCACGCATGACGAGCGCTGGCCCGTGCGGCAGGAGGAGTATCGAAACCTCGCGGCCTCGGCCCAGGCGGCGCTGGAGGACGGACTGCTGCGACTGGTGCGTCGACTGCGCGCGCGCACGTCCTGCGACAGGCTCTGCTACGCGGGAGGCGTCGCGCTCAACAGCGTGGCGAACGAGCGGCTCTTCACCGAAAGCGGCTTCAAGGACCTCTATGTGATGCCCGCCGCGGAGGACAGTGGCACCGCCATCGGCGCGGCGTACCACGGCCTGTGGCAACTGACGGGCGGACGCTCCACGCGGCGATTGAGCCATGACAGCACGGGCAGGACGTACTGCGCCGAGGCCTGTGACGCCGCGCTGCGCACCGTGCCCTCGGTGGTGTCACGGAGACTGCCGCGACTCGTGCCCGACGTGGCCGACCTGCTCGCCGAGGGGAAGATGCTCGGCTGGTTCCAGGGTGGCTCCGAGCTGGGCCCGCGCTCACTGGGGCAGCGGAGCATCCTCTGCGACCCGCGCCCTCCCGACATGAAGGACACCCTCAACGCGCGCGTGAAGTTCCGCGAGGGTTTCCGTCCCTTCGCTCCCATCATCCTCGCGGAGAAGGTGCGCGAGTGGTTCGACGTCGACACGGCCTCCACGGACAGCCCCTTCATGCTCCGCGTGTGGCGCTTCCGCGAGGAGCAACGCGAGCGCGTCCCCGCCGTCGCTCACGTCAACGGCACCGGCCGTGTGCAGACGGTGACGAAGGAGCACACGCCCCTGCTGCACGCGCTGCTCACCGCGTTCCATGAACGCACCGGTGTGCCCATCCTGCTCAACACCTCGTTCAACATCGCCGGGGAGCCCATCGTCGAGACGCCCGAGGACGCGCTGTGGGGTCTGCTGTCCACGGGGCTGGATGGCTGCGTGCTCCTGGACCGCTTCGTGTCGAAGCACGAGGCGCTGCATTCACTGCTGGACCTGGAGGTGCTCGTCCTCGCAGAGCGAATCATGCCCCTGTCCTTGGAATGCATGGAGGACACGCTGGACCTTCGCCCTCTCTTGAAGGAGCCGCTGGGCTTTGGTCTGGACGCCTCGGGACGCAACCTGGAGGATGCGCGCCGGATGCTGGGCAGCGGACAACAGGGTGGCGCGTTCAAGGTGCGGACGCCGTGGGGCACCGCCGTGCAGCTCGTGTCGAGCGAGCTGTCGACCCTCGTCTCGTGCGTGGAGCGCGGGATGACCGGCTGGAAGCTCCTGGAGCGCGTCTCACTCGAGGACTCGAGCCTGGATGAGCAGAAGCTGACGCGGATGCTCGGCACCTTGCGGCGCGCCCGAATCCTCCAGTTCGGGGTCGGTCCGGGCGTGTGAGGACGACGCTCGCCAGGGGGATGCTGGGCCTGGTGCTGCTGGCGTGCGCCTCCGTGCGGGCCCAGTCCGTCGAGGACGCCGGCACCCCGCCCCTGTCCGAGGTCATCGACGTGGTGGGCGAGGTGCCCGACCCGGAGCCGATGGACCGCGCGTCCCGTCGCGACCCGAGCAGCGTCGTCACCCTCATCTCCGTGGAGGAGCGCGGAGGCACCGCACGTGACACGGCGGAGGTGCTGTCCACCGCGCCCGGCGTCTCCATCCAGGACTCGGGCGGGTACGGCCAGGGCAAGAGCCTGGTGGTGCGCGGCGCTTCGTCGAACGGGACGCTGGTGTTGCTCGACGGCATCCCCCTCAACGGCGCGGGCGGGAGCATGGACCTGTCGCGCGTCCCGCTCGCGCTCGCCCGTGAGCTGGAGGTGATGCGCGGGAGCGCGGGCTCCAGCCACGGCAGCGGCGCGCTCGGCGGCGTGGTGAACATCATCACCCGCGCCCCCGGCGACACGCTGAGCCTCGCGGGCGAGCTGAGCCACGGGAGCTGGAACACCACCACGGGGTGGCTCTCGCTCACCGGGCCCGTGCTGGACAGCGAGCTGCTCCTGCTGCTCCACGGTGGCACGTCGTCCGGGCGGTTCTCCTATCCGTTCGATGCCACGCCCACGCTGCCAGGTGACGCGCCCGAGGTGCGTCGGCGCGAGAACAACGACGCGCGTGGCGCCGGGGCGCTCGTGCGGCTGCGCCATCGCCTCTCCCAGGGCGTGGTGCTGGACGCGATGGGCGAGGGGACCCTGGAGGGACGGGGGCTCGCGGGCACGGCGCAGAACCCGCTCGCGGACGCGCGTCAGTCCAATCGCCGCGGCATCCTGAGCCTGCGCGTGCTGGGCGACCTGGGCCACCACGTCCACGTGTCCGCTCGCGCGCACTATCGCCAGGAGCGGCTGGAGCTGTCGGGCGGTCCGGTGTCACAGCAGGGCGTGCAGACGCTGCGCACGGGCGGTTTGGAGGCCGAGGGCAGCCTGCCGCTGGGAGGCTGGAACGTCGTCTCCGCGCTCGCGAGCCTCGGCGGAGAAGGCGTGGCCACCGATGGCGCGCCCGTGACTTCGGACGGACGCACGTCGTGGCTGCGCGCCAGCGTCCGGGTGATGGACGATGTCTCGCTGCTCGACGGTCGACTCCACGTGACGCCCTCGCTGCGCGTGGAGCGCGTGGGCTCGTACACGCTGCTATCCCCCAAGCTGGGCGCGCGCGTGACGCTGCCCGCGCGCCTGGAGCTGCGCGCCAACGTGGGACAGTCACACCGAGCCCCCTCGCTGGTGGAGCTCTACGTGCGCCAGGGCACGCTGCTGCCCAACCCGGACCTGCGCCCCGAGCGCGCCGTGTCCGCGGACGTGGCGCTGGCGCACCGCACGGAGCGCTCGCTCGTGTCGGTGGGCGGCTTCTTCGCGAACTACGAGGACCTCATCACCTACGAGGCGTATCCGCCGTTCGCCGTGAAGCCGAGCAACTTCGCCTCCGCGCGTGTCTCCGGACTGGAGGTGGACGCGGAGGCGCGCCCCTTCTCCTTCCTGTCCGGCGCGCTGGCGTACACCTTCCTCGTCTCCCGCAATCTCCGGGACGACCCGCGCTACTACCTGAAGGACATCCCGCTCCGGCCACGCCACACCCTCGCCGCGCGCGTGACGGCGGGCCCCTCGTGGCTCACGGGCCGCGTGGAGCTGCGCGCCCAGTCCTCGCAGCTGCGCAACCGCACCGGCGAGCTGGTGCTCCCGGGCCGCACGCTCCTGCACGCGGGCCTGTCGAGCACGGTGGGCCGGCGCCCCGCCCTCACCTTCTCCGTCGACCTCAAGAACGTGCTCGACGTCCACGTCGACGACTTCGACGGCTACCCCCTGCCGGGTCGCGCGGTGCTCGCCTCCATCGCCCTGGCGCTCGACGTTCCCCCCTCCCCTCCCACTGCCCACAAGGCGGACACCCCATGAAGCCCTCGCCTCTTCCCGGACGCCACCTGGCGCTCCTCTGCTCCCTCCTCTGCTGCCTGCTGCTCACGGGCTGTACCGATGAAGGCGTCGTCTGCAGCGAAGGCCTCTCCCGCTGCGGAGACACCTGCGCGGACCTCACCAGCGAGTCCGCGAACTGTGGCGCCTGCGGCAATGCCTGTGGCGAAGGCCAGCTCTGCGCCGACGGAGCATGCCGCTGTCTGACCGGTGCCACGGCCTGTGGTGGCGCCTGCGTCGACCTCCAGTCCACCCCCCAGCACTGCGGCGCCTGCGGCAACGTCTGCAGCAGCAGCGAGGTGTGCGAGCAGGGCACGTGCCAGCTCAACTGCACCGCGGGCCTGCTCCGCTGCGGCAATGGGTGCGTGAACGGAGACTCGAGCAACCTGAACTGTGGCGCCTGCGGCAACGTCTGCGGCGACGCGCGGACCTGCCGGGGCGGCGTGTGCACGTACGACATCGTGGCCACGTGCTTCAACACCGGCCAGGTGGTGGGCATCCAGTCCGGCGTGGACCTCAAGGGCCCCGGCACGCTGGTGGCGTCGTCGCCGCAGAGCGCCGCGCGGATGAGCGACGTGCTGCTGGTGCTCGACTCCACGCGCAAGCTCATCCAGGCGCATCTGAGTGACTACCGCGTGCTGCCCCCGCGCCACGACACCGGCCGCGCTCCCAATCAAATCCTCGTCGAGGCGCCGTACATCTACATCCTCAACTCCACCGACAACACGCTCCAGGTGCTGCAGAGCACCGAGCCGCTCCCTCCCAGCAAGCAGCACCCCGAGGGCATCTCGCTCCAGAACGTGGCCAGCGTGAGCTTCGGCGCCAACACCAACCCCTTCGGCATGGCGCGCGTGGGCAGCGAGCTGTGGGTCACCCTCTACGGCAACCTCGTGGGCGACCCGAGCGCGGGCGGCCGCGTGGCGCGCGTCTCGATGGCGTCCCCTTCCGAGCCTCGCGTGACGACCACCATCGACCTGCCCACGGGCGCCGCGCTCCGGCCCTTCCCGGACAACACCACGCTGTCCACGCCCGCGGGCATCACCCAGCACCGCGGAAAGGTGTACGTGGCCCTCAACAACCTCAACCCCGCCACCTACGCCCCCGGCGGGCCGGGCCTGCTCGCGCGCATCGAGCCGGCGACGGGCGCGGTGAGCCTCGTCGGCCTGGGCGACGACTGCCTCAACCCCAACGCGGTGGCGTCCGTGGGCGAGCACCTGGTGGTGAGCTGCGGCGGCAAGTCCACCTATGACGCCGACTTCAAGCTGGTGGCCGTGGAGCGCACGGGCCTGGTGATGCTGGACGCGCAGGACACCGTGGTGGCCTCGGAGCCCATCGTCTGCTCGCCGGGCATCGGCTCCTGCCCCATCCCCGCCGCCGGCCGGTTCGCGGTGGTGGGCCCGCGCATCTACACCGGTGACACCAACGGCGGCCGCGTCTTCGTCCACGAAATCGTTGGGAACACCCTGGTCGAGCGTCGGGGCCTGAAGGACACCTCGGAGCCCGCCATCGCCGCCTGCCCCGCCAGCGGCTTCTCGCTGGTCAGCGACGTGGTGGCCCTGCCCTGATTCCGGGGCACCTCGGGGGCACTTCGCCCCGATGGGGCAATGTGCCCCGACCCCGGCGGGACATTCCACCCCGTCCGGGGCCCGCCTCCGAGGAGGCCACCCCGAGCCAGGCGCTGGCACGGAGGATGCTCTAGAGCTTCCGCGTGCCCCGGCCACATCGCGGGGCTGAACCGGAGGGGGCGTCATGCAGCGCACGTCGGTCCTCGTGCACCCACGCCGAGCTTCGGGCGATTGCTCGCCCGCCGAGGAGCCCGACGCGACGTACTGACGCCTTCTCACGGCAGTCGCGGTAGTTTCTGAGTACTTCCTTCCGGTCCATGCATTCTCGACCCCTCCCACGTGCATGGACCGGAATAGCCTCGACCCACCGTGAGACTCGCACGCAAGTTCACCCTCGCCCTCGTCCTGCTCGCCGTGGCCGTCATCGCCGCGCTGCAGGTCATCCAGGTCCGCCGCGAGCTGGAGCGCTCGGCGCTGGACATGCAACACGACCATCGGCTGCTCGGCCACACGCTCGCGGGCACCATCGGCAAGGCGTGGCAACTGGCCGGTGAGCGTGAAGCGCTCAACCTGCTGAACCAGTCCAACAACTACCAGGAGCAGGTCCACCTGCGCTGGGTCTGGCTGGATGGCGGCCCCGGGACACCGTCCCTCGCGGGCTTCCCGACCCGGCTGATGGCCACGCTGCGCCAGGGCCAGGACGGCTCCATGGTGGACCCGGACCCGGCGCCGGGACTGTTGCACTCGTACACGCCGGTGCGCATCGGCCCGCGCTTCGGCGCCATCGAAATCACCGAGTCGCTCGGAGAAGAGCGCCAGCACGTCTTCGTCACGGTGGTGGGCACCATCGTCGCCACGGGCACCATCACCTTCGCGTTCCTCATCGTCGCCATGGCCATGGGTCGCAGGCTCATCGGCGAGCCCGTGGACCAGCTGGTCCAGCTGGCGGACCGCTTCGGCCAGGGAGACCTGTCCGCGCGCGTGCGGCTGCCACCGCAGCGCCGGGGGGACGAACTGACGACGCTGGCCAACGCGATGAACCGCATGGGCGAGCAGCTGGAGGAGACGCGCTCGCGGCTGTCCGCGGAGACGGCCGCGCGACTGTCCGCGGTGGAGCACCTGCGGCACGCGGACCGGCTCACCACGGTGGGCAAGCTGGCGTCGGGCGTGGCGCATGAGCTGGGCACACCGCTCAACGTGGTGATGGGCCGCGCGAAGATGATTTCGTCGGGCGAGGCGGAGGGCGAGGAGGTCGCCGAGAGCGCCCGCATCATCGGCCAGCAGGCGCAGCACATGACGCGCATCATCCGGCAGCTGCTCGACTTCGCGCGGCGTCGCGCGCCCCACCGGGCCCCGGAGGACGTGCAGGAGCTGGTCTCCCGCTCGCTGTCCCTGCTCAAGCCCATGGCCGCCAAGAAGAGCATCACGCTGGTGGAGGACATCCCCCCCGGCGTCACGGTGGAGGCGGATGGCGGCCAGGTGCAGCAGGTGTTGACCAACCTGGTGATGAACGCGTTGCAGGCCATGAACCAGCCAGGGACGGTGCGCGTGCACGCGGCCCACTCCCGGACCACGCCACCCCAGGACGTGGGTGGCCCCGAGGGGAGCTACGTGCGCGTGGACGTGGAGGACGAGGGCAGCGGGATTGCCCCGGACGTGCTGGCCCACGTGTTCGAGCCGTTCTTCACCACGAAGGACGTGGGCGAGGGCACGGGGCTGGGGCTGTCCGTGTCCTATGGTCTGGTGAGGGACCATGGCGGCTGGATTGCCGTGCAGAGCGAGCTGGGACGCGGTACCTGCTTCTCCATCTATCTGCCGAGCGGAGGGGACACATGCCAGGCCGCGTCCTGATGGTCGAGGACGAGCGCGAGATGCGCGCCATGTTGGAGAAGGGGTTGACCCGCCGGGGCTACACGCCCGTGGCGATGGGCTCCGCCGACGAGGCGCTGGCGAAGCTCGCCGGCGAGGACTTCGACGTGGTGCTCACGGACCTGCGCATGCCAGGCATGGACGGGCTGGCCCTGTGCGAGCGCATCGTCCTCAACCGGCCGGACATCCCCGTCGTGGTGATGACGGCGTTCGGCAGCATGGAGACGGCCGTGGCCGCCATCCGCGCGGGGGCCTACGACTTCGTCACCAAGCCCATCGACATCGACGCGCTGGTGCTGGTGCTGGAGCGCGCGGTGCAGCACCGCGCCCTGCGCGATGAGGTGCGCAGGCTGCGGCAGGAGCTGGGGCGCAGGCAGCAGGACACCGGCGCGGTGGTGGGCGAGAGCCCCGCGATGCAGCAGGCGTATGCGCTCATCGACCGGGTGGCGGACCTGGACTCGACGGTGTTGATTACCGGTGAGAGCGGCACGGGCAAGGAGGTGGCCGCGCGCGCGGTGCACACCCGCGGGCGCAGGGCGCAGGGGGCCTTCGTGGCCATCAACTGCGCGGCCATGCCGGAGGCGCTGCTGGAGAGCGAGCTGTTCGGCCACGCCAAGGGCGCCTTCACGGACGCGAAGGCGGCGCGCGCGGGGCTCTTCATCCAGGCGCACGGCGGCACGCTGTTCCTGGACGAGGTGGGCGAATTGCCGCTCACGCTCCAGCCGAAGCTGCTGCGCGCGCTGCAGGAGCGGGTGGTGCGGCCGGTGGGCGGGGACACGGAGGTGCCGTTCGACGCGCGCATCGTCGCGGCGACCAATCGCGACCTGGAGCTGGCGGTGGAGGAGGGCCGCTTCCGCGAGGACTTGTACTACCGCCTCAACGTCATCGGCGTGGAGCTGCCGCCCCTGCGGGCGCGGGGCAACGACGTGCTGCTGTTGTCGCAGCGGTTCATCGAGCAGTTCGCCGCGCGCAACAACAAGCGGGTGGTGGGGCTGTCACCCGCGGCGGCGCAGCGGCTGCTCGCCTATGGGTGGCCGGGGAACGTGCGCGAGCTGCAGAACAGCATGGAGCGCGCGGTGGCGCTGACGTCGTTCGAGCAGATCACCGTGGATGATTTGCCCGAGCGCATCCGGAACTACAGCCAGCCGAAGGTGGTGCCGGAGAACACGGACCCCTCGGAGCTGGTGACGCTGGAGGAGCTGGAGCGGCGCTACATCCACCGCGTGCTGGAGACGGTGGGCGGCAGCCGTACGCTGGCGGCGCGCATCCTGGGTGTGGACCGCAAGACGCTGTACCGGAAGCTGGAGCGGGACGACGAGGCGAAGAAGCCCTAGTCGAGCGTCTCCAGCTTCACCTCGAAGAGCTTGGGCCAGAGCTTGCCGGTCATCAGCATGCGACCGGTGCCGGGCTCCACGGCGATGCCGTTGAGGACGGCGTCGGTGATGCCGCGGACCTGGGAGGCCACGGAGCGCGCGAGGGCGGAGGCGTCGATGACGGCGGTGACTCGGCCGGTGGTCGGGTCGATTTCGAGCACGTCCGTGGAGTGCCAGACGTTGGCGTAGATGACGCCGTTGGCGCACTCGAGTTCGTTGAGCTGCTCCTGCGGCTGCCCTTGGAGGGTGACCTCGACGGAGTCCAGGGGCTCGAAGGTGTCGGGGTCGTGGAAGGTCAGCGTGGAGCTGCCGTCGCTGCGGACCAGTCGGCCCTGCCAGTAGCACAGGCCCCAGCCATCGCCTTCGTACGGCGTGGTGCGCTCGCGCGTGGGGGGCAGGCCGCTCCAGGTGTAGAGCAGGCCCTCGGTCCAGGTGAGCTGGTAGAGGCGCTCTCCGTCGCTGGCGAGGCCCTCGGTGAAGACGTCGCCCAGGCGCTCAATCCAGAGGGGCGTGGCGGACTCGAGCGAGAGTTCGCGCAGCGAGCCCTTCTGGCCGGTGCTCTCGAACAGGCGCCCCTGGTGGAAGACGAGGCCCTGGGTGAAGGCCTCGGTGGAGTGCGGGTACTCCTGGACGATGCGGGCCACCTTCCGCGTGGGGCCGCCCTCTGTCGGTCGACGATGGACAGGTCCACAGCTACAGCCCACGCCCAGCCCCAACACACAGATGGCCGACATCCACGCTCGCTGATTCAAGTGCATCGAGTCACGCACGGAAGCAGGAAACGCGGACCGGCACAACACACTCCCGGCCCGGGAGGACCGGGACGTGTCACGGCGCGGACGACGACGTCCCCACCCTCCGCGTCAGACGACCTTGGCGCTCTGGATGATGACGTCCTCGGTGGGCACGTCGCTGTGGCCGCTCTTGGTGCCGGTGCGCACCGCCTTGATCTTGTCCACGACCTCCTGGCCCTTCACCACCTTGCCGAACACGGCGTAGCCCCAGCCCTGCACGGTGGGCGCGGTGTGGTTCAGGAACGGGTTGTCGACCGTGTTGATGAAGAACTGCGCGGAGGCCGAGTGCGGGTCGTTGGTGCGGGCCATCGCGACGGTGTACTGCGCGTTCTTCAGGCCGTTGTTGGCCTCGTTCTGGATGGTCGCCGTCGGGACCTTGCGCTGGTGCATGCCGGGCTCGAAGCCGCCGCCCTGAATCATGAAGTCGCGGATGACGCGGTGGAAGACGGTGCCGTCGTAGTGGCCCTTCCCGACGAGCTCCAGGAAGTTGCTGACGGACTTGGGCGCCTTGGCCTCGTCCAGCTCGATGGTGATGTTGCCGAAGTTCGTCGTCAGTTCGACCGTGGGCATGGAAGGTTCCCTGGAGGTAGAGGGTGAAAGTCGCACACCACTACCTCTTCGGTGCCGCTGTCCGCAACGAACACGTGAGGTGCTCCGCCCCGGGGCACGGGGAATGGTTGCCTTGTCGGACGATTCCACCGTCACCTGAGGGACACCCCGGCACGAAGGCCGGGAAGAGCCTCCTCAGCGCCCTGGCTTCACGACGTGGCCGCGCAGCTCCGAGCCTGGCGTCAGCAGTTCGTGCGCAATCCTCGCCAGCTCGTTCACCAGCCGCACGCGGCAGGCCTCGGTCTCCTCGCAGTCCTCCACGGCCCGCTGCAGGCGAGGCACCACCCGCGAATGGTACGGCTCGGAAGGCGAGGCTCCACGCCCCGCGAGGCGCACCTTGTTGGCCACGTCCTCCAGGCTCATGCCCGCCCGGTCGAAGACGTCCTCGCACAGCTCGGCCCACGTCTCGCCAGACTTCGACACCTGGGTGCTCTCGGTCGTGCAGAGGTGATGGACGTGGCCCTGGGAATCTCCCGGGATGCGCCCCGTCGAGTACGACGCGACCACCGCCACGGCCTTGGGCGCGAGGGCCACGTCGAGCCGCCCCTCCTCCGGCAGCGCGAGGGAGGTCACGCCCGCGCCGAGCGCGGCGTCGAGCCTGAACCCGCCCTCGGCCTGCGCTCGCACCGCGGCGCCCGAGAACCCCGGCAACCTGGGGCCCCGCGCGGCCAGCGCATCGCGTCCCGTGAGCCCCGCCGTGAGGACCAACACGAGGACTCGTGCCCCGTTCACGCCCAGCACCCGCCCGAAGCGCTGACCGATGTCCCGCAGCTCCAGGAGGCCCCTGGCTCGGGCGGACTCGTCCCACAGTCGGATGAAGCCCTGCTTCATCTCCCAGACCGGGACGACGCCGAGATAGGCCACCAGGGACGCCGTCAGCGCGATGGCGAGAGGCTGGGTGATGGGCTCGGGCAGGCTCATCGTGAGCAGCAGCGCCAACGCCGCCGAGCTGACCACCGCCCTGAAGGCTCCGGGGTTCACGGTGTGCCCCAGGCCGTCCTCGACGCCCTCCCACACGTCATCCAGCGCGAAGGACAACGCCATCAACGTGCGGTCCTTGCGTGAGAACGCCAACCCCGCGCCTCCCATCAGCGGCAGACACGCGTCCTGCACGGGGCACAGGCGCGCGTAGAGCGACTCGGGCGAGGGCTCCGTGCTGGAGCCGACCCGGCCTCGCGAGGAGGCGAGCAGCGCGCGGGAGCGTCCCCACCCGCGCTGGTCCAGCGCGTCTGCTTCACGAAAGGCGACATCCAGCTTCAAGGCGAGGAGGAGTTCGGAGAGCGCCCGCTGGAAGTCGTCCTCCTCCACCTCGACGGGCGCGACCTCCATCGACGTGTAAGCGATTCGCCTGCCCTGCCCCGCGTCGAGATTGACGACGCGGGTGGTGGCACAGCCCGTGAGCAGACATAGCAAGATGATTCCAGACCCACGCAAGGTATCCCCCAGGAAGGCGTCATGAAGACGCGCGAATCCTGGGCGAGTGGCTCAATTCCTCTCAAGCTCACGACCTACCACCACGGGGGTAGGCCCGGGGCAAACACATGCCTTGACACTGCGTCGTCAGACAGACTGTCGCCTCCGTCCCCACCACCGGTGCTCCGCCAGCTCGTGGCCGAGGAGCATCAGCGCGGCCACCGCGAACGGCAGCAGGTAATAGACGATGCGGTACACCACCAACGTGCCAATCACTGTCGACGCCGACATCGCGGGCGTCAGCGCCGCCAGGATGACCGAGTCGAACACCCCCAACCCTCCCGGCACCTGACTGGCAATCCCCAACAACTGCGCCACCGCGAACAACGCCACCATCGTCAGCGGCGAAATCCCAGCGCCCGCCGGCAACAACACCCACAGCACCATCGCCCCCAGCGTCCAATCCATGCACGACACCCCGAGCTGCTCCAGGGCCTGCCGCGACGTCGGCAGCGACACCTCCAGATGCAGCCTGGGCACCCGCAGCACCCGCCGCATCCACGTGCACGCCGCGAAGTAGACGCCCAACACCGCCAACAACCCCAACCCCAATCCCCGCGCCACCCACGGTGACAGCGACAACGCGGACATCGCCCCCTGCCCCGCGTCCACCACCAGCGCCGTGCCCGCCACCGCCAACAACCCCGCCCAGAACGTCAGCGCGTTGAACGTCCCCACCTGCGCCACGTCCAGCGCCGTCAGCCCGCGCGCGGAGTACAGCCGGTAGCGCACGCCGCCACCCGTGAGGAACGACATGCCGATGTTGTGGCCGAACGCGTACCCCACGAAGGACGTGAAGCCCACCTGCCGGTAGGGCAGCCGCTTCCCCAGGTGACGCAGCGACAACACGTCGTACAACGTCAACGCCAGGTAGTTGCACGCCGCGCACACCACCGCCAACGCGACGCGCTCTCGCGGAATGGACGCAAGCCCTCGGGCCACATCCTCACCGTGGAGCTCACGCAGCTCGTGACGCAGCACCATGAACGCCAACGCCAGCAACCCCAGGGGAAGCAAGGCGAGGAGCGCCCGCTTCATCACGGTCCTCGAGAGCACCCCTGGATGGTGCTCACAGGACGGCGCCCGGGCACTCGAAGGGCAGCCGGCCCCTCAACGCAACGGCGGCACGAGCGCCTCCGCCGTGGCGCACAAATCCTCCATGGCGAAGGGCTTGTCCAACACACACGCCGCGCCCAGCTCCGCCGCGTCCCGGTGCAGCTGCGCATCTCCAAACGCAGTGATGAGGATGACCGGCGTCGTCCACCCCTCCCGCCGCAGCCGCGCCACCACCTCCAGCCCCGAGTACCCCGGCATGCGCACATCCGTGATGATGAGGTCTGGCACCAACGTCTGGTCCGCCAGCAACCCGTCGATGATGGCCTTCACCAACCCGGGCCCGTCCGCCGCCTCCACCACCTCATAGCCCCGGCGCTTGAGCGCCCGATGCAGCAGGGCGCGCATCTCGGGTTGATCCTCCGCCACCAACACCCGAGGCGCCTGCTCGCGCCCCGTGCTCGGCAGCGGCCACGGCTGCGCTCCGACTCCCTGCTCCTCGTCTGGACCCATCAAGACGGCCTCCTTCTGGCGTGGTGGGATGCCCGCCCGCGTGCCCTCCCGACGAGGGCGCCCACATGGCGCGGCGTGCCCGGGCAGAGCATTCGACGTGCCACCCGTCTCCACGGGAGGGCGTGGCAAACCGCCCCGGGGAGATTTGCCCCGACCGGGGCACTTTGCCCCGCGCCCCCCTGCCCCCACGCCCCCACCCTCCGAGGGAATCCCTCACACGAAGCGCTGGCCCGGCATCTGCAATGGAGCCAGACGTCGGTTCGGAAGTGGGGACTCGCGGAACGAGCCCCGAGCCAGGAAGCCGTCGGGAGTCGGGGGACGACCAGCGGCAGACCTTTCCATCTCCAGGAGGAGCTCCTCCACGGGCTCCCCACTTCCGGACCGACTCCTGACACCTCTTTCCCAGCCGGACTCACTCCGGCCTCTTCGGAGAACGAACGATGGCCTGCTCGCTCCCCTCTCGCCGTTTCCTCGGTGCCCTGGCCCTCCTTCCCGCCGCGACGCTGGGCTTCGCGTGCGGACAGGCCCAGGCACTCGGCTCGCCCAACACCTCCAACGCGGCGTCCACCGTCCCCGCCGCCATCGCATCCGCCGCGACGCCCTCCGGCGCGCCCGTGCAGCCCGCGCGCTTCAACCCCGCGACGGCGGGCACCGTCACCTCGCTGGCCCCGCTCGTCGAATCCGTGAAGGGCGCCGTCGTCTACGTGGAGGTGCAGGCCCGCCCGCGCCGCATGTCCGGCATGCAGGGGCTTCCTCCCGGCTTCGCGGAGCGCTTCGGCGTGCCGCCCGGGATGCAGGGCAACGCGCCGCCGCGCCAGGGGTTGGGCTCGGGCTTCATCATCGACGCCTCCGGCACCGTGCTCACCAACAACCACGTGGTGGACGGCGCGGACCTGGTGCGCGTGAAGCTGGAGGGCGGCCGCTCCTATGAGGCGGAGGTGCTCGGGAGAGACCCACTCACCGACGTGGCGCTGCTCAAGCTCAAGGGCGTGGCGGGCAACCTGCCGTATGTGCCGCTGGGTGACTCGGATGCGCTGCGCGTGGGAGACCCGGTGATGGCCATCGGCAACCCGTTCGGCCTGGACTCGAGCGTCAGCGCGGGCATCCTCTCCGCCCGAGCGCGGGACATCCACTCGGGCCCCTACGACGACTTCCTCCAGACGGACGCGGCCATCAACCCCGGCAACTCCGGCGGCCCGCTGTTCAACATGCAGGGTGAAGTGGTGGGCATGAACACCGCCATCATCGGCGGCGCCAGCGGCATCGGCTTCGCGGTGCCCAGCAACCTCATCCGCGCGCTGCTGCCCCAGTTGCAGGAGACCGGCGTGGTGCGCCGCGGCTTCCTCGGCCTGTCCATCCAGGACCTCACGCCGGAGCTGGCGCGGGCCCTCAAGGTGGACGCGAACAAGGGCGCGGTGGTGGCGGGGGTCAGCCAGGGTGGCCCTGGCGACCGCGCGGGTCTCAAGGAGGAGGACATCATCACCTCCGTCGGCGGACGCGCGGTGGACTCCGCCGGAGCGCTCACCCGCGCCGTCGCGCTGCTCAAGCCCGACAGCAGCGTGAAGGTGGACGTGGTGCGCGGCGGCAAGCCGATGACGGTGAATGTGACGCTCGGCACCCGTCCGACCCAGCGCGGCGAGGAGGAGCTCACGCCTCGCAACAGCACCGCGCCCTCCACGCGCAAGCTGGGCATCGGCCTGCGTGACGCGCCCGAGGGCGGCGCGCAAATCACCGAGGTGGAGCCCGGTGGCCCCGCCGAGCGCGCGGGCCTGCAGCCCGGGATGATTCTGGTGCAGGTCGGTGACGACAAGGTGTCCAGCGCCTCCGACGCCGTGCGCAGCCTGACGGGCGCGAAGTCCGGCGCCGCCCTGCTCCTGCGCGTGCGCGCCCCGGACTCGACGAACACCGTGCTGCGCGCGCTCGAAGTGCCTTGAGTCGCTCACGACGTCCGGCGGGGCGTCTTCCCCTCCCACCCGCCGGACGTCGTCGAGTCCTCACCCGCGAGGGTGGCGCTACAGCGAAACGATGGACTTGAAGCCGCCCCAGATCATCCGCTTGCTGTCGAAGGGCACACCCTCGGGCGAGCCCAGTCGCGGGTCGGCCATCACCTTCTTGTTGACGCGATTCCTGTCCGCCTTCGACTTGTAGACGATGAAGGCGAACACCACGGCCTCGTCCGGCTTGAGCTTCACGCCCCGGGCGAAAGAGACGGTGGAGGGGCCCTCCGGGAGGTCGTCCTGGATGGACTCGATGTACTGGAGCGCGCCGTGCTCGCGCCAGAGCTTGCCCGCCTTGCGTGACATCTTCCGATAGGCGGCCAGGTTCTTCTTCGGCAGCGGCAGCAGGAAACCATCGACGTAGGGCATGGCCGACCTCCATCCACGAGAAGGCCGGCAGGCTACCCCGGCCGCGTCACTTCGCCGGACGGAAGCGCAGCGCGCTCCACACGTCGTCCACCGAGACCTGACGCACGCTGTCGATGCCGTCCTCGGCCAGTCGCTTCCAGAGGATGTCCCGGTTGAGGTCCGTGCCCAGCTGTCCCGCCTTCGGGTACACCACCCACGCGACGCGGTCCTCCTTCGCGGCGGCGATGAGCGGCGCGCACTTCGTCTCCACGTCCTCGAGGTGCTGGACGAAGACGAGCAGCCCCTCGGCCTTCGCGGAGGTGCTGGTCACCACGTCATCCAGGTCCACGCCCCTCGGCTTGCCGATGACACGGGCCTTCATGCCGTCTTTGAGGTTCAGCTTCTTCGCCAGGCTCATGGATGCGCATCTCCCCAGGAAAGGAGCGGCATGACAGCACCGCTCTTTGACTGGGGCAACGAACGCGTCGCGCCGGGCTGGCGGCCTCCCAGGTCCAGGTGATGCGAAAGCGACCCCAGGGGTTTCCCACGGGTCTCCTGAATCCCCAGGGCGTTTGGCGTAGAGTGGCGGCGTGCCGCGCTGCCAGACATGTGGGCGGCGCTGGGAAGGCTCCCATGCGCCGTGCCCGCCGAGTCCATCCCCAGACGGGGCGGGACGGGCGACGTCCGTGGAGCCGACGCCGCCGCGCATCCCCGGCTACCAGGTGGAGGGCGTGCTGGCGCAAGGCGGCTTCGGCGTGCTGCTCGGCGCGCGGCGGGAGACGGACCACCAGCGCGTGGCCATCAAGCTGGCCCGCACGGGCAATGCCCTGGCGCGCGCCCAGCTCATCCGCGAGTCGGAGGCGCTGCGCCAACTGGGGCCGCCCACCGTGCCCGCGCTGTACGAGGAGGGCGTGCTCTCCAATGGCGTGCGCTTCCTCGTCATGGAGCACGTGCCGCTGCCCACGCTGGCGGAGCGACTGGCGCGCGCGTCGGGGCCCGTGCCCGCGCAGGAGCTGCCCCAGCTGGCGCTGTCGGTGGCGGACACGGTGGCCCACGTGCACGCGCTCGGGTTGGCGCACTGCGACTTGAAGCCCGAGCACCTGTTCCTCAACGAGGACGGCGGCGGGCAGGTGCGCGTGTTCGACTTCGGCCTGGTGCGAGGCACCGCGCCCATCGAGGGCACCGCGCTGCCCGGCGAGGGCGCGACGACGAGCGACACCTCGGGCTTCGCAGGCACCGCCGAGTACATGGCCCCCGAGCAGTGCGCGGGCAACGCCAACGTGGACGCGCGCACGGACGTGTACGCGCTGGGCGTGCTGCTCTACGAGATGCTCACCGGCCGCCCCCCCTTCTTCGGCTCGACGCCGGATGTGCTCCAGGCCCACCTGGCGCTGCGTCCGCCGCCGCCGTCGGACTTCGCGCCGGTGCCTCCCGCGCTGGAGGAGGTGGTGCTGCGGTGTCTGGCGAAGGAGCGCTCGCGCCGGCCGGAGGACGCCGCCGCGCTGGCCGCCGCGCTGCGCGAGGCGTTCTCGCACGCGCACCGTCCGCTCGAGCCCGTCACGCCCCGCCCCACCGCGCCCGGCGAGCCTCGGCCCGCGCAGGTGCGCCGCTCCGTCGCCGTGCTCTTCCTCACCTCGCGCTCCAATCCGGTCAGCGTGCAGAAGGGACTGGGCTCGTACGGCGGGCACCTGGCCCACACGGATGGGCCTCGCATCGCGGCGGTGTTCGACCCGGACGTCGGAGAGAACCCCGTGCGCCGGGCCATGCGCGCCGCGGAGGGCATGGCCGAGCGGGGCCTGGCCGCGAGCGCGCTCGTGGACGTGTCCGCTGTCACCGTGCAGCGGCGCCCCACCGGAGCGCCGCGCTACCTGGGCGCCATCTTCGCCCGAACGGACCGCTACCCCACGGGCCCGGACACGCATGGGCTCCTGTTGTCCCCCGCCGCCGCGGAGGCCGTGCCGGAGGTGCCGTGCACGGAGGTGCCCAACCACCCGGGGCTCTTGCGTCCGGCGTCACCGGGGGCCGCGCCCCGGCCAGACATCACCGTGCTGCAGTTGGGCAGCGAGGTGCTGGTGGGCCGCGACGCGGAGCTGACCTCGCTGGTGGACAGCGCTCGCGCGGCGGTGGGTGAGGCGGCGCCCACGCTCGTCACGGTGATGGGCGAGCGCGGGCTGGGCAAGAGCCACCTGTCCGCGGCCCTGGTGCGGGAGCTCCAGTTGCAGCTGCCGCTGGCGCGGATGTACAGCACGCGCTCGCGCGAGCCGGTGCAGGGCGACCCGGACGGGACGCTGCGCACGTTGCTTCGCTGCGCGCTCAATGCCTTCGAGAGCGACGACACGGACACCGAGGAGCAGGGCCGCGCGTCCATCATGCAGCGGCTGGGGCCCACGCTGGGCTCGGAGCTGTGGCCGGGCGTGGCCGCGACGCTGGGCTGGTACGCGCCGGGCGGGCCGGAGCTGCAGAGCTGGGCGGCGGCGCCGGGCGCGCTGCGCTCGCTGGCCATGCGCGCCACCGGTGAGCTGCTCGCGTCCACCGCCCGCGAGCGTCCGCTGTGCCTCATCATCGACGACGCGCACTTCGCGGAGGAGACGGCGCTGGATGCGCTGGAGTACGCGTGCCTCGCCGAGGCGAGCGTGCCCATCTGGGTGTGCGTGCTGGCGCGGCCAGGGTTCGAGAAGAGCCGGCCGTTGTGGGGGGCTCGCGCCGCGCGACAGGTCACCGTGTCGCTGCGGGCGCTCGCGGCGGAGCCGTCGCAGGAGCTGTGCCGCATGCTCCTCAAGCCGGTGGAGAACGTGCCCGCGCAGGCGGTGGAGCGCATCGTCGAGCGCGCCCAGCACGTGCCGCTGTACCTGGTGGAGCTGGTGCGGGGCCTCAAGCGCCAGGGGCTGGTGCGTCAGCGCGCGCCGGGTGGAAGCTGGTACCTGGTCACCGACGGCGTGGAGAAGGTCCCCGAGCTGCGGCTGGTGGAGTGGCTGGCGGACCGGGAGCTGGGCGCGCTGCCGTCGACGCTCGCCGCGCATGCGCGGCTGTGTGCCTTGTTGGGCACGGACTTCACCGCCGCGACGGCGGAGGGCGTGGTGCGGGAGCTGGAGCGGGACGGCGCGGCGGGCGGCTTCCCGTTGGATGCGGGCCACGCGACGCGGCGGCTGTTGGACTCCGGGTTGCTCGTGTTGCATCGGCAGGAGGGGCTGAGCTTCCGTAACGAGCTGCTCCGTGACGCGGTGGCCGCCACGCTGCCGGCCGCCGAACGACAGCGCATCCACCGCGCCGCATATCGGTATTACCTGGGGCCCGCGGGCGCGAGTGAGCGGCAGCGGTTGCCTCGACTGGCCCTGCACGCGGCCGCGGCGGACCTGCGCGAGGAGGCCGCCGCGCTCTCCATCGACCTGGCGGAGTCCGCGCGGGGGCGTCATGCGTTCCTCGACGCGGAGGCCATGTACACGCGCGCGCTGGAGTTGCTGGACGCCGAGGACGAGCTGCGTTGCCTCACCGCGCTGCGAGGGCGGGGGCTGATGCGCATCCGCATCGGTCGGTACGACGATTCGCTGGCGGACTTCGCGGCGGCGCGCGAGCGGGCGCGAAAGCTGGGGGACGTGCGCTCCGAGGTGGAGCTGCTGCTGGACGAGGCGATGGCGCTGGACTGGGTGAACGACTACGCGGCCAGCGAGGAGCGCGCGCTGGAGGCCCAGGCGATGGCGATGCAGGTGCGGTCGGCGTATGTGCAGAGCCGGCTGTTGCTCGCCCTGGGCCGCGCGCTGTTCCGCAAGGGTGAGTGGCAGGAGGCCCGCGAGCCATTGGAGGCCGCGGCGGTCTTCGCGAAGCGGCTGGGCGACGCGGGTTACGAGACGCAGGTGGTGTCGCAGCTGTTGCTGGCCGTCATCCTCCCCAACCTGGGAGACATCGACGAGACGGACCGGGTGTTGGCGGAGGTGGTCGCCGCGTGCACGGAGCGCGGAGACTTGTTCCACCTGGGCAGCGCCATCAACAACCGTCGCAACCTGTGGGTGGCTCGGAGGGACCTGGCGAGCGCGCTGAAGGACCAGCAGCGCTTCATGCACCTGGGGCGCGAGCTGGGCATGGTGGGCTGGGAGTACTTCGCCGAGCACAACCTGGGCGAGCTGCACTACCAGGCGGGCGACGTGGATGCCGCGGCGCCGCACATCGCCCGGGCGATTGCGTTGGAGCGCCGGCACCCGGAGGTGGCGCCGCGCCCGTGGGCGCTGTTGCTCCAGGCTCGCACCATGGCGTGGACGGGGAGGCAGGCGCGGGCGCGCGAGCTGCTCGCGCAGGTGAAGCAGGTGCTGTCGGAGAATCGGAACGGCGTGGAGCTGAGCCCCCCCGAGGAGGTGCTGTTCTCCATGGTGGAGCTGTCCACGCGGGACGCCTCGGCGAAGGAGTGGACGGCGCTGCGTGAGCGCTCCAGCCAGGTGTCCGTGGAGCAGGAGCCGCTCGAGGTGCTGGAGATGATGGGCCTGGCGGCGCTGCGGAGGGATGAGACTCAGGAGGCGGTGCGCATCCTCACGGACGCGCTCATGCTCGCCTCGCGGATGCCCAATCTCATGGAGGCACGCATCCGCCGCTCACTCGAACGTGCTCAGGACGGACAGCTCCCCGTGTAGGGAGTGCCGCGCGGCGAGCACGCTCCTGGGATTCGAGCGACGAGGCCGCGGGAGCACGGGGGCACCGCGAGGGCCCTCGCGTCTTCGTCGCCTCGGCGCGTCTCGCGGAATGTCATCACGCCAAGCAGGTCGAGGGCTCCGGGCCTCACGCACACCCGCGGCCCGGCGGTGATGGCGCTCGCTCCGCAACGAAGCCAAGCAGGTCGAATGCGCCGAGGCCCCACCAGCGACTCTGGGGCGATGGCTCCCGCTACGCCATGAAGCCCAGGAGCTTGAGCGCGCCGAGGGCCACGCCCACCAGCGACTCCGCCGCGATGGCCCCCGCGGCCAGCGCGGGCACGTTGCGGCCCGTCGAGGCCGGCCAGCGCCAGCGCGCCACCGCCGCCAGCACACCGCCCAGGCACAGCGTCACCGCGAAGTAGGCCGGCAGGATGAAGCCGATGCCCATCGCCACCGGCGAAGGCACCCAGCGCGCCGCGCGCCCTCGCGCCAGCAACGTCAGGAGCGCGCCCACGCCCGCGGCCACGCTCCCCGCGAGCAGCGCGTTCGGCGGCAAGCCGTCCAACCCTCTCGACGCCAGCTCCGCCACCGCGCGGAACTGCTGCGCGAACGGCGCGGGCAGCGCCTCCGAACCCAAGCCATACGCCCGCGTCAGCAGCAGGTACGCCGGCACGCTCACCAACGAGCCCGCGAGCACCCCCAACAACTGAGCCCCCAGCATCCGCCCCGGCGACGCGCCCAACAGGTGTCCCGCCTTCAGCGCCCACAAGCTCACGCCCGTCTGCGCCGCCGCACCGGAGACCACGCCGCCCACCGCCACGTTGGGCCCCACGCCTCCGGGCAGCAGCACCCCCGCCGCCACCTGCGACAACTGGCCCACCTGCGACACCGGCGATACGTCGAGCTGCCCCGCCCCTCGCGCGCACACCGCGCACAGCGGCAACACCAACACCAACGCCAGCACCACCTGCGCCGCGCTCATCCCATACACGCCCACGCCCAGGCCCCACGCCAGCACACAGGCCACGCCCCCGCTCAGCCACGCCCATCGGGGCAATCCCCCACCACCGCGCAGCGAGCCCAGGTCCTTCGCCGCGCGCCAGAAGTCCCGCGCCTGCGCCGTGAGCGACACCACCGCCGAGCCCAACAACAACCCCACGCCCGGCCACGTGAGCCAGGTCTGGAGCGCGTCGAAGCTCGCCTCCTTCACCGCTCCTGTCGACACCAGCCACGGCGACAGCACGCCCCACCCCACGAGCGCGCCCAGCAACATGCTCAGCCCCAGGTGCAGGCCCGCCATCATCCCCACCGCCACCAACATGGGGCTCCACGCCAATCCCCACGTCAGCGACGCCGCAGACGCGCCGCCCACCGTCCCCGGCGCCGCCACCATCCCCGGCACCTTCTGGAACGCATCCCGCAGCACCGTGAAGCCCGTGGACAACACCGCCGCCACCGCGAGCCACACACCACGTCCCCGGTTCTCCTCGGGCGCCGACGCGTGCATCGCGGTGATGACCTCCGCGGTGGCGATGCCCGTCGGGAACGCGAGCGCCTCCTCCTCCATCAACCGCCGCCGCAACAGGTGCGCGGCCAGCACGCCCAACACACCGAGCGCCACGCTCCAGGCCGCCACCGCCACGCCCGGCACCTCCAGCCCCAACAGCATCAGCGCCGGCAACGGCCCCAACAGCCCCGCCGCCGCGGGCATCGCGCCCACCGCCACCGCCGACACCTGCGTGAGGTTGTTCTCCAGCGGCGTGTACGCAGCCCCCCGTCGGCGCGACACCGCCGCGAGCCCTCCGAACCCCAGCACCGCCGCCATCACCGAGCCGCTCTCCCACCAGCCCAGCTTCAACCCCATGGACACGTTGGTGACCGCCAACAGCGAGCCCACCAGCAACCCCATGCCCACCGCGCGCGGCGTCCACTCGCGCATCCCGGGCAAAGGGGCCACGGGCGCCGGAGGCACCGCGCTCAAGCTCACGTCACCGGCGGAGTCAGGTGCGGTCGTCGAAGTAGACACGGCGCGCTCCGCCGAGCCCGTCATCGGCTCGCCTCCGCCGAGCGTCCCACCAGCTCGCGGAGCTGGGTGAGGTCCAGCGGCTTGGAAATCTTCAAGTTGGGAACCTCGCGCAGGAAGGACACCGTGCGCGGCGTGAAGGCGCCCCCCGTCATGAACACCATGCGGCCCGCCTGCTCCGGCGCGCTGCGGCCCAGCTCGTTGTACAGGTCCATGCCCGTCATGCCCGGCATCATCACGTCACAGAGGATGAGGTCGAAGCGGCTCCCCTCGTTGAGCAGCCGCAGCGCCGCCTGCGCGCTGTTCGCCGTGGCCACCTCGTGGTCCGCCGCCAACGAGCGCTGCAACGCCAGCGTCACGTTCGGCTCGTCGTCCACCACCAGGATGCGCGCCCGCGTGTTCGTCGGCACCACCGCCTGCAGCCTCGGCAACAGCTCCAGCTCCCGCGTGGCCGCGCGCAGCACGACGCGGAACGTGCTGCCCTTGCCCGGCTCGCTCTCCGCGTGGATGGAGCCCCCCATGGACTCGATGATGCCGTGGCAGATGGACAACCCCAGCCCCGTCCCCACGCCCACCGGCTTGGTGGTGAAGAACGGGTCGAAGATGCGGTCCATCACCTCCGCCGTCATCCCGATGCCCGTGTCCCGCACCTCCACCAACACGCGGCCCCGGTCTCCCGCGCGGATGACCACGCGGATTTCATGCTCGTGCTCGGGCGAGCGGTCCTCCGGAATCGCCTGCGCCGCGTTGAGCAGCAGGTTCAGGAACACCTGACACAGCCGCGACTCGCTGGCCTCCACCGGCGCCACCGGCTCGAACTCCGTCACCAGTCGCGCGCGGTGACGGATGACGTTGTCCGCCATCTTGCACGCCAGCTCCACCGCGCGCCGCACGTCCACCGGCATCAGCCGCACTTCCTGCTCGCCGCGCGCGAAGACCTTCAAGTCGCGCACGATGGTGGCGATGCGCTCGGCGCCCTCCGTCGTCTCCCGCACCAGCTGCTGCAGCGAGGCGATGGCCGCCGCGGGCACCTGGCTCTCCATCCGCTCCAGGCCCTCGCGCACCAGGTGCAGGTTGACCAGCATGTACGCCAGCGGGTTGTTGATTTCGTGCGCCACCCCCGCGCCCAGCGTGCCCACCGACGCCAGCCGGTCCGCCACGACGAGGTGCGCCTGGAGCTGCTTGCGCTCCGACGTGTCGCGGTGGACCATGATGTTGGCAATCGTGCGGCCCTCGCTGTCGCGCAGCGGGACGACGACGGACTCACACCAGCAGGTGGTGCCGTCGCGGCGCTTGAACTCCAGCTCCCCCGTCCACCGGCCCTGCTTCTCCAGCCCGGCGAGCACCATGCCCGTCATCCGGTCCGGCTCGTCGGGGTGCAGCACACGGAAGAGCGTCTGTCCCAGCGCCTCCGACTTGTTGCGGCCGAACATCCGCTCCGCGCTGGCGTTCCAGTCGATGATGCCGCCGCCCAAATCCGTAATCACCACGCCGTCGTAGATGCTCTCGAAGATGAGCGCCTGGCGCGCCAGCTCCTGCTCGGCCTGCTTGCGGGCGGTGATGTCCATCACCGTGCCCGTCACCCGCGCGGGCATCCCCGAGGCGTCACACAGCACGTCCCCCTTGCAGGAAATCCAGCGCCACCCGCTGCCCTGCGGTTCGATGCGGTATTCCACATCCACCTGCGTCTTCTTCTCCAACGCGATGGACAGGGACTCCCGCACGCGCGGCAGGTCGGCGGGGTGCACCACCTCCTCGAGCTCCATGGCGCGGCCGGACAGCTTGCCCACGGGCAGCCCCAACAGCCGGTCCACCTGCTCGCTCCACGTCACCCGGCCGCTCTGCGCGTTCCAATCCCAGATGCCCACGCGCGCGGCGGACAGCGCCTGGCGCAGCGCCTCCTCGCGCTGCTCGAGCAGCTCCCGCTTGGAGAAGCGGAACACCGTGACGGTGCCAATCTGGAGCCGGTCGCCCTCCTGGAGCTCCGCCGTGGCGATGGGCGTGCCGTTGAGCAGGGTGCCGTTGGTGGACTCCAGATCCGTGACATGGCAGCCCCCGTCCGGCAGCCGGACGATGCGGGCATGCTTGCGCGACACGCCATGGTCGTCGATGCGCACCGTGGCCTCGGAGCCCCGGCCGATGATGTGCTCGCCGGGCTCCAGCCGGTACGCCTTGCCGATGGCCGCGGGCGTCGTGGTGCTGATGAGGATGAGGCAGGCTCCCGTCGAGGACGGCGGAGCCAGCGCCAGACCGGCGCAGGTCGTGAGGTCATCCAATGTCGTCATCAAGCAGCCCCCCGGCACCCCGCGCCGCGTCCGTCCACTCCACCTGCCCCAGCTTGCACGCGTGGTGTCACGTCCCGAGAATCCAGCAGTCCCCGGGGCCAGCGTCCAACCACCCCGGGTGATGGGGCCTTGGAGCATACGCCAGGCAACATCTGCCCCCGCGCCCCCGACCCGAGGTGATGGGTGGTGAACGCCCAGGTAGGATTGCCGCGCCGCGGCGGACGCTTCGGGCCCAGGGCATGCAGCGGGCGTCCTGGGGGCGGTGCTAGGGTGGGACGCCACATGGCGGCCGACTCCGAGAGCACGTTCCGCATCCAGGCACGCGCGGATCTCCATGGCGCCGAGCGGGCAAAAGGGGATGCGGGCCGAGGCCCGGGAACACTTGCGGGCGAGTACGTCCTCAAGGCCCTGCTGGCCTCCGGCGGACATGGCAGCGTCTATGAAGCCGAGCACCGCATCCTCGGCCGACGGGCCGCGGTGAAGGTGCTCCACCCCCACCTGGCGGATCAGGGCGAGATGCTCAAGCGCTTCGTGCGCGAGGCCCGGGTGGTGAACCAGATACGCCACCCCAACATCGTGGACGTCTATGACTTCGGGCTGATGCCGGACGGCAGCCCCTACTACGTCATGGAGCTGCTCGCCGGGCGCACCCTGGGCCAGGTGGTGCAGGAGCGCGGCCGGCTGTCGGCGTCCCGCGCGCGCGCCTACCTGGAGCCGGTGTGCGGCGCGCTGGAGGCGGCGCACCGCGCGGGCGTCGTCCACCGCGACTTGAAGGCCAGCAACATCCTCGTCGTGGAGGAGGGTGAGAAGCCTCGGGTGAAGCTGCTCGACTTCGGCATCGCCAAGCTCCTGTCCGCGGAGGCCACCCAGGAGGGGCTCACCATCGCCGGCCAGCGGCTGGGCACCGCCCACGCCATGGCCCCCGAGCAGTTCCGCGGGGGCACCATCGGCCCGCACACGGACATCTACGCGCTGGGGGTGCTCCTGCACCAGCTGCTCACCGGCCGCTACCCCTTCCTCTGCGAGGACCGGATGGAGCTGGAGCGGCTGCACCTGGAAGCCCCCGCGCCCCGGCCCAGCGCCATCGCCCCGGTCTCCCCGGCCGTGGACCAGGTGGTGCTGCGCTGTCTGGAGAAGGACGCCAGCCGCCGCTTCGGCAGCGTGGGCGCGTTCCTGGCCGCGCTCGCCGACGCCGCGGAGGAGCCCGTGCAGCCCACCCACCGCAGCCGGCTGGCGCTCGCCGTCCACGCGGAGGTGGTGCTGTCGTCGGCCGCGGCCCAGGACGACGACGCGATGTACGCGGTGCTCGCGGACGTGCTGGATGGGCTGGAGCAGGGGCTGCGCGGCGGGGGCTTCCTCCTGGCGCTGCAGTCCGGCACCACGCTGCTCGCCGTGCGCCCCCTGGAGAACGGCTCGCCCACCCCCGAGCGAACGACGTACCTGCGCGAGGCGGAGCGCTCGCTGCGCATCCTCCAGCAGGCCGCGCAGAAGCTCGCCGACCCCGTGGATGCCCAGGTCCACCTGTGCCTGCACCTGGGACAAGCAGAGACGCGCGGCGACACCGGCGAATCCGAAATCGTCGGCGGCCCCGTCACCGATGTGAGTGCCTGGAGGCTGCGCGGACCGGAGGGTTTCGCCCTCACCCCCGCCGCCGCGCTGAGCCTGGAGTTTCCAGAGCCTCTCTAGTTTTTCCTGAAATACAAATTCTCCGTTGAGTCCCGTCCATCCAGACCTGACTGGGTCTAGGATTTTACAACCCCGCTGTCATTGATTCGACTGGAGAAGAAAATTCCTCCGTAGCGGCATGCGCAAAGGGAAACCCCCTACGAATCTTGTCGAACCCATCAGTTTTCAGCGCGATTGGGAGCGCTGAAGCGGGTGGGCGACAAGGTGGTCAGCCCTCGCTGGCCACCACACACGGGGGAAACGCATGCACCGCATTCCTGCTTCGCAGTCGCGTCGCCACACCACTTCCATCCGCCGTTGGGTTCGCGGATGCGGGGTGGGGCTCCTGGGTTGGGGACTCGGGATGGGGGCGGCGGGATGCGGGGTGGAGCTGGAGCCGGTGGGAGAGGAGCTGGGGCAGCTGCGCGTGCACGCGCTGTCCGTCAACGGCCTGTCCACCAACGGCCTGTCCACCAACGGCCTGTCCACCAATGGCCTGTCCACCAATGGCCTGTCCACCAACGGCCTGTCCACCAACGGCTTCAGGGATTGGTTCAACCAGGACCCGAGCACGGCGGACGCGGTGATGTCGTACGTGGTGACGTGCGCGGTGGCGGCGGGGCAGACGCGCACCTTCACCAACCCGGTGACGGGGGTCCAGTACACGTGGCTGGGCTCGCTGGGGCTGGCGACGAACTGGGCGAACGGGGTGGGGGCGACGCCGGCGGAGCAGCAGGTGGTGTCCGCGTGCCTGGCGGCGCACGCGAACAAGTACGGCCTGCATGTGCCCATCTCCGTGCTGGGTCGCGTCGCGGTGACCAACCCCAACACCCCGGCTCCAGCCATCCCCTACACCCAGGCGGAGCTGGACCTCTACAGCGAGAGGGAGGCCTGCTACTTCGGCAACCTCTTCGACGGCACGGGCGTGTTCGCGGCCAATGACCAGCCGTACCTCGCCGCGGAGCGGAGCACGCCTCGCACGTGTGGCCTCGCCTCGAGCGCCACGCAGCAGTGCCCGCCCATCACCCACCTGGGCATGTGCGCGACGCTGTGCACGCCGGCGCGTGTCACCAACGCCAACAACGTCACCACGGACCTGCCCTACTACGAGTCGTGCACGCACAACGGGAAGACCTACCAGCCCATCACCGCGCGCATCCGCCCCGCTGAAATCTATCGGTGCGGGGATGGCGTCTGCCAGTTCACCGAGCGCTGCGGCACCGGCACCACCGCGCTGAGCTGCAAGGCCGACTGCGGCGCCTGCCCCTGAGGGCCGTGCGCCATCCGCTGCCAGACATTCGCGGGCGGGCACGGACCTTGTCGGTGGGGACGTCCTCGGAGGTGGTGCTAGCCTCACCCCATTCCCGAGGTCGTGTCCGACTGGGGAGGTGGCATGGACAAGCATCACGTCCTGGACGCGCCCGAGGGCGCGGACATCGCGGGCTACCGGGTGGAGGCGTTGCTGGGCGCGGGAGGGTGCGGCGTGGTGTACCGCGCCTCTCGCGATGGGGCTCCCGTGGCGCTCAAGCTGCAGTCGCTGGAGCAGTTGGGGGGCTGGGCCCTGCGGGAGGTGGCCATCCTCACGCGGCTGGCGCATCGCAACGTGGTGGGCTTCCGCGCGGGTGGGCTCTTTCCTTCCGAGTCCCCCGCGTGGCTCTACCTGGCGATGGAGTACGTGAGGGGGCGTCCGCTGGCGCAGTGGGTGGAGGAGGAGAACCCCTCCGCGCGCGGGGCCGCGACGCTGGCGCTGGGCATGGCGCGGGGGCTGGAGGCGGCGCACACGGCGGACGTGCTCCACCGCGACATCAAGGAGGACAACGTCGTCGTGCGCGAGGAGGACGGCACGCCGGTGTTGATGGACTTCGGCGTGGGGGACTACTCGGGGGCACCCCGGCTGCCGCGCGGGGTGCTGCCACCGGGGACGCCGCGCTACCGCAGTCCGGAGGCGCTGGCCTTCCGACGCGCGCATCCCGACGGGGTGTACCCGCCCACGTCCGCGGATGACCTGTATGCGCTGGGCGTGGTGCTCTACTGGATGCTCACCGCGCGCCATCCGTTCGTGGACGTGGAGACGCCCGAGGGCGAGCTGGCCGTCATCCACCATCCGCCGGTGTCGCCGCACGTGCTCAACCCGAGGGTGCCGTGGGCGTTGAGCGAGCTGTGCTCGCGGCTGTTGTCCAAGCAGCCCTGGCGGCGCGGCACCGCGGGCACCTGGTGCTCGGTGCTGGAGGCGGAGCTCGTGTCGGCGGACGGCGCGTGGGACGCGCCGCTGTTCCCCGACGTGGCGGAGGTGCCCGAAGACGGACAGGGAGTCCGGCCTCCATCGAGGGGCCGGCGCGGGGCGGCCAGCTCCGGTGGCCTGCCCGCGTATCAGCCGACGTCCGCCGCCGAGCCAGCAGCGCCCCAGCTCGTCGTCCGGGCACGGCCCGCGGCGAGGACGGCGCACGGGCGAGGATTTCCGCGCGTCATGCTCGCGGTGGGCATGGGCGCGTGTCTGGTGGGCGGCGCGTGCTGGGCCCGGCGCGCGCAGCCGTCGGAGTTCCCGGCGGCGCCGGACAGCCGCGCCCCACAGGCTCCGCGCGCGCGGTGACACGCACCCGGTGGGCCCTCCATGCGTGCGTGCCCGCATCGCACCTCGCGCGCCCACCCGCGCCGCCGCTCTCTGACATCCGCGCAAGCTTCCACCGCCCAACGGTGGTGCCGACGCGGGGGCGCGCCGCCGTCGACTACCCACCTGGAAGGGCTTTGGCCCCCGCGTCAGACGACATCGGCTCCTTGCCCGGGCCGTCCCGGCGGTGTTGACTGGGAGCGTCCACCCCGTCCCCGCGCTCTTCGTGGGCTGGACACCTGACGCTGGGATTGCGACGTGATGACGCTACGAGCCAGGGTGCTGTTGATGTCGGCGGTGGCGCAGCGGCGAGGCACGCTGCGACGCGCCTTCCTGGCCCGTCAGGGGATGCCGTCCGGCCCGGAAGCTTCCACCACGACGAGCGCGCGCGAGGCCTCGGAGGCGGGACGACGTCTGGAGGAGACGGTGCGCGAGCGCACCGCGGAGCTCGAGGCCGCCAACGCCAAGCTGTCGCGCAGCCTGGAGCAGCTCCACGCCACCCAGGCCCAGCTGCTCTTCGCCGACCGGCTCATCGCCCTGGGCCGCATCGCCGCGGGCGTGGGCCACGAAATCAACAACCCCCTCGCCTTCATCCTCAGCAACCTGGAGTACATCCACCAGGAGCTCCAGCAGAAGGAGCAGCTGCCCGAGCGGGAGCGCCAGGAGGTGCTCGAGGCGCTCGCGGAGACGCGCGACGGCGCCGAGCGCATCCGCCTCATCGTGCGGGACCTGCAGACGCTCTCGCGCTCCGAGGACGTGGGCAGCGGCCCGTCGGACGTGGGCGCGGTGGTGCGCACCGCGGCCAAGATGGCCATGCACGAGCTGCGGCACCGCGCGCGCCTGGTCGTCGAGTGCGACGGCGTGCCCCCGGTGCAGGGCAACGGCGCGCGGCTGGGTCAGGTGTTCCTGAACCTGCTGCTCAACGCGGCGCAGGCCATCGTCCCTGGCCAGGTGGAGCTCAACGAGGTGCGCGTCGTCGCGAGCGAGGCCATGCCCGGCCGCGTCGTCGCGGTGGAGGTGCGCGACACCGGCTGCGGCATCTCCCCCGAGCACCGCGAGCGCATCTTCGACCCCTTCTTCACCACCAAGCCCCTGGGCGTGGGCACCGGCCTGGGGCTCGCCGTCTGCCACGGCATCGTCACCTCGCTGGGCGGCACCCTCACGCTGGAGAGCGCGCCCGGCCGGGGCAGCATCTTCCGCGTCACCCTGCCCGTGGCCGGCGCCTTCGCCCAGCCCCCACGTCAACTGGACGCGGCGCTCTGACCACCTGGCTGTCGTAGGGCGTCATGCCCTCCATCGGCGGCGCGTACAGGTGCAGCGACACCGCGCCCCGACGCGACGAGTTGTGCACGCGGTGGATGGTGTCGGACTGTTCGATCATCAAGTCGCCCTCGTGGGCGCGCTCGACGACGGCCGGCAGCAGCCGGTCTCCGGCCCAGTCGTAACGCGTCTCGTCCAGGCTCCCTTGCACGAGCAGCGACACGCCGGCGCTCCCTCCATGGTCATGCACGAGCGAGCCCTGCCCCGGCATCCAGCACACGAGCAAGAGCTCACACGCGTCCGTCTTCGCCAGCGTCGTGCGCACGTAGCGCTCGTCGTCGAACCGGACGAGCGAGCCCAAGAGCCCCCAGTCGGGGCGGCTGTCGCGAAGCCGCTCCACCAGCCACGTCAGCGACGGGACGGCGTCTGGGCCCTCTGGCAGTGACCAGCCGAGCAGGCTCTTCATGTCCGGGACCTCACGGTCCCAATCTCCTGAGGTGGAGCGCTCTCGCATGGGTCCTCCCGGGATGTGCGTGGGAGTGTGGACACGCCCTCGGACCCTGACCAGGGGTTGCCATCCGATTGTCCACACCGCCAGCGTGGATGCCGTCACGCGCAGGCGGACATAGGATTGCGGCGTGCAAGGACACAGCAGCCCATGGGATGTGGCCATCGTCGGGGGCGGGGCCAGCGGAACACTGTTGGCCATCCACCTCCTGAAGCAGGCACGCGCGCCACTGCGGGTGCTGCTGTTGGAGCGTGGGCGGAGCGTGGGCCAGGGGCTCGCCTACTCGACCCGCAGCCAGCGTCACCTGCTCAACGTCCCCGCCGCGCGCATGGGCGCCTTCATGGAGGACCCGGAGCACTTCCTGCGCGCCGTGCGGCGACAGGCGCCCGACACGGCGCCCGGAGACTTCGTCCCCCGGCAGCGCTACGGCCAGTACCTGGCGGAGGTGCTGGAGGAGACCCGCGCGCGCGCGGCCGCCGGGGTGCGGCTGGAGACGCGGTCCGCGCAGGTGGTCTCGGTGCGCGAGCACGGCGGCCTGGCGACGCTGACGACCGATGACGGCGCGGAGCACGTCGCGCGCAGGGCGGTGCTGGCGCTGGGCAACGCGAGCCCCGCGGACCTCCGGGTGGAGGACGGCGGGCTGTACGCGAGCCCCCACTACCACCGGTCTCCCTGGGTCCACGACGCGCTCGGCGGCATCGGCGCGGGTGACGCGGTGCTGCTCATCGGCACGGGGCTCACCATGGTGGACGCGGTGCTGTCACTGGAGGAGCAGGGCCACACCGGCCCCCTGTACGCGCTGTCGAGGCACGGGCTGCTGCCCCACCGGCACGTGCGCGCCTCCTCGGGGACGTACGACTCGCCCGGCATCCGCGACGTGCTGCGCGCGCTGCGGCGCGAGGGCTTGAGGCCCCAGGACGACTCCACGGCGCACCCCATCCCCGTGCGCGTGCGCGCGCTGCTCCGGGTGCTGCGGCGCGAGGTGCGCCGGGCCACGGACGCGGGCGCGAGCTGGCGCGCGGTGGTGGACGCGCTCCGGCCGGTGACGGTGCCCCTGTGGCAGCGGCTGTCGGACGTGGAGCGGCGGCGCTTCCTGCGCCACCTGCGCTCCTACTGGGATGTCCACCGCCACCGGATGGCGCCCGGCGTCGCCGACGGGCTCGAGCAGCTGATGACCCAGGGGCGGCTGACGGTGCGCGCGGCCCGGGTGCGCGGCTTCCGGCTGGACGACTCCGGCACGGTCCACGCGCGAATCCTCCCCCGGGGCGAGGGCCGCGAGGAGCACCTCCAGGTCCGCCACGTGGTGAACTGCACCGGCCCCGAGGGCACCCTCACCCGCCACGGCCACCCGCTGCTCAAGCGCCTCGCGGACGAGGGGCGGCTGCGCCCGGACGCGCTGGGCCTGGGCCTGGACACCGACAGCCACGGCGCCCTGCTGGACTCGAACGGGCACGCCGGAGGGCTGCTCTACACCCTGGGGCCCCTGCGCCGGGGCGCGCTGTGGGAAACCACCGCCGTGCCGGAGATTCGTGCCCAGGCCCGCGGGCTCGCGGACCACCTGCTGGGCCGACTGAGTCATGGCCTCCTGCCCCCCCGCCGCAGCGCCGGCTGACCCGCTGGCCGGACCCAGGCCCCCTGTCCTGGACGGCGAGTGAAGTCACGGAAGGATGACGCGGCGAGTCCCCCGCGCGGGGGTTTCATGCGAGGCTCCGCCCGCCGGACTCCCCCTCATGGCCCTCCACCGTCCCCTCTACACCCTCGCTGGCGGCGCACTCGCCGTCCTCCTCGCCTGCGGGGGCGGGCTGGCGTACGTGAAGCTGCGCACGGGCCCCCTGGAGGAGCGGCTGGTGCGGGAGGTGGGGGAGCTGTCGCGCACGAGCTACGCGCGTCCCTCGCACGTGAGTCCGTCGGTGCCGGGCTGCTTCGCGCGCCACCTGGAGCCACTGCTCGAACCCGTGCTGCAGCTGTATCAGGAGCAACAGAAGTCACAGGGAAACTCGGCGCGGTGCCAGCCGTGCCGGGACGTGGCGGACGGGAAGCTGCCCACGTCCGCGCTGACGCAGGGCTGTGAGCAGGCGTTGGAGCGGGCCCGGCCGTTGCTCGCGAGCGTGCTGCTGGCGACGCACGCGGAGGTGGGCGGACTGCCCGAGCGCCTGGGAGCGCTGGCGCCCCTCACCCCCGCCCGCGCCAACGGCCGCTTCGCGCTGATGTACGTGGTGCATCTGGCCGCATTGGAGACCCGGGTGCGGCTGTCCCAGGGACAGGCCTCGGCGGCGCTGGATGTCTGCCTGGACGGGCTGGCGCTCAGTCGGGAACTGGAGCTGGGTGGAGGCATGGAGGGGCAGCTGCTCTCCGCCACGGGCCACGGCGTGCTCTATCACCCGTGCGCGGACGCGCTGGACGCCGCGCCGCTGGAGCGCAAGCGGTTGGCGATTTCCCAGCTGGCGCGCCTGGCGGATGGCTACGCGCCCTTCTCCGTCACGCTGCGACAGGAGTCGGTGCTGTTGCAGCTGGTCCACTTCCGGCCGCTGCTCTCCGCGCAGACGCTGGAGCGGCTGCCGCCGGGGAGTCAGGACATCGCCCCGCCGGAGCTGCTGGGGCTCGGGACTCCGGATGACAACGCGCTGACGGCCCGGCGCGCGTGGTGGCAGTTGGTGGAGGGCTTCGACGCGCTGACGGCCGCCGCGGACCTGCCCACGGGGGCGCGCAGGCGCGCGTTCGCGCTGCTGGAGCTGGGCACGCTCAGCCTCCATGGCCCGGACGTCGTCACCTATGGCGAGTACGCGGAGCGATTGGATTTGCGCCGGCTGCAGCACGACGCGCTCGTCACCCTGGCGGAGGTGGACCTGGCGCGCGCCGAGCGAGGCCACTGGCCGGACTCGCCGCCCCGCCACAAGGACTCCTCCTTCGTGCTGGAGCCGTTGGGCCCCACCGAGGCCCGGCTGCGTCCCTGCTCGCGCGCGTATTCGGCGCAGGGCCTGCGCGTGACGGCGGACCTCGCGCGACAACCAGGGCCCTGACGCACGGCGTCCATCCCAGCCTCCCAGGACTGCAGGCGAGCAGACCCCGGTCAGCGACCTGTCCGGTGGGTGTGCCAGGGCTACCTTGCTTGAGGACGCCGAGCCAGAGCCCTGGAGGGGGAGATGAGTCCACCACACGTACGTCGCGCGGCGTCAGGCGCGCACGGGCCCCGACGCGCGGAGCTGGCGCGATGAGGGCGGGCCGCTTCGTCGCGGACCTCGACTCGTCGGCCGCGCTGCTGCGGGCGCTCGCGGCCTTCCTGCACGGCCGGGACGCCCCCGCGCTGGGCGCCCACCGCCACACCCATCCGCTGTTCGAAGCGCTCGTGCCCGCCGTCAACCGCCTGTCGGTGCCGCTGCGCGAGAGCGCGTGGGTGCGCGGCGCGCTGGCGGAGGCGCTGACGCCGAAGGCCCTCGCACGCTTCGACGCGGAGTCCCTCGCGCGCTGGGTGGTGAGCCGCTACCCGCGACGCCGCTACCCGGCGGCGGTGGTCGGCGCCACCAACGGCGCGCTCGTCCACCTGTGCGCGGCGCTGGGAATCCCCTGGCTGCCGCAGACGCATCTGCTGTCCGTGCGCCATGACGGACAGGTGCCCGTGGACGAGCCGATGAAGACGCTCGGCTTCGCGCGAGAGCCCGCACGCCGACTGCTCGAGTCCCATCCGGACCTGCAGCTCCACCACACCCACGACGCCAACCACGACCGGCTCCTCCTGCAGGGGCTGACACACTTCCGGGTGAAGCGACGCGGACTGAGCCCCGCGTACCTCCGCTTCCTGGAGCAGTCCCTGGAGCCCGGCGCCACCCTCTTCGTGTCCGAGTGCGAGCTGCGCTGGCCCACGCTCCAACAGGGCGAGCGGCACGTCTTCCAGCAAGGCTCGCTCGGCGGCGCGAGCCCGGACGAGTACTACCTGGGCGGCCCCCGCGTGGAGGCGTACCTGCGCAAACAAGGCGCGTCCTTGACGCGCTGGCCGTCGCCACCGCCAGACAGCGACAGCCCCGAGGCGGAGTGGGGCTTCGAGCCCGCCCTGCGCGACGACTTGCTGCGCCTCGCGCGCAAGCAGCGCTGGCGACTCAAGCGCATCGTCTACCCGGAGCCG
The DNA here is from genome assembly GCF_024198255.1 of Myxococcus guangdongensis. NCBI lineage: Bacteria > Pseudomonadati > Myxococcota > Myxococcia > Myxococcales > Myxococcaceae > Myxococcus > Myxococcus guangdongensis. The sequence continues at coordinate 798,335 of NZ_JAJVKW010000002.1, forward strand.
GAAGCGCTCAGCCCGCTGGTGGCGGACCTGTATCGGCACTGGTACCGCGAGCGGCGGGTGCCCTCGGGCAAGCTGCTGGCGGAGTGCTCCATCCTGCTGGAGCCCTGGTGGACGCTGCGCACCGGCGCCGTGCCGTTCTGGATGGTGCTCAACACACGGCCTTCCGCGCGCGCGCTCGAGCGCTACCTGGACCGCTCCGCGCCGTGGGACGCGATGTACCTGACGCTCTGCTCGCGCGGCGTGGAGTCCATCGGACTGGCGACGATGGAGCACTGGCGCGAGCTGTTGTCGCGAGGCCGCACCCAGGGCCAGCTCCTCGGCGTGGACGAGCGCGAGTACCCGCGCGACTTCGCATCCTTCGTGCGCTACCACCCGGCGATGCGGAGCGCGTTCTCCGCGCATCACTCCACCCGTGAGCGACTGCGGCCCGAGCGACTGGACGCGTTCCTTGGCCAGCACGGCGAGCGCTACGCGGTGCAATGGCTGGAGGCGGACGTGCGCCCGCGCCACCAGAGCGCGGGCGCGACCGCCTCCTGGTTCCAGTGAAGACGACTCAGGCGGCCGACACCGCCACCTCGCCGAGTCCCTCGACGACGAGCTTCACCCGGTCTCCGGGCTGGAACATGTGGGCGACCGTCGCCGCGCCCGCCAGGACGATGCTCCCCGCGGGCAGCACCTGTCCGCGCTTCGCGAGCAGCTCGCACAGCTGCACCAGCGACAGCACGGGGTCGCCGGAGATGGCGTCCGAGCGGGCCGAGTGCGCCAGCGCGTCGTTCACGAACATCTTCATCTCCAGCCGCGTCAAATCCATCGCGCGCGGCGGGTGCTCCTGGGTCCCCAGGACGAAGAGCGACGACGACGCGTTGTCCGCCACCACGTCCGGCAGGGAGAAGTACTTGAAGTCGCGGTAGCGCGAGTCGAGGATCTCCATCGCCACGAACACGGACTCACACGCATCCAGCGCCTCGTCGCGCGTCACGGTGCCCTTGAGCTCGCGCGCGGTGCGGAAGGCGATCTCCGGCTCGATTTTCGGGTGGATGCCCTGGGCGAGCGACACCACGCCCTCCGCCAGCACGCGCATCTTGTCCGTGAGGACGCCGTACACGGGCGAGTCCAGGTTCATCTGCCGGCGCTTGGCCTCGGACGTCAGGCCCATCTTCAGGCCCACCAGTCGCTCACCCGCCGCGAGCCGCAGCTTCAGGCCCTCCTCCTGGATGGCGTACGCGTCCGGCACGGACAGCGTGGGCAGCTCGTTGGTGAGGGGCGGCACCTCCCGCCGCTCCAGCCTCGCGTCGTCCAGTCGTCGGGCCAGCTCCGCGGGGTTCACAGTCCCAGTCATCGCATCCCTCTCCGAGTCTCCGGCGCGAACGGAAAGGGGGCGCCGGGGGGCGCGCAGCAGAGCAGCTTTCGCGGTGTCGGGCGAGGGTTGCTCGCATCCGCCATCACCGGGGTATAAGCCCGAGGACCCGGGAAGGGGGGTGGCTTCCGGGCTGGCATCGAGCGGTCGCCATGCGGCATCACCCCGACGAGACCTCCCGGCCGGGGCGGGCTCCACCGAAGCAAGGACTCGACTTCATGCGATACTCTTGGCTCTTCGCGGCAGTGCTGCTTCCCTCCTCCATCGCGCTGGCGGATGACCGCGGCCGACACACCCACGACGGCTTCTACCTGCGCGGTCAGCTGGGCCTGGGCTACACGAACTCGGCCGCCGTGGGTCAGGGCGTGGACCTGGCCCTCAAGGGCGGCGCGGGCACGCTCAACCTGGAGCTGGGCTTCGCGCCCATCAACAACTTCATCATCTACGGCAAGCTGTTCGGCACCTCCACGCCCAACCCGGACATCGAGGTGGATGGCACCACCATCGAGGGGGACGAGGACGACGACGTGGCCAGCAACTACGCGGCCCTCGGCGTGGGGCTCGCGTACTACTTCATGCCCGCCAACTTCTACCTGTCCGGCGCGGTGGTGGCCAACCAGCTCAGCGCCTCGTACGGCGGTGAGACGGAGGCGCAGACGGACACCGGCGTGGGCCTGCACGTGGGCCTGGGCAAGGAGTGGTGGGTGAGCGAGAACTGGGGCGTGGGCATCGGCGCGGAGCTGGCGCTGGGCCGCATCCGCAGCGGCGGCAACGACGACTGGAACGTCACCCACTTCTCGCTGATGTTCACCGCGACCTACAACTGAAGCGGGGTCGCGCGCCGGGCCGTGACGCCTCCTCGAACCGAGGGGCTCACGGCCCGAGCCGCATGAGGCGCTCAGCCCTGCTGGTTGAGCCCGGCGACCATGGCGCGCACGGCGGCGCGCGGGCTCAGGCGCACCATGAAGGCCGCGAAGCCGTTGAGCACGCCGTGGATGGCCAGCACGCTGCCGCGCATCATCTGCGCATACGCGTGCTCCACCACGTCCGGGGCCTTGGCCACGCCGGTGCGCTGGAACAGGCGGGTCTTGTCGTTGCCCGCGCGCTGGGCGAACTCGGTGTGCGTCGCGCCGGGGCAGTGGCACGTCACCGTCACGCCCGTGCCCTTCAGCTCGTACGAGAGCGCCTCCGACAGCGACACGACGAAGGCCTTGGTCGCGTAGTACGTGGCCATGTAGGGCCCGGGCTGGAAGCCGGCGGTGGAGGCCACGTTGAGGATGCGGCCGCGGCCGCGCTCGCGCATGGGCCGGGCGAACAGGTGCGTGAGCTTCAGCAGCGCGGTGCAGTTCACCTCCACCATCTCCCCCTCGCGCTTCACGTCCTGGTCCAGGAAGGGGCCCGCGGAGCCGAAGCCCGCGTTGTTGACCAGGAAGTCCACCGCGAGGCCGCGCTCGGACACCTGCGCGAAGAGCTGCTCGGGCGCCTCCGGCCGCGTCAAATCCGCGGGCAGCACGTGGGCCGTCACCCCGTGCTCCTTCTGGAGCGTCGCGGCGAGCGCCTCCAGGCGCTCGGCACTGCGGGCGACCAGGATGACGTCGTGTCCGTCCCGAGCGAAGCGCCGCGCGAACTGCTCACCCAACCCCGCCGATGCTCCGGTGATGAGGGCCACCTTGCGTGACATGTTGTTTCCTCCCGAGGCGTTTATAGCCGAGCGGGAGCGGGACGCACGTCAGGTGCTTTCGCGTCGGGGCAGGGTCACCTCGAAGTGGCTGCCCTGCTCCGGCTCGCTCGACACCTGGATGGTGCCGCCGTGGGCCTCGACGATTTGCCGGGTGACGTAGAGCCCCAGCCCGAGTCCACCGTAGTGGCGCTCGCTGACGGCGCGGCCGAAGCGCTCGAAGATGTGGGACTGGTACTCACGCGCGATGCCGATGCCGGCGTCCTCCACGCGCACCACCACGTCGTCCCCCGCGTCGCGCAGCGCCAGGCGCACCGGCTGACCCGCGCCGTACTTCAGCGCGTTGGCGAGCAGGTGCGTCAACACCTGCTCCAGCCGGAGGCGGTCCCAACGCCCCGTCACGTCCCCCCGCGTGGTGAGCGACACCTCGCTACCGGCTTGACTCGCGGCGAGCGACAGGCGCGCCATCACCTCGCGCGCCAGCACCTCCAGGTCCACGTCCTCACGGTGCAGCGACAGCCGCCCGCTGGACATGCGCGACACTTCGAGCAGCCCGTGCACCAGCCCCGACAGCTTGTCCACCTGGCGCTGCACCACGTCCAGCTGCGAGAGCACCATCGACGTGGGCAGGTAGGGCTTGTCCTTGCGCGTCTGCTGCCGCAGCCACTGCAGGCGCAGTTGCAGGGGCGTGAGCGGCGTCTTGAGTTCGTGGCTGGCCACGGCGAGGAACTCGTCGCGCAGCAGCACCGAGCGGCGCGCCTCGCGGTAGAGCCGGGCGTTGTCCAGGAACAGCGCCGCGCGGCGGGCCAGGTCCTGCGCCGTGTCCAGGTCCGCCCGGCTGTAGTGACGCGAGGGGCGCACCGCGAGGAACGTGAGCGCGCCCAACGAGCGACCCCGCGCGACGAGCGGCACGGACATGATTCCGTGGAAGCCCACCTCGCGCATGGTCTGGTAGTGCGCGTCGCTCACCGCCACCCGATGCAGCCACGCGTCGTCGATGTCGTCGACGAGCAGGGACTCGGCGTGACGGGCCACGCGCGTGGTGGGGTGGGCGCTGCCCTCGGGTCCCGGCGGGAACTCGCGCACGCGCAAGGCGAGCGGCGCATCGAGCGCGTCGGCGTGCGCCACGGACGTGCGCTGCACGGTGCCCGCCTCGTCGATGATGTCGACGAAGCACCAGTCGGCCATGACGGGCACGCTGAGCCGGGCCAGCGTGTCGAGCGTCACCTTGGGGTCGAGCGACGACGAGGCCAGCAGGCGGCTGGCGTCGGAGAGGAAGGCCGCGCGATGCTCGGCGTCCTCGGCCTCCGTGCGCGCCTGTTGTTCCTCGAGCAGCAGGCGGGCGGACTCCAGCGCCAGGCCCGCGAGGCGGGCGAGGCGGGACAGGGCGACCTCGTCCTCCTGGGTGAAGTCCCCCACCTCCCGGTCGAAGAGGTAGAGCACGCCCGCCTCCGAGGGCAGCGTCACGGCCAGTCGGCCCCGGGGCTCCGCGGCGCGCGTGGTGGCGCGGCGCTCCCGCCGGGCGCGACCTGGACCACCCCTGGAGGGCACGGCATACCCGCCCCAGACCTCATAGGCGCGCGAGAGCGAGGTGACGCTCGCCCCTCGCGTCCTGCCGGGAGCAGGCGTCAGCACCACGGTCGCCTGGTGCGCGCGCGTCAGCCGGCGGGCGACCTCCACGAGCACCGTGAGCGCCTCCTCGACGGTGGCCGCCGAGAGGAGCTGTCGTGAGTCCGCATCCGCCGCCGCGCGCGCCTCTCCCTCGGACATCGGCGCGACAGGTTCCATGGGCATCTCTGACTCCCTTTACACACAACCCGGTCCGGCCCCTCGCGCCTCCAGTCCCCCGTATTCCCCCACCGCTCGCCCACCCTCCAGGCAGCCGGAGTCGTCACGCGTTTGACGCGAGAGGACGACGGCGCGAGGCGCGCTTTCCGTGATGCTGGTGACGGCTGGCTCGGTTGCGTACATTGCGCCCCGTTCGACCCGGGCCCCCTCGCTCCCCCTGTCTCCCGGCACCCGAGGGACCAGGCGCTCGCGGGAGGCCGCCGGGGACGACACGCGCACGGAGGGTTCGGACATGCAGAAGGTGCTCAACTACATCGGCGGAGAGCTCATCCCCGCGCGCGGCGGCCAGTGGCTGGACAAGCCCGAGCCCGCGACGGGCAAGAACTACGCGCAAGTGCCGGACTCGGATGCCACCGACCTCCAGCACGCGGTGGAGGCCGCCCAGCGCGCCTTCCCGGCCTGGGCCGCCACGCCCGCCGCGGAGCGCTCGCGCCTCTTGCGCAAGGTGGCGGACACGATTCGCGAGCGGCTGGATGCGTTCGCCCGCGCGGAGTCCATCGACTCGGGCAAGCCGCTGTCGGTGGCGTCCAGCGTGGACATCCCGCGCAGCATCCTCAACTTCGAGTTCTTCGCGGACGCGGTGACGCAGTTCTCCAGCGAGGCGCACGCCACCGACGGCGTCGCGCTCAACTACACGCTGCGCTCGCCGCTGGGCGTGGTGGGCTGCATCTCGCCGTGGAACCTGCCGCTGTACCTGCTGACGTGGAAGCTCGCGCCCGCGCTGGCCATCGGCAACTGCGTGGTGGCCAAGCCCTCCGAAGTCACCCCGATGACGGCGTTCCTCTTGTCGCAGGTGTGCCGCGACGTGGGCCTGCCGCCCGGCGTGCTCAACATCGTCCACGGCCTGGGCCCCAAGGTGGGCGCGGCCATGAGCGAGCACGCGGACATCCCGGCCATCTCGTTCACCGGCAGCACCCGCGTGGGCGCGGAGATTGCCCGCGTGGCGGCGCCGTCGTTCAAGAAGCTGTCCCTGGAGATGGGCGGGAAGAACCCCAACGTCATCTTCGAGGACTGCGACTTCGAGGAGGCGCTGGCGACGACGGTGCGCTCGTCGTTCTCCAACCAGGGACAGATTTGCCTCTGCGGCCCGCGCATCTTCGTGCAGCGCCCCATCTACGAGCGCTTCCGCGACGCGCTGGTGGCGCGCACGCAGGCGCTCAAGGTGGGCGACCCGCTGGAGGCTGGCACCGAGCAGGGCGCGCTGGTGTCCCAGCAGCACTTCGACAAGGTGATGGGCTACATCGACCTGGCGAAGCAGGAGGGCGGGCGCGTGCTCGCGGGTGGCAAGCGCGCGAGCCTGACGGGCCGCTGCCGCGAGGGCTGGTTCGTGGAGCCCACGCTCATCGAGGGCCTGGACGCGGGCTGCCGCACCAATCAGGAGGAGATTTTCGGCCCGGTGGCCACGCTCATCCCGTTCGACACCGAGGACGAGGTGCTCGCGTGGGCGAACTCGACCAAGTACGGCCTGGCGGCGAGCGTGTGGACGCGGGATTTGAAGCGGGCGCACCGCTTCGCCTCGCGACTGCACAGCGGCATCGTCTGGGTGAACTGCTGGATGCTGCGCGATTTGCGCACGCCGTTCGGCGGGGTGAAGGACTCGGGGGTGGGGCGCGAGGGCGGCTGGGAGGCGCTGCGCTTCTTCACCGAGCCGAAGAACGTGTGCATCAAGCTGTGACGCGCTGGACGGAGACGCGACGTGAGCACCAGTGAGCGAGTCGATTCCCAGAAGGCCCCGGAGCCAGTGGGCCTGTATCCCCACGCACGGCGTGTGGGCAACTTGTTGTTCCTGTCGGGCGTGGGCCCGCGCGAGCGCGGGACGAAGAAGATTCCCGGCGTGGAGCTGGACGCCGAGGGCAACATCACCTCGTACGACATCGAGGCCCAGTGCCACTCGGTGTTCCGCAACGTCCGTTACATCCTCGAGGACGCGGGCTCCTCCTGGGACAAGCTGGTGGACGTCACGGTGTACCTGACGGACATGAAGAAGGACTTCCCCACGTACAACCGCCTGTGGGCGGAGTACTTCAAGGACAACCCGCCGTGCAGGACGACGCTCGAAATCAACCGGCTGCCCACGCCGATTGCCATCGAGCTCAAGTGCATCGCCACCATCGGAGATGAATGAATGGGCCGCCTGACTCCCATCAACTTCAAGAAGTGGATCGACGAGCACCGCCACCTGCTCAAGCCGCCCGTCGGCAACCAGCAGGTGTGGGCGGACCGTGAGTTCATGGTCACCGTCGTCGGCGGCCCCAACGCGCGCACGGACTTCCACATCAACGAGGGCGAGGAGTTCTTCTACCAGCTGGAGGGCACGATGAACCTGCGCGTGCTCGACGACGGCAAGCCCGTGGACATCCCCATCTCCGAGGGCGAAATCTTCCTGCTGCCGCCCAAGGTGCCGCACTCGCCCCAGCGCCCCGCGGGCACCGTGGGGCTGGTGCTGGAGCGCCGCCGCCTGCCGCACGAGATGGACGGGTTCATGTGGATGTGCCCGTCCTGCGGCGAGAAGCTCTACGAGGAGTTCGTGCACGTCACCAACCTCGTGACGCAGCTGCCGCCCATCTTCGAGCACTTCTACGGCAACGACGCGAACTGCACCTGCAAGAAGTGCGGGACGAAGGTGACCAAGGGAGGGCCGACGCGTTGAAGGTCGACATCCACACGCACCTGCTCCCCGAGAAGCTGCCGCGATTCGCCGAGCGCTACGGGTACGGCGGCTTCATCACGCTGGACCACCACGCGCCGTGCCGCGCGCGGATGCTGCGCGACGACGGGAAGTTCTTCCGGGAGGTCGAGAGCAACTGCTGGGACCCGGTGAAGCGCATCGAGGAATGCGACGACGTGGGCGTCCACGTGCAGGTCATCTCCACCGTGCCGGTGATGTTCAGCTACTGGACGCAGCCGGAGCACGGGCTGGACTTGTCGCGCTTCCTCAACGACCACGTGGCCTCGGTGGTGCGCGAGCACCCCAAGCGCTTCGTGGGGCTGGGCACGGTGCCGCTGCAGTCGCCGGAGCGGGCGGTGCGGGAGCTGGAGCGGTGCGTGAAGGAGCTGGGATTGGCGGGCGTGCAGATTGGCAGCCACGTCAACGACTGGAACCTCTCCGACGAGAAGCTCTTCCCGTTCTTCCAGGCGGCGAGCGAGCTGGGCGCGTCCATCTTCGTCCACCCGTGGGACATGATGGGCGAGGCGAAGATGCAGAAGTACTGGCTGCCGTGGCTGGTGGGCATGCCCGCGGAGATGTCCTTGGCCATGTGCTCGCTCATCTTCGGCGGCGTGCTGGAGCGGCTGCCCCAGCTGCGCTTCGCCTTCGCGCACGGCGGCGGCGCGTTCCCCGGGACGCTGGGCCGAATCGAGCACGGCTTCGAGGCGCGGCCGGACCTGGTGGCGGTGGACAACAAGGTGCCGCCGCGCGAGTACCTGGGGCGCTTCTGGGTGGACTCGCTGGTGCATGACGCGGACACGCTGCGCTTCATCGTGAAGCTGTTCGGCCAGGACAAGGTGGCGCTGGGCAGTGACTATCCGTTCCCCCTGGGCGAGCTGCGCCCGGGCACCCTCATCGAATCGCTGACGGAGCTTTCATCCGACGCGCGCGAGCAGCTCCTGTGGAAGAACGCCCTGACGTGGCTGGGGCGCTCGCGCGAGGACTTCGCCCCATGACGACGTACACCTTCGAGGACTCCGAGGACTTCGCGCGCAAGGCCGACGCCGAGGACAGGCTTGCCTCCTACCGCGAGCAGTTCCACTTCCCGCCCGGCCCGGATGGCAAGCCGGTGGTGTACCTGGCGGGCAACTCGCTGGGACTCCAGCCGAAGAACGCCGCGCGCTACGTGCAGGAGGAGATGGAGGACTGGGCCCGCTTCGGCGTGGAGGGGCACCACCACGGGCGCCACCCGTGGCTGCACTACCACGAGCTCGTCACGGAGCAGGCCGCGCGACTGGTGGGCGCGAAGCCGCAGGAAGTGGTGGTGATGAACACCCTGACGGTGAACCTGCACCTGATGATGGTGTCGTTCTACCGGCCCACGAAGGAGCGCTTCAAGATTCTCGTCGAGGGCGGCGCGTTCCCGTCGGACCAGTACGCGGTGGCCTCGCAGACGCGCTTCCACGGGTATGACGCGCGCGAGGCGGTGCTGGAGCTCAAGCCGCGCCAAGGTGAGGAGACGCTGCGCACCGAGGACATCCTGGCGACGCTGGAGCAGCATGGCCACGAGGTGGCGCTGGTGCTGCTGGGCAGCGTGAACTACCTCACGGGGCAGGCGTTCGACATCCCCGCGATTACGCGCGCGGCGCACGCGAAGGGCTGCCTGGTCGGGTTCGACCTGGCGCACGGCGCGGGGAATTTGAAGCTGTCGCTGCACGACGACGGGCCGGACTTCGCGGTGTGGTGCTCGTACAAGTACCTCAACGGCGGACCTGGGAGCCTGGGGGGTGTGTTCGTGCACGAGCGGCACGCGCGCGCGAAGGACATCCCCCGGTTCGAGGGCTGGTGGGGACACGACAAGGCCACGCGCTTCCAGATGGGTCCGCACTTCGACGCGCTGCCGGGCGCGGAGGGTTGGCAGCTGTCGAATCCGCCCATCCTCCAGTTGGCGGCGCTGCGCGCGTCGTTCGAGCTGTTCGACCAGGCGGGCATGGAGGCGCTGCGCGCCAAGAGCGAGCGACTCACGGGGTATCTGGAGTTCCTGTTGGACAAGCTGCCGCCGGGCTACGTGCGCATCACCACGCCGCGCGACGTGAAGCAGCGAGGGGCGCAGTTGTCCCTGCGGTTCCAGGGTGACGCGCCGAGCATGCTCAAGCGGCTGGCGGACGCGGGCATCATCTGTGACTTCCGCAAGCCGGACATCATCCGCGCGGCGCCCGCGCCGCTGTATTGCTCGTTCACGGATGTGTACCGCTTCGTGAAGACGCTGGAGGGACATGCCCGTGGGTGAGCGGAACGAGGCCGTCACGGTGGTGGGCGCGGGCCTGGTGGGCTCGCTCTTGTCCGTGTTCCTGGCGCGGCGTGGGCACTCGGTCGAGGTGCTGGAGCGTCGGCCGGACATGCGGCGCGAGGTCATCGACGCGGGGCGCTCCATCAACCTGGCCATCTCCACGCGCGGGCTGTACGCGCTGAGGCAGGTGGGGCTGGAGGAGGAGGCGCTGCGCCACGCGATTCCGATGCGGGGGCGGATGATTCATCCCCCGAAGGGCGCGCTGATGTACCAGCCCTATGGGAAGGATGACTCGCAGCACATCAACTCGCTGTCTCGCGCGTGGCTGAACCAGTTCCTGATGAGCGCGGCGGAGGCCACCGGCAAGGTGCGCATCCGCTTCAAGCAGCGGGTGTCGAGCGCGGACCTGGAGAACGGCGTGCTCACGGTGGTGGACGAGGCCACCGGTGAGGAGCGCCGCGAGGAGGGCCGCGTGGTGTTCGGCACGGACGGCTCCGGCTCGGCGGTGCGGCAGGCGCTGGAGAAGGCGCCGGGATTCGAGTCGACGGCGGAGACGCTGGGGCACGGGTACAAGGAGCTGACGATTCCCCCCGGGCCAGGCGGCGCGTTCCAGATGGAGAAGCACGCGCTGCACATCTGGCCGCGTGGGACGTACATGCTGATTGCGCTGCCGAACGAGGATGGCAGCTTCACGTGCACGTTGTTCCTGCCGTGGAAGGGGCCGGTGAGCTTCGAGTCACTGGACTCCCCTGCCCGGCTGGAGGTGTTCTTCGAGGAGCAGTTCCCGGACGCGAAGGCGCTCATCCCGGATTTGACGCAGGCGTTCTTCGCGCGGCCCACGGGCAGCATGGTGACGGTGAAGTGCGCGCCGTGGAACGTGGGCGGCAAGGCGGTGGTGATGGGCGATGCGGCGCACGCCATCGTCCCGTTCTTCGGCCAGGGGATGAACTGCGGCTTCGAGGACTGCACGGTGCTCGAGGGGCTCTTGGGCAAGGGCGGGGATTGGGAGACGCTGTTCGGGGAGCTGGCGCGGCTGCGCAAGACGAACGCGGATGCCATCGCGGACATGGCGGTGGAGAACTTCGTGGAGATGCGCGACAGCACGGGCAACCCGCGCTTCCTGTTGGAGAAGGCGGTGGAGAAGGTGTTGCTCAACACCTTCCCGGGTGAGTTCGTCAGTCGTTACTCGATGGTGAGCTTCAGCCGGGTGCCGTACCGGCTGGCGTACGAGGTGGGGGCGATTGCCGGTGGCATCGTCTCGGAGTTGTCCGAGGGGCTGACGCGCGCCGAGGACGTGGACCTGGAGCGGGCGAAGCGGCTCATCCACGGGCGGCTGGTGCCATTCATGAAGGAGCACGCGGATGGATTTCGGACTGAAGGGTAAGCGCGCGCTCGTGATGGGCGCGTCGGCGGGGCTGGGCTACGCGACGGCCGAGGCGCTGGTGAAGGAGGGCGCCACGGTGGCCATCTGCTCTCGCGGTGGGGAGAAGTTGGAGAAGGCGGCGAAGGCGCTGGGCGCGGCGCTCGCGGTGCCGGCCGACTTGAATCAGCCGGGCGCGGCGAAGCGGCTGGTGGACGAGGTGGTGGCGAAGCTGGGCGGCGTGGACGTGCTCGTGGTGAACACGGGTGGGCCTCCGGCGGGGGGCTTCGAATCGTTGACGGCGGAGCAGTGGCAGCTGGGGTTCCAGAGCCTGTGGATGGCGGCGGTGGACGGAATCCAGGCGGCGCTGCCGGGGATGAAGGAGCGCAAGTGGGGGCGCATCATCCTGGTGACGTCGCTGGCGGCGCGTGAGGCGATGCCGAACCTCACCATCTCCAACGGTCTGCGCGCGGGGTTGCTCGGGTTGGTGAAGACGGTGAGCAACGAGGTGGCGCAGCACGGCGTCACGCTCAACGCGGTGCTGCCGGGCTTCCACGCGACGGAGCGGATGACGCAGCTGGGGCTCACGGACGAGAAGGTGGCCCCGCAGATTCCCGCGCGGCGACTGGGGCGTCCGGACGAGCTGGCTTCGTTGGTGGCGTTCCTGTCCTCCGAGCAGGCCTCGTACATCACCGGCCAGTCGATTGCCGTCGACGGCGGTGCGGCGCGCGGGTTCTGACGACTCGCTGGCGCTGGAGAGTACGGAGGGCCAATGTCAGCGCAATGACGAAGGCAGGGGACGGTGGCGCAGCGTCTTGATTGCAAGGCATGCTGCGCCGCCCCATGAACGTTCTGAGAGTTGTTTGGCTTTCGGCGCTTCTCGTTGCGTGGTCGGGCTGTGCAACCTCAGGGAAGCAGCCCATGCAGGAGGCTTGGGAGGCGGCGGAGCTCGAGTGCGACACACCGCTCGACGACCAGTGAGTCACGCTTCTGTGCCTGGGTGACACCTGTGGCTTCTACCCGTGCGACCGGGACTTCGGGCAGATAGAACTGGCCCGATTCCCGCCGGCAGCCGCGGCGGCACCAGGTTCTGGCCCACGGCGGAACTGGGGTGGCGGCCAGCGGCTCCCCAAGGGTTGGGTGATGACGTTCCCCAACTGGAACGGCGCTCCCGAGAGAATCATCCCGCCCTCACACCAGCTTCCTTCTGGGAGATGGGAGAAGCACCACTTCTTCCCGCAGGAGGCACGGCTCAAGGAGTGGTTCGAGCGGCAAGGCGTGAAGATTCACAACTACACGCTCCCCCTCCCATACGAAGTGCATCGGCGGATTCACCAAGTCGGTGGGCCGGGAGGGCAGTGGAACGAGGCCTGGCGGCAGTTCATCAGAAGCAACGCCTCCGCATCGCCAGAGGAGATCTTCAAGCACGCTGGCGAGCTCATCTACCGGTTCCAGCTCACAGGCGGACCGATTCAATCGCACTATTCACGACCTGGGACGTGAGATGGACCGATTCTACTGGTTGGACGAGGACCAAGCTGCGGCCACCAGGGACGGTGGGCATGTCGATGCTTCGCATCGCTGGGGGCTCCCTGGCCTGCTGAAGTGCCCCACGTGTGAGAAGGGTTGGGCTGCGGCGGGCCACTACTACCCTGGAGTCGACCTCACGCCACTCGGGGAGAAGGAGCGTGAGTTCCGGAAGGCGCGGCAAGAACCATTCGATGAACTCGCGCGACTCAGGGCGCTGGTGTTGCCCCTTGCGCCACCGGGTGCCCCTCTGCCGCCTGGGACGACCTTCGGCCCATTGGTCGGCAGATGCAGTGGTCAGCTCCCTGACTTCACCTGGGTCGTTGATGAGCTGTTGCTCCATCGCAGGGTGCTCGATGGCCTCCAGGCAGGAGGAGTCCGAGGCCTCGATGCTTTTCCTACGGAACTCCGGTCTCGCCAGAAGTCGCCACCAGACGTCTTGGAGATGCAGTTAGCCCACCGAGGGCAGCTCCATCCGGATTGCATTCCGGACGAAGTCTCTCCGCCCTGCACGACCTGTGGGCGGTTTGGGCTCAAGCGCCCCGATGAGCCCATTCTGGACGCGTCGTCACTGCCCTCCGACCTTGACCTCTTCCGGGTCGGGAACTTCGCGACGATGGTCATCTGCACCGAAAGATTCCTCGACGCCGTGAGCAGGGTCGGGGGCGACGGACTCAGCTGGCGCGAGTTGCCGGTTCGAGCGCGCACCACGGCGACATGAGCATCTACGACTGCCTCCTGAACTGATGAACGACTCCCGCCCATCACCTCACGTGGCGGGCGGGAGTGCCCAGCCTTGCGCGACTACGGCTCGCGCGCCAACAACGCGTCGAGCGCGCGGTAGCTCTGATTGAGGCCGTCCGCCATGCCGGAGGCCGCCATGCCGTCGCGCTCCTCCGTCGTGAAGAAGAACGACACCGCCACCACCTTCGTGCGCCCGTCCCCCAGGTCCTCCAGCGTCGTCGTGTTGAGGATGACGTAGCCGGGCATGCCGTCCCATTCGAAGGTCTGCACCAGCCGCTCGACGGGCGTCACCTCTCTGAAACGCCCCTCGAAGCCGTGCTCCTGTCCATCCGCGTGCTCGACGAAGCGCCAGTGGCCTCCCCGCTCCACCTCCAGGCGCTCCACCACCAGCTTGTTGCCCCGCCCCCACCACTGCGCCACCTGCTTCGCGTCCGTCATCGCCTTCCAGACCCGCTCGCGCTTCGCATCGAAGATGCGCTCGACGCGAATCTCGCGGTCCGTCGGCTGAGTGACGAGTGCTTCCCTGAGTGCCGTGTTCATTCCTCTTCCCCTTTCGTTCGCGCGAGGAACTCGCCGAGCCGGTCGAGCCGCGCTTCCACCAGACGCCGATAGCCATTCATCCACGCCACCTCGTCCTCGAGGCGACATGGCCCTAGCCGGCAGGTCCTCACCCGCCCCTGCTTCTGCGTGATGACCAACCCTGCTTCCTCGAGCACGTGCACGTGCTTCTTCATGCCCGTCAGGGTCATGTCGAAGCGCTCCGCCAGCTCCGTGATGGACGCCTCGCCCTGGCCCAACCGCTCCAGGACGCCCCTGCGCGTCACATCCGCCAGCGCTCCAAACGTCGCATCGAGTCGGGATTGATACTGAACCATATAGTTCAGTTTAGCAATGGCCCTCTCTCGCGCAAGTCCTGGGGCGCGAAATACCTGGGCAGGCAGCGCGTCAGCCCTGACTCGGCCACGAAGGTGAGGCGCGCGGCCTGGGGAATCAGGGGCCCCGGGTTCGTTCGCGCGCGTGCGAGCGGCCGACGCCCCGAATCCTTGGGCTGGATGCGTCCGCCCACTACCGTCGCGCGACAGACCTGACTGAGAGGCCCGTCATGGCGTCACGTCGTCTGCTCATTCCCGTGGTGTCGCTTGGACTGGCTGTCGCGCTCGTGGTGTTCGGCACCCTCCAGGGCCGCGAGCCCACGGACACACCCACTCCAAGCGACGCGGGTTCATCCGCCTGCCCGCCCGGCTTCCGCCCCTTCACGCTGACGAACCAGGCGAGCCAGACGGTCTGGATTGGACAGACCGCGGGCGCGGCGCCTCCGCCCTTCACCTGCACCACGGACAGCGACTGTGGGCCGAACCAGTCCTGCGTGAACCCGGGATGCACCAGCTTCGCGGATTGCAACTCGGGCAACATGTGCGACACGAATACGGGACAGTGCATGGTGGCGCCCGACTCGGGCTGCAATGGCGGCGCGCCCATCGTCACCGTCGACCTCCCCACCGCGCTGTGCACGGGCGCGGTGGAGGTGCCGGCGTGCAACGACTGCGGCACGGAGGGCTGTGACTCCACCACGGGCCTGTGCATGTGCGCCGACGGTGGACAGGCCTCCTGCCCCAACGGCACGACGTGCTCCACCCAGGTGCAGGAGTGCAGTCTCGCCAACGGAGGCAAGTGCTACTTCCAGTCCGTCGTCCCCGGCGAGAACCAGGCGTGCAGTTCGTCCGGCGACCCGTGCCCGAGCGGTCAGTCCTGCACCGTGGCGCTGGGGCTCTGTCAGTACCCGAGGACGGATGGCGGGGTTCCGCTCGATGCGCTGGAGTTGACGGCCCAGGAGTCGACGACGCTGTGCATGCCCTCGTCGCTGCCGCCCGCGTTCGCGAACCTTCAACCGGGAATGACGGCGTGCCTCCAGAACTCACAATGCCAGAGTGGCCGCTGTCTGCTCGCGGATGGCGGCAACCTCACGGACCCGGCGACGCAGTGCCCGGAGGATGGCGGCGCCTCGTGCATGTGTCGGTCGCCCATCGGCTGGAGCGGCGGCCTGTTCGGACGGCTGGGCTGTCAGTCCGATGGCACGGGCTGCCTGAGCGCGGACTGCGGCAACGCGGCCGGCATGCCCTGTCCACTCGGCAAGGGCGGAACCAATCCCTTCACGGCCGCGGAGTTCACGCTCCAGCCGAACACCGTCGACTTCTACGACGTCACCGTCATCAACGGAGCGAACGTGAGCCTCCAGATGGGCCCCAGCGGTGATGGAGGCTTCGCGGCGCCGACGCCACCGTCTCCGTACTCCTGTGGCACGGCGGGCTCCACGAGCGTCCAGGGGAACAACACCACGGGCCTGTTGGAGGCGTGCTCGTGGAGCTTCGCGCCCGACACGAGCGCGGGCCTCCCCGCCGACTACACCGCCCTGCTCCGGGCCGTCGTGCTGCCCGCCTGTGGACAGGACAGTGACTGCGGCGCGGGGACGACGTGCGCCGGCGGCGTGTGTCAGCCGACGTGGACGAAGTGCGGTCCCACGTGTGCGAACGGACAGGTGTGCGGCAACCCCAACAACCCGGACGCGGGCTATTGCAGCACGTGCACGTCGGACAGCGACTGCGCGGGAGACGGAGGCACGGCCGTGTGCGGCACGGCGTTCCTGCCGGGTGTCGGCGGCACGTCGCCGCTCGTGCAGACGTGTGGCCAGTCCATCGGCTGGTGGTCCTATGAAGACCTGTGCTCGGCGAGCACCACCTTCGGCTACGGGCCGCTGGACTGCAACCAGACGATGACGGTGCAGACCCAGAGCGGCGCCGTGCAGGACACGCTCACCAATCTCTTCCTGTGCGCCGGCAACTTCGGTTCATCCTGCTACAACAGCAACGCGGACACGCCAGCCTGCTGCGGCTGCGCGACCTACCCGGGCAACGACGCGGGGAGCTTCTGGCCCACGCTGCTGGAGCCCGGCAACAACCCGAGCCAGCAAGGCCAGGGGCAGTGCTACGCGAACAACCCGGCGTGGGCGCAGAACGTCCAGCCCTGGCTCGCGTTCCTGAAGAAGGCGTGTCCCACGGCGTACACGTACGCCTATGACGACGTGACCAGCACCTTCACGTGCATGAGCGCGGGCACGGGCGGCACGAACACGGTGGGCTACAACGTCGTCTTCGGCGACGTGAACTGAAGCGCTCGCGTCACAGCAGCGAGCGCACGGCGTCGACGACCTGGGCCCACTCGCGTGAGCGTGGGTCCACGACCTCGAAGTGGCCCGCGCCGGGGAGCACGACGCAGCGCACCTCGTCCCCGTGCGCGCGGCCCCGCGAGCAGAAGTCCGCGCTCATCGCCACGGGGACGGTGTCGTCCTCGGAGCCATGCAGGAGGACCTGGGGGACGCCGAGCGGCTGGAGCGCGGCGGGTGAGGCGCGCTGGTAGCGCAGGGGCACCTCCAGGGGCGAGCCCCCGAGGAACTGTCCCGCCGCGTTGTCGCTGAGGCCCAGCTCATAGGCGCGCGTGACATCAGCCACCCCCGCGAGCGAGACGACGCCGAGCGGCCGCAGCGGCGTCGGGCTGTAGAGCGAATTGCCCGAGGGCAGCCGGGGCCGCGCGGCGAGCCACAGCGCGAGGTGACCTCCGGCCGAGTGGCCGAGGAACACGACGCGCGACAGGTCCAGGGGATGCGACTCCGCGAGGGTGCGCAGGAAGTCCGCGCCGAGCGCGACGTCCTCCAGGGTTCCGGGATAGCCGCCACCCTCGTGGCCGACGCGTCGGAACTCCAGGCTCCAGGTGGCGAAGCCGCTCGCGGTGAGCGCCGCGCATGCGTGGCCCAGGTGGCCCAGGTCGTACTTCGCGCGCCAGAACCCGCCGTGGATGGCGATGACGACGGGATGCGGCCCCGGCCCCGAGGGAAGTCGCAGCTCTCCGAAGTGATGCGTCCCCGGCCCATAGGGGATGCGCGCATCCGGCGCCGGAGGTGCCTCGTCCAGAATCCACATCGAGCTCATGCTCGCATCTTCGAAAACCACCCCGACGCTCACAAGAAACTACCCCTCCCACCCCCAACCAGGCAGGCAGGCTCCGGAGGCCTCCAAGTGTCCACCGGAGGTCATCCCAGAGCCTCCAGCGCCCCTCCAGAGTGTTGCCCACCATGCTCTAAAGCTTTTTGGACCAATCTTTTAAGCTTCACGACACGGAATTTAGGCTTGATTTCCCATCTCCAAATGTAAATACCTGCGCCCACGGATTCGAAATCACCGCTCTGGCGGTGACGACCGGCCTGGAGGCACGGAACACATGGAGACGAAGGGGCTGCGGACGTTCCTGGAGATTCCCTACGACGAGCTGGAGGAGCGCAACCTCAAGGTGAAGGAGCAGCGCCTCCAGCACGTGTCGGCCGACAAGGTCCGCGAGGAGCGCGTCAAGTACCTCACCGACGAGCGCAACCTGAAGGCCGTCACCGTGTGCTTCACCGACCTCGAGGGTCGGCTGCACATGCTGGACTACGACAAGAAGTTCCTCCTCAAGAGCGCCGACAACCTCACCTTCGACGGCTCCTCCATCCGCGGCTTCTCCCAGCAGGCGGAGAGTGACCTGCGCCTCAACGTCGACTGGGGCTCGTTCTACTGGCTGCCCTCGGACATCTTCGGACCCGGCAAGGTGCTGGTGTTCAGCGAAGTCCTCGAGCGCGACGGCTCGCCCTACCACGCCGACATGCGCGGCCAGCTCAAGCGCGTCACCGAGGCGCTGTACCAGAAGGACGGCACCGTCTTCCACGCCGCGCCCGAAGTCGAGGGCTTCCTCTTCAAGGGCCGCGACGCCGAGCGCCACTACCACGAGACGGGCAAGTTCGACTTCATCTCCACCGGCGGCTACTACCACTCGCTGCCCGGTGACCCGCTGCGCGCCTTCATCGACAAGGCCGCCGAGGCCCAGCGCGCCATGGGCTTCCAGAACGAGAAGGACCACCCCGAGGTGGCCCCCAGCCAGTTCGAGATGAACTTCTCGTACAGCGAGGCCCTGGTCTCCGCGGACCAGATCCAGCTCTACAAGCTGCTCTGCCGCCAGGTCGCCGCGCAGATGGACACCACCGCCAGCTTCCTCCCGAAGCCGGTGACGGGCGTCAATGGCAACGGCATGCACATGAACATGTCGCTGTCGAAGAACAACAAGAACCTGTTCTACGACAAGGCCGGCCAGGACAACCTCAGCCAGATGGGCTGGGACTTCATCGACCGGCTGCTCACCAACGCCAACGACATCTGCCTGGTCCTCAACTCCAGCGTCAACGCGTACCGCCGCCTGGACCCGCACTACGAGGCGCCGAATCAGATCAAGGCCAGCGCCAACAACCGCGGCGCCATGGTGCGCATCCCCTACGGCAACGAGCGCTCGGCCCGCGTCGAGTGCCGCTCCGTGGCCCCGGACGCCAACCCCTACCTGGTGCTCTACACCCTGCTGCGCACCGGCCTGGAGGGCCCGCAGCCCCAGGAGGACGCCGAGTCCAAGCGCAGCCGCACCCGCTTCCTGCCCGACAACATCTTCGACGCCGTGCGCCTCTTCAAGGGCAGCTCGTTCGTCGCCAACATCCTGGGCGAGAACGTGCAGAGCAAGTTCGCGGAACTGAAGACCGCCTCCGCCGAGCGTTGCCCCAAGCAGCTGGGCACGCGCGTGAAGACGTCCGAAATCCAGTTCCACCACGAAATCACCAACCAGTACCTCTGGAGCCAGTTCTAGGCCCTCGGCCGGGACAGGCCCCGTAGCACCAGGCCCGCCACCACCGCGCCACCGGTGGTGGCGGCCTCCCGCAGGCTCGCGCCGAACGCCACCAGCGTCAGGCCGAGCGCGAGCGTGGGCACCGCCAGCACCGCATGCCACGGCGTCAACGCGCGCTCCCGTCGGAAGGAGAGCCACGCCAGCGCCGCCGCCGTGACGCCGTACTGCATCAGCACGGCGATGCTGGAGAGCGCGAAGAGCTCCGACAGGTTCCCCAGGTTCACGAACACCAGCACCACCGCCCACGTGACGCCCAGCGCCCGCACGGGCACGCCCTTGGGTGACATGCGCTCCAGCCCCAACAGCGTCCTGTCCCCCGACGCGAGCGCGGACAGGTAGCGCGGCGTCGTCACCATCATCCCCACGCAGATGCCCAGCGCGGACACGCTGGTGCCCATCGCCACCACGCGCGACAGCCCCGCCCCGCCCCACACGCCCGCCGCCGAGGCCAGGGGCGCGCTGGACGAGGCCAGCTCCGGCAGCGCCGCCACGCACGCCCAGACCAGCCCCACGTACAGGAGCACCGCGCCCAGGAGCGAGCCCACGGTGGCCCACGGCACGCTCCTCTCCGACGAGCGCACCTGCCCGGCAATCACCGGCACGACTTCGAA
Source organism: Myxococcus guangdongensis (assembly GCF_024198255.1). Taxonomy (NCBI): domain Bacteria; kingdom Pseudomonadati; phylum Myxococcota; class Myxococcia; order Myxococcales; family Myxococcaceae; genus Myxococcus; species Myxococcus guangdongensis. Next base: position 818,148 of record NZ_JAJVKW010000002.1, read on the forward strand.
GCCCTGGTACGCGAACATCACCGTCAGCCCCGCGGGCAGCCACGCCCCCGCCGTCCACGCCACGGGGCTCGCCGCGACGGGCAGCGGCCCCGACAACGCCACCGCGACGAAGGCGACGAGCAGCGCCCCGAGCGGCAGGAGCTTGAGCACGGTGAGCGCCGTCCACGCCCTCGCCGACACGCGGATGCCCGAGGCGACAATCGCTCCCAGCGCCGTCACGAGCGCCGAGGCCAACCCCCGCTGTCCCCACGCGCCCTCGAGCCCCAGCGACGGCGCCACCGCTTGCGACAGCCCCGCCACCACCGCGGACGTGCTCAGGAACGCGCTGACGTAGGCCACCCAGCCCACCAGGAAGGCCACCCGCTCACCGAAGGCCGCTCGCGCGAACACCACGGGCCCGCCATCCGCGTCGAAGCGCCGGCCCAGCACCGCGAACGCGAGCGCCACCGGCACCAGCGCCAGCCCCGTCACCGCGAACGCGAGCACCGCGCCCAGGCCCGGCGTTCGCGCGGCCACCTCCGCGGGCGCGAAGAAGATGCCCACGCCGACGATGCCGTTGACGCCCAAGGCGAGCAGCTGGAGCGGACCCACGGTCCGTTCCTGCGCCACGGAGGAGACAGCGGGAGAGGCAGGCACGGCGGGGAAGTTCACTACAGCCGGGCGCCCGACACCAACCCACCGCGTCAAGGAGTGCCCGCCGAACGCTCGCTCTGCGGACGTGGGGGCGGCGGCCATCGGCTCGTCCCCGTCGACGGGTGCACAGCCAGAGCCTCCTCCGAGCGGGCGCGTGTCCCCCACCACACGGCCCGTCCCCACCGGCTGGGGAGGTGACTCCCCCCGCGATATACTCCCCGTGTACCCGTCGTTCCCGCCGCGGCTCCAGCTCGAGACACCGCGGCCCGGATGCGCCTGGGCTGCACGGAGGAAGTGATGCGTCGAATCGGCTTGCTGATGGGCGTCCTGGGGTGTGCGGGGTGTACCACCCTCACCCGGGGGCTCGACACCCAGTTCAACCCCGAGACGGGGGAGTACGAGACGCCCACCCACGAGACCGTGTACCTGGCGCCCCCCGAGGACGCGATGATGATGGCGCGGCGCGTGCTCGAGGAGCAGCGCTACGACGTGATGGAGAAGGAGGGCGGCCTGGAGCTGTTCTCCTCCGCGCACGAGCCCGGCAAGAACCGCAACGGCCTGCGCAACCACGAGCGCTACTACGTGAAGGGCGAGCGGCTGGGGCCCCGCCAGACGCTCATCCGGGTGTTCCGCCTCAGCTACTCCGAGATGGAGAACCTCATCGAGGAGACGCCCAAGCAGATTGGCGACATGACGAGCCGCGACAGCCAGCTGTCGCTCGAGGAGACCGAGCACGCGTTCGACGCGAGGTCCGAGGCCCACCTGAGCGCGCCTCCCGCGCGGCACAACGCCCTGCGCACCATCGCCATGCGCAACCCCTTCCCCAACGCGCCCGGCCTGGAGCGCTTCCGCTACGTGCGCGGCTACCGGGACCTGGACGTCGAGCAGACGCTGCTGGCCCGGATGGAGATGGTGCCCGCGCTGGAGCTGGTGGGCGGCAACGCGCCGGTGTCCATGCGCTCGGTGATGATGGAGGGCTGGGGCGAGGCGGGCGATGCGTCCAGCGCAGCCCCGGATTGCGGCGAGCGGGTGGAGGGCGCCACGTCGCTCTTGTCGGCCGGTGGGGTGGTGCTGATGGCGGACCCGCTGGGCACCCAGGAGCTGCCCTCCGCGGCGCTGCGCATGCTGTGCGAGGCCACCGCCCAGGGGCTGCCGGTGACGCTGGCCCTGTCGGTGCCCGCCTCCGAGCAGCCGCTCCTGACGCGCTACCTCGCCAGCGAGGGCACGTCGCAGGACGCGCAGGAGCTGCTCCGGGAGAGCGCCTTCTGGCGCCGCGCGCACCAGGACGGACGCAGCAGCCGCGCCATGCTGTGGCTCGTGGAGCAGGCCCGCCGCCTGCGCGCCTCCGGCAAGGACGTGGCGCTGGCCGCCATCGACGCGGACAAGGCGCAGGGCAACGAGCGCGAGGCGCAGCTCGCCGGAAACCTCCTCGCCTTCCAGGCCCAGCGCGCCCAGGCCTGGACGCTGGTGCTCACCGGCAGCGTGCACGCGCGCACCTCGAAGGTGGACTGGGACGGCGACCTGGAGCCCATGGGCGCGCGCGTGGCGAAGGCGCTGCCCTCCGTGCGCGCGCTGGACGTGGGCTTCCAGCGCGGCACCCAGTTCGCCTGTCGCTACAGCGTCTGGGACGACGTGGAGTGCAATGTCTTCGGCATCAGCCCCACGCTCCAGGCGCGGCAGTCCTCCAAGCAGCGCCCCGGCGTGGCGCTCGCCAGCGAGGCGCGCGCGGATGGCTTCCACGGGCGGCTGTACCTGGGCACGCTGAACGCCTCGCCCCCGGCGCTCCAGTCGCAGAACCACGTCGCGCACAGCGCCCCCGCGCGCAAGTAGTCCGCTCGCGTCCGAGGTTTCCGAAGCCCCGGTGCCCGTGGTGGGCCGGGGCTTCGTCGTCTCCACCGGCAAGGTTCGCCGGCCCTGGCAAGGCTTGCCGTCCGACTCGCGGGGAGTACGGCAAGACTTGCCGTGCCCGCGAGGCCGCTCCGGGCCGGGACTGCTTGGCACTCGCGTTGCTCTTCCTCGCGGCCAGCACGTCACCCCAGTTTGCGCATGACGCGACAGCTCGAGGGGGACGCGCGCGACGAGGAAGACCTCCATGACGAAGAACCTGTTCAAGCAGTCCGTGGCCGCGCTCGCGGTGCTCGGTGCGATGCCGACGCTCGCCGGTCCGGCGACCTACGCGGGCTCGCTGTGCACCTCCGTGTCGGGCTTCAGCGCGCCCAGCATGTTCCGCAGCGGCCGGCTCATCAACCAGACGGGCAGCGCGCTCGAGGTGGTGTGCCCGGTGCAGCGCAACGTCACCATCCCCGGCTTCAACGAGACGGTGTCCTTCCTCGTCACCGCGCGAGACCCGCACCTCACCGAGAACGTGTGCTGCACCGCCACGGTGACGGAGTCCGACGGCACCGCCCTCGCCTCCGACACGGGTTGCACGGCGGGCGCCGACACCGCGAACCCGAAGACCATCAGCCTGAGCGTGCCGACGACCTTCGCCTCGGTGAGCGGCTTCATCGCGCTGCGCTGTGAGCTGCCGGCGCCCTACTCCGGCTTCAACTCCGCGCTCTCCAGCTTCTACATCTCGGAGTAGCCGCCATGTCCAAGGTCCGCTGGGGAGTGCTGGGGTTGGCGGGAGCCGTCGTGCTCACCGCGGGAGTCTGGAGCTCGAGGGGGGACGCGCCTGGGGGAGGCGCCACACCCGTGGAGGCCGCTCGGGCTCCCGCCAACGCCCCAGCGGACCTGGAGCGGGAGGTGCGCGTGCTGCGCGCGGAGCTGGAGTCCTTGCGTCAACGGCAGGGGCGCCTGGAGCAGCCGCCGTCGCCCGTCGCACAACCGGCGCGCGAGGACGTCCCGGTCGAGGAGGACTCCGCGCCTTCGCGGGAGGCCGCGCTCGTCGTGTACGAGCAGCGGCGCCAGGAGCGGGTGTTGGAGTTGGAGGCGGAGCTGGAGGGGGCGATGAACACCGAGCCTCGGGACACGGCGTGGGCGGGCACCACCGAGTCGCTCGTCACGGAGTCCTTCCGGGGGAAGGACTTCGCGGGCTCGCGGCTCACCCGGGTGGAGTGCCGCACCCACCTGTGCACGCTGGAGGTGGAGCACGAGGGGAACGATTCCCAGGCGGAGCTGCTCGTCTCGCTCTCCCGTGTGCCGGGCCTGCGGGGACAGACGGTGGTCCGCCCCCACAACGAGGGGGGCCGTGTGACTTCGCGCGTCTACCTGTCTCGCGCCGGTGAACGCCTGCCCATGACGCTGCGCCGGTGAGCAGGCTGCGGTTGGGGTTCATGTGGCTCCAGCTTTCCAGGATGCCCACGAGTTGCCCGACTCGACACGGGCGTGCCAGCATGGACGCCCGCTCGATGTCGTCCGCTCTGCCTCCCAGCGCCCGAGACACCCGTCCCATCGGCTCCGGCTCGGAGTCCGCCGAGACGAGCGCCGCGTACCTGTTGGTGCTGGAGGGCGAGTCGTCGTGGCGCTTCCCCCTGCCCGCGGAGGGCGTGGTGCTGGTGGGGCGCGACGACAAGGCGGACCTGCGGCTGAAGGACGAGAGCGTCTCGCGCCGACATGCGCGCATCCTCGTCACGGACGAGGGGCCGAGGGTGGTGGACCTGGGCAGCCAGAACGGGACGAGCCTCAATGGCCGCCCCATCGACGACGCCCGGCCGCTGCTGTCCGGGGACGTGGTCTCCTTCGGCGCGGTGGTGGCGGTGGTGCGCGCGCGGCATCGGCCCATGCCCGCGCGGCGCGCGTTGGACTCGGAGCGGTTGATGGGGCGGCTGCGCGAGGAGGTGGAGCGCGCGCTGCGGTATGGCCGGCCGCTGACGGTGCTGGCCCTCGCGCTCGGCGAGCAGGGGGGGCGCGAGCTGGTGGAGGCGGTGCTGACGTCGGAGGCGGGCCCCGCGGAGGCGGCGGGCTGGCTCGACGCGGGGCACCTGCTGTGGCTGCTGCCCGAGGTGACCGGAGAGCCGGGCGAGGAGGGGCTGGGCGAGCGCGTGGAGGCGCTGTTGTCCGCGAGCCCTCGCGCTCGGCTGGGCGCGGCGACGTGTCCGTCGGATGGGTGTGACGCGGAGACGTTGGTGGCCGCGGCGCGCACGGCCGCGCAGACAGCGGCGCCGGGAGGCTTCGCGTCGGCGGCGGAGGGCGTGACGCGGCTGGCGCTGGCGGAGCGCGTGGTGCTGGTGGCGGACCCGGCGATGGCGCAGCTGTATGCGCTCTTGCGCAGGCTGGCGGCGAGTGAGCTGCCGGTGCTCATCCGGGGAGAGACGGGCGTGGGCAAGGAGAACGCCGCGTTCGCCGTGCACCATTGGTCCAGGCGCGCGGGCGGGCCCTTCGTCCCGGTCAACTGCGCGGCGTTGCCGGAGGGGCTGGTGGAGAGCGAGCTGTTCGGCCACGAGCGCGGCGCGTTCACCGGGGCGACCCATGCGCGCGTGGGGTTGTTGGAGAGCGCGCAGGGCGGCACGGTGTTCCTGGACGAGGTGGGCGAGCTGCCCGCGTCCGCGCAGGCCAAGCTGCTGCGTGCGTTGGAGGTGCGTCGCGTCACCCGCGTGGGAGAGACGCGGGAGCGGCCCATCGACATCCGCGTGGTGGCGGCGACGCATCGGGACTTGGAGGCGGAGGTGGCGGAGGGGCGGTTCCGACAGGATTTGTACTTCCGGCTCGGGGCGGCCACGGTGCTGCTGCCGTCGCTGCGGGAGCGGCCTCGCGAGGTGCCGATGCTCGCGCGGGACTTCCTGGAGCGGGCGTGCTCGGCGCTCGGGCGTCCGGAGTTGGAGCTGGCGTCGGGGACGATGCATGCGCTGTCTCGGCATGGGTGGCCGGGCAACGTGCGCGAGCTGCGCAACCTGATGGACTACGTCGCCGCGGCGGTGACGGGGAATGTCGTGGAGCCGCACCATCTCCCGGCGCGCATGCTCGGCGGAGGACGGGGGGTGTCGGGGGGTGAGCCCGTGGCCCCTGACGTGGCTCCCGTGGAGGCGCCCCGACGCGCGCGGCTGCCGCTGGCGCAGGAGATTCGCGAGCTGGAGCGACGGAGGATGCAGGAGGCGCTGGAGGAGGCGGAGGGCGTGCAGACGCGCGCGGCGGCGCTGATTGGGATGCCCATCCGGACGTTCTCGTTCAAGTTGAAGCAGCTCGGGCTCCAACCCCGGGCTCCGCGCCGGGGCCCCCCCACGGAATGAGCACTCCGCCCGGGCTGCTGGAGCCTCCCCGCGAGTTCGAGGAGTACCAGGTGCTCCGGCCGCTCGGGCGCGGGGCGATGGGACAGGTGTTCCTCGCGCGCGACACGCTGCTGGACCGACTGGTGGCGGTGAAGTTCATCGCGACGCCCGCGGGACGGTTGCCGGACGCGGGGGCTCGGGCGCGCTTCTTCCAGGAAGCCCGTGCGATTGCGCGACTGCAGCACCCCAATGTCGTCGCCATCCATCGCGTGGGCGAAGTGCGTGGACAGCCCTACCTCGTGTCCGAGCTCATCCGGGGCGAGACGCTGGACACGCTGAGCTTGCCGGTCGAGGGGAGACGGCTGCTGGCGCTCGCCATCGGCTTGGCGCGAGGGCTCGCGGCCGCGCATCGCCGGGGCGTCCTGCACCGGGACCTCAAGCCCGCCAATGCCATCCTCTCCGAGGACGGTGAGGTGAAGCTGCTCGACTTCGGGCTGGCGGAGGCTTGGTCGGGTTCGCACACAGTGGCTCAAGAGGGGCCGCGCGCGACGCCCGATACGGACCGGGGAGCGGCTTCCAGGAGGGACACGCGTGTCGAGCCGGCGCGCGACGAACGCCGTCACCTCGAACCGGACCGTGCGGCTCGCACACCGGAGGTGGAGACGCGGCCGATGGCTCCGGCAGTGCCTCACGAGGGCGTGCCGGCGTCGGCCGTGGAGACGCGGGTTCCGCCCGCGATGAGTCCTGGCCTCATTGAGCCGGCGCATCCAGGAAAGACACAGGACCCTGGTGCGCCAGCACATCCGTCGATGGTGATGGGAATCGACGGGCCGTCGCATGACGAGAGAGCTCGGGGCCTCGGTGGGCCACCTCGACCTGCACTGCCACCAGTCCCTGGCGAGCTGGCGTCTCCGTCAACGACGGTCGAGCTCGATGGGCCACTGCATCATGGGTGGACTCAGGACCTCGGCGCGCCAGCACATGCGTCGATGGCGATGGGAATCGATGCGACGGCGGAGTCTGCGCGCCTGTTGGACCGCGAGGCATCGCCGGGACACGGAGGGCCTGAGCAGCCACCATCGGCTCTCGGCGCTCCACCGGGCAGCGGAGCGCGAGCGATGGCTCCGGACCTCGATGGGTCCCCGCACCGGAGGATGACTCCGGGTCTCGGCGCGTCAGCGCATCCCGCGAGCCCTGGGGACGACTCGGGGCCTGGAGGAGCCCGAGACGGTGTCGCTCCCGCGCCGCGGCTCACCGTGCCCGGCACGCCGCTCTATCTCGCTCCCGAGCTCTGGCGTGGCGAGCCCGCAAGTCGCGCCACCGACATCTACGCGATGGGCGTCATGCTGCACGAGCTGTGTACGGGCGGCGCACCCCATCAGCACGTGCCTCTCGCGGAGCTGGGCCTCGCGGTGACAGCGCGACGCCCACCGCTGCTCGAGGGACAACGGCTCGACCTGCCTGCTGGCTTCGCGTCCGTGGTGGACCGCTGTCTCGCACTGGAAGCAGACCAGCGCTTCGATTCGGGTGATGCGCTCAGGGAAGCACTCGAAGCCCTGAACCTCCCCGCGCAGGCGACGCCCCTCCCCTCCGGCAATCCCTATCGCGGACTGCGCGCCTTCGAGGCCGAGCACCGCGCGGTCTTCTTCGGTCGCGAAGCGGAGCTGCGTGAGGTGATGGACCGCCTTCGTGGCGAGCGCTTCGTGCTGCTCGCCGGTGACTCTGGTGTCGGCAAGTCCTCGCTGTGTCGCGCGGGGGTCCTTCCCGCGCTCACCGGTCCCGGGAGTGACACCTCGTGGGACATCGTCTCGTGGGCACCGGGGCGACGCCCCTTGGAGTCCCTGGCGGCGGCGCTCGCCCCGACGCTCGACGAGAGCCCGGATGTGCTGCTGTCACAGGTGGAGACCGAGGAGCCGGGCGCCCTGGCTCGCGCGCTGCGCAGGCGTCGCAGGAGCGCGCATCCGGTGCTCCTGTTCATCGACCAGCTCGAAGAGCTCGTCACCTTCTCCGAGCCGTCGCAGGTCACCCGACTCGCCGAGGAGCTGGCGCTCGCGCTGCACCGGGTGCCGCGCATCCGCGTGCTCGCCACCGCGCGCAGCGACTGTCTCACCCGACTGGTGGCCCTGCCGGGACTGGGCGATGAGCTGCCTCGCGCGCTCTACCTGGTGCGCGCCTTGACGGAGCGTGGACTGCGCGACGCCGTCGAAGGTCCCGCGCGTGCGCTCGGCGTGCGCTTCGAGTCCACCGAGCTGGTCGATGCGCTCGTCACCTCCGCCACGCGCGCCGAGGGCGGACTGCCGTCATTGCAGTTCGTCCTCGAAGCCCTCTGGGAAGCACGCGACGTCTCTCGTGGCCTCATCCCGATGGCCGCGCTGACCGCGCTGGGCGGCGTGGAGGGCGCACTGGCCCGGCACGCGGACGCGGTGGTGGACCGACTGAGACCCGAGCAGCGACCTCGGGCGCGAGAGCTCCTCCTCGAGCTGGTCACCTCCGAGGGGACCCGGCTGCGTCGCACTCGCGACGAGCTGCTGCGTGGGTCTGATGACGACGCCGGTCGCGCGGTGCTGGACGGGCTCGTTCGCGGTCGACTGCTCACCGCGAGCGAGGCGGAGAGCGGCGAGGGTGTGTACACGCTCGCGCACGAGAGCCTGCTGACCCACTGGGACACGCTGCGCGGCTGGCTGGGACAGGACGAACAGCATCGCGCCATCCGCCATCGACTCTCGCGCGCGGCGACGGAGTGGGAGCGACTGGGGCGTCCCCCGGAGCTGCTCTATGCGGAGCGACAGCTCTCCGAGGCCGCTGCCGCGAACGTGCTTCCCGGCGCGCGCCTCCAGCAGGACTTCCTCGCGCGCTCCAGACAGGTCGCGCGCCAACGCCGCGTGGCTCGCTGGGCGGTGGCCATCGCCGCGCCGCTCGCGCTGCTGGCGGTGGTGGCCGTCACCCGGGTGCAGTCACGTGCGCAGCTCGACTCACGCATCTCTCAGCATCTGAACGAAGCACAGCGACATCACGACGAAGCGCGCGCGAAGGATGCGCGAGCCCAGCAACTGAGACAGGACGCCTTCACCCTGTTCGACACGCCGGGCCCCCAGAATCGCGAGGCCGCCGAGACGCTGTGGACACAGGTCCAGGAGGAGGAGCTGGCGGTGGAGACGCTCAGCCTCCGAGCCCAGGCCGCGCTCGAGACGGCGTGGGGCCTGGACCCCGGGAGCACGCGGTTGAACGAGCTGCTCGCGGACCTGCTCGCGGAGCGCGTGGAGCGCGCGGACCGGCAACGACAGCCCGAGGTCCGCGCACAACTCCTCGCACGGCTCGCCGCCTATGACACGGGAGGGCAGCGACAGCGCAGGCTCGATGCTCCCGCGCGCATCTCCCTTGTCACGTCCCCTCCAGGCGCACGGGTGACGTTGCTGGATTCACGCACTGGCTCCACATCGACACCGAGCGCGGAGAGCCCGCGCCAGTCGCAAGCTCCCGCGAACGGGGCGAACACCGCGCCGTCGGCAGCGGGCCATGCGAACCTCGCGCCTCCTGCCTCGACACCGAGCGCGGAGAGCCCGCACCAGGCGCAAGCCCCCGCGAGTGGGTCGAACATCGCGCCCGTCGGCGCGTCGTCGACAGCGGGCCATGCGAACCTCACGCCCCCTCCCTCGACGCCGAACGTGGAGGGCCCACACCATGCGCGGGACTCCGCGAACGACACCGCACAGTCTGGCTCCATGGGTGCCTCGCGGAATCAGCCCTCCACCGCGCTCCTCGGCCTGACACCGCTGCGAGAACTCTCGCTCCCCGCGGGCTCGCACCTGCTCCTCATCGAAGCGCCCGGCCGCGTCCCCGTGCGCGTCCCCATCCTCCTGCGCCCGGGTGAATCGCTCTCACAAGAGCTCACCCTGCCGGAGCCCCCCCAGGTCCCCGAGGGCTTCGTGTACATCCCACCCGGCCGCTTCCTGCAAGGCGCCGCCGAGAACGCGTACCTGCGCCGCGCCTTCTTCTTCGCCCCACCTCTCCACGAGGTCGAGACCGGCGCGTACCTCATCGCCCGTCACGAGGTGACCTTCGGCGACTACATCGCCTTCCTCGAGACCCTCTCCCCCGAGGAGCGCGCCGCGCGCATGCCCGGCTCCCGACGCCGGCTCACCGTGGTGGACCTCTCCCGCGAACCGGATGGCCGCTGGCGCCTCAACCTGCGCCCCGCCTCCGCCAGCTACAGCGTCCTCGACGGCGAACCCCTCCGCTACGGCAAGCGCGACCGCCGCGCCGAGCAGAACTGGCTGCGCTTCCCCGTGTCCGCCATCTCCTTCGAGGACGCCCTCGCCTACGTCACCTGGCTGGACCACACCGGCCGCGTCCCCGGCGCCCGCGTCTGCACCGAGCACGAATGGGAGCGCGCGGCCCGAGGCGCCGACGGCCGCCGCTACCCCTCCGGCGACTGGCTCTCCCCCGACGACGCCAACCACGACGTCACCTACGGCCGCGAGCCCTGGGGCTTCGGCCCCGACGAAGTGGGCAGCCACCCCGGCTCCCGCAGCCCCTTCGGCGTGGACGACCTCGCCGGAAACGTCTGGGAATGGACCCGCTCCAGCGTGGACCCGTCCAAGCCCTCCGCCCAGGGCGGCAGCTGGTACCAGAGCGACCTCACCGCGCACTCCGCCAATCGCGACCGCGTCGAGCCCACCCAACGCGAGGCCCTCACCGGCCTGCGCGTGTGCGCCACGCCTCGGCCCTGAAGGCCCGGACACGGCAACCCTCGCCACACTCCGGCAAGTCTTGCCGGCATCCCTTGCCACCTCGGCCCCATGACGCACCCCGTGTCCCCTGCCCCATCCATGGCATGCCGGATGCTCTACCGCACCGCGTCTGGATGGATTGAACGAACCCGAGGTCCCTCGCATGAGCACCGTCTCGCGATTGCTGTCATCCACGCTGTGTCTGTCCCTGCTCGCCGCCTGCGCGCCCGTGTCCCCCGGCGAAGCCACACCCGAGCTCACCCCCCAGGACTTCCTCGCCGGGAACGACGACTCCCACTCCCAGGGGACGCAGCTCCACGGCACGACCATCGGCTCGTTCTTCTACGACCCCGCCACCGTCCTCTTCGAGAACGTGCGCCGCCCCGCGCTGCTGCGCGTCTTCCGAGGTGAGCTCGCCGCGAAGATGCCGCTCGCCGTCTCGGGCACCACCGCCAGCCTCAGCCCGTGCCTCCTGCGACCCGAATCGGGAGCGGCGCGCAGCTGCGGCTTCACCGTGAAGGGCCAGGGCGTGTGCACCCCTGACGCCGTCGTCACCCTCGACAGCGGCGAGTGCGCGGGCTCGGCCGGCAGCTGCACCGGGCGCCCCGTCCTGCGCGTCTGCGCGGGGGAGAAGCCCTGTGAGCACGCGCGCCAGGGCTACCTCGGCTCGTCCGAGGGCGTCGTGAAGCCCGACCCCAGCTGTGCCCTCGAGTGTCCCTCCGTGCAGTTCACCTGTCCCAGGAGCGGCATCTTCACCGTGCTCGCGGGGCCCTACTTCCCGGGGCAACCCTGGAGCGCCGCGCCGAAGACCCGCAGCGCCCGCTTCCCCGTGGAGCACAAGGAGCTGCGCGGCAAGCAGCTCATCGGCACCCAGCTGCGGAGCCTCTCGACGGCCCACTACAGCTCCACGATTGAAATCGTGGACGCCATCAACGCTGACCAGGTCACCATCCCCGAGTCCCCCGGCATCTGGGACGCCAGCGGCGCCACCTTCCTCTACCGCGTGCAGGTGACGCCCGCGTCCGGAGGCACCACCGTCGACCTGTGCAAGACGGGCGTGGACCCGGCCGTGGGCTGGGCCTGGGCCGTGCCCCTGGAGGGCTACTTCAACGCGAGCGGCACGCGCCAGGAGACCCCCAGCAGCTTCACGCTCGGCTGCGACCCGGGCGTGCTCGCCAAGTGCTACCGCTGGGGCTACAAGCCCTGGCTCGACGGCGCCTCGCCGGGCGCGGTGACGAAGGCCCACTGGGCCTGCACCCGCATGGCCCGCGCGGACTACTGCGGCAACGGCACGCCCTTCACCCAGGACGGCACCCCCATCCAGCCATGGGACGCGCTGACGCCCAACATCATCACCGCGCCGCAGGCGGGCGGCAGCTCCGACATGAAGTTCGAGGCGGGCTGGGACACGACGGGCCCCGCGTGCCTGAGCCACTGGCGCTGGCAGCACCTGCAGGCCGGCTGCGTGGAGCTGCAGCCCCCCATCGTGGACGCCTCGGGCAAGGTCATCAACGACTGCCGCGACCCCAACAACGTCGCGGGCACGCACAAGTGCTCGCCCATCTGCGACAACGCGCAGGAGGCGGCCCAGCGCTACAAGAGCGTCGTCTTCAACAACTCCAAATCCAACGAACAGCTGGCCCCGCCCCAGCCGTGAGCTAGCCTCCCGTCCTCACGAGGAGGACTTCAGGGATGATGACGGGAGCCATCTTTCTGGCCGCGATGCTGTCGGTGGGGAGCGCGAGCATGCGGTGGGAGACCCAGCCGAGCCTCACCAGCGTGAGGCTCCGCGGCGTCAGCGCCGTCGACGCCCGCGTGGCCTGGGCCAGCGGAGACCAGGGCACCTTCGTGCGCACCACGGACGGAGGCCAGACGTGGAGGCCGGGCAAGGTGCCGGGCGCGGAGGCGCTGGACTTCCGGGACGTGGACGCCTTCAGCGCCAACACCGCGTACCTGCTCTCCATCGGCGAGGGCGACAAGTCCCGCATCTACAAGACGGAGGACGGCGGCGAGACGTGGCGGCTGCAGTTCACCAACACCACGCCCGGCGCCTTCTTCGACGGCATGGCCTTCTGGGACGAGCGCCACGGCGTGGCCTTCAGCGACCCGGTGCAGGGCCGCTTCCTGGTCATCGCCACGTCCGACGGCGGCGCCACCTGGACGCCGCTCCCCACCGAGGCCTTCCCTCCCGCGCTGCCGGGCGAGGCGGGCTTCGCGGCCAGCGGCACCAGCATCGCCGTGCGAGCCCCCAGGCAGGCGTGGTTCGGCCTGGGCGGCAAGGCGGCCCGCGTGGTGCGCACCACCGACGGCGGCAAGACGTGGAGCGTGGCGACCACGCCCCTGGCCACGGGCGACGGCGGCGGCGTCTTCTCGCTGCTCTTCTGGAACGAGCACGAGGGCATCGCCGTGGGCGGCAACCACCAGCGCCCCACCGACGCCACCGGCAACCTGGCCCTCACGAAGGACGGCGGCAAGACGTGGACGGTGCCCCCGGGCACACGGCCCGCGGGCTATCGCTCGTGCGTCGCGCAGGTGCACGGCGCGCCGGGGCCCACGCTCGTCACCGTGGGCCCGTCCGGCTCGGAGCTGTCCGTGGACGGCGCGCGCACGTGGATGTCCCTGGGCACCACCGGCTTCCACGCCGTCTCCACCTCGCGCTCGGGCAACCGCGTCTGGGCCGTGGGAGAGGCGGGCCTCATCGCCACGCTCCAGCGCTCGCGGCCGTCCCGGGCTAACCCACCAGCCTCGCCCAGTCGCCCTCGGCGCTGAACAGCCGGGCGCCCAGCCGGTCCACGAGGGCCGCGTGGGCCATGGCCGCCGCGCCGCCCACCCAGACGGGGATGCCCGGGGGCAGCTCGCGCAGGACCTGGGTGAGCGTGGCCTCGAACACGTCCGCACCGGGGTTGTTCACCGCCGACAGGCCCACCACGTCCGGACGCAGCCGCGTCACCGCGCGGCCCAGGTCCACGGCGGGCACGCGCTGACCCAACAGCGTCACCCGGTGCCCCGCGTGGCGAAGGCGCAGGGCCACGGCGAGCAGGCCCAGCTCGTGTTCCTCCTCCGGGAAGCACGCGAGCAGCGCGTGCTTGCGGCCCCCCTGCGGCGCCGCGTGCAGCAGGCTCACCAGCCGCGCGCGCACCACCTGCGTCACCAGGTGCTCCTGCGCCACCGTCAGCGTGCCCCGGTGCCAGCGCTCGCCCACCTCGCGCTGGAGGGGCGCCAGCACCCCCTCGAAGGCCTTGAGGGGAGGCAGCGCGGACAGCACCTCGTCCACCACCGCGGACACGCCGCCCTGGTCATACGCCTCGGCCGCGAGCAGGGCCGCGTCGCGCCAGAAGTCCAGCCCCGCGCCCGAGGCCAGCGGGTCCTCCGCGGAGGCCACGCTCGCCGCGTCCAGCTCGGCCAGCAGCTGGGGCAGCATCTTCGCCGCCTCGCTGATGGCCACGCCCTCGTCGGTGAGCTTCTTCAGGCGCTTGAGCAGCGCCACGTCCCGCTCCGTGTAGACGCGGTAGCCGGCGGGTGTGCGCAGCGGCTGGAGCACCCCGTAGCGCCGCTCCCAGGCACGGATGAGCTCCACCCGAACCCCAGACAGCTCCGCGGCGACGTGGATTCGGTAGGTGCGCTCGGCCATATGGGGCGGACGGTTCAGGGGCGATTCTGCGCGGTCCGCACCTGATTCCAGAGGGCAATCAACTCCTGCGACGACTCCGCGAACTGCGCGCCGAGCGTGAAGACGGTCTTCAGGTGCTCGCGCGCGCCGGGCCCTCCTATCACGACGGGCGATGGGGCGCAGGCACGCAGCGCCTCGGCCAGCACCGTCATGAACTCCTCCGGCTCCCGCCCGTGGACGAAGGACAGCGCCACGATGTCCGGCCGCAATTGCTCGCACGCCACGCGCAGGGCCTCCTCGGGGGTGTCCGCGCCCAGGAACGTGGTGCGCCAGCCCTTGCGCTTGAGCTGCACGGCCAGCCCCAGGAGCCCCCCTTCGTGCGAGTCCCCCCGGGGACACGCCAGGAGCACCCGGGGCCCGCCGGCCGTGCTCTCCAGGCTGGAGAGCACCTGACGCAGCCGCTGGCGGATGTAGCCCGAGGCCAGGTGCTCGCGCGCCACGTCCAGCCGCGTGCCCATCTCACGCAACAGCGGCATGAGGAAGCCGTCGCAGAACGTGTCCACGTCCATGGCGCGCTGGGCCTCGTCCAGCACGCGCGACAGCTCGTCCTCGTCCAGCAGCAGCGCCGCGCCCCAGAAGCGCTCCTGGAGTCGCTCCGCGCCAGGCATCGACTTGAGCGGCGAGGTCACCACCTGGGCGATGGCCTCGCTCACCGCCAGCCCGTCCAGCTGGATGAGGCGGACGACGCGGCGGACGGCCTCCACCTCCTCACGCGAGTACACGCGGTAGTTGTTGCCCTCGCTGCGAAGGGGCCGGGGGAAGCCGTAGCGGCGCTCCCACGCGCGCAGCGTCGCCTCGCGGATGCCGGTCAGTCGGGAAATGGTGCGGATGCGCAACATCATGCTTGGACTCCCCGAGCGGCGTCCCACCGCTCGGCCACGCCCCGCGCGCCGGACACCTTGCGCGTGAAGCCCTCCAGGCTCGTCGTCGTCATGAGCCGCTTCACCACCGTCTCCAGGCCTGTCTGGAAGACGGACAGCGGTCCGGGTGGGTGCGGCGTGCCCACCTCCAACAACACGTCCGGCAGCTCGTGCTCGAAGAAGGCGTAGCGCACGCCGATGGGCACGCACTCCACCTTCGCCACCCGGGCCAGCATCTCCACGCCGCGCTCCAGCCGCAGGGGCAGCTCACCGAAGGGGCGGTGCTCACCTTCGGGGAAGACGTACAGCGCCGCGCTCGGACGGCGCAGCAGCTCCTTCGCGTAGCGCAGCGACTCGATGGACGACATCGCGTCCTTGCGGCGGATGCTGAAGGCGCCGATGCGCGCGAGGAAGCGGTAGCGCCGCAGGTTCTCCTCGTCCATGAGGCAGTACGCGTCCCACCCCGCAACGCGCGACAGCTGGTGCAGCATGAAGCCATCCCACCAGTTGGCGTGGTTCAGGTACACCAGCCGACCCGGGCCGGACGCGGGCAGCTCGCCGCGCACCCACAGGCCCCGGAACGCCGAGCGGAACTTCCACCCGATGTACCGGTCGAGCGCCCACCCGAAGGGGCCTCCCTTGGCCGCGGGAATCACGGCGAGCGCGCCTCCTTCTTCCAGACGAGCTCCACCAGCCCGGTGAACAGGGCCAGCCCCAGCGACACGAGGACGCTGGTGATGACGAAGAAGAGCACCTCTTCCAGGGGGACGAGGCCCAGGTAGATGCCCAGGTGCTTGCCCTCACCGAAGTTCCAGATGCCAGTGGAGATGGCCAGGTGGTCGGCCACCGCCAGGTACAGGCCGAGGATGAAGGCCGGCGGCAGCACCGCGCGCAGCACCGCGCCCGAGCGCTCCTTGTAGTGGCGCACGAGCACCACCACCTGGAACGCGATGAGCGGCAGCGTCCACGCGAGCAGGTGGATGAGGTAGGCCCAGCGAGACTCCATCATGACGACACCTCGCTCGGGGACAGCGCGCGGTCGGACGGCGTCGCGGGAGCCTTCGTCTCGACGGAGGGCGACTCCAGCGCGCGGGCCAGCCGGGCGCGGGCCCACAGGCCCACCAGCAGCGTCTGGAGGCCGAAGAAGAGGTACTCCTCGAGCGGCAGGTAGCCCAGCTTGATGCCCCAGATGCGCTCGGCATCGAAGCCCCACAGGCCCCACTTCACGGCCAGGTTGTCCCAGGGGGACGTGGCCGCGTAGACGACGATGAGGAGCATCCCCATGGGCGCCAGCGTCTTCGCGGAGAAGGTCCGCCGGTAGCGCCAGAGTTGGATGAGGATGGGCAGTACGACGAACAGCCCGAGGAAACGTGCGTAGGTCATCCGGGTCCTCCCGTCAGCTCTGGCGACACGCGGACCATGCGGCCACCGCGCAAGAGGGTGTACGTCCGTCCACGCCACGTCACCGTCCCCTGCCGGCCCAGTGAAACGGCGAAGGCCGCCAGGAGCAAGCCTTCTCCCAGGAGCCAGTCCGTCCAGGCCCGGCCACGTCCTGGAACCGGTCCCTGGGGCGCGCCGAGCACCGACAGTCGGTGTGCCAGCGCCGCGCGCACCGCGACCAGCACCGCCACGGCCGCGGACAACCCGGGCGAGCCGAGGAGCGCCGCGCACAGCACGAGCGGCACGGTGGGCGTGAAGAGCAGCGGCACGGTGGGGTACAGGCCGGGCCGGTGGCTCGCGAGCACGCGCATCCACCGCGTGAAGCGGGACAGGGGGATGTCCCACGAGCCCACCTCGCCCAGCGGCACCACGGCGGGAGCGGCGCTCAGCGCCACGTCGAGCCCGCGCGCGTGCAGGCGCTTGGAGAGCTCCAGGTCCTCGCCGATGTGGTCGGCCAGGGGCTCGAGTGAGGCACGGGCCTCGGCGGACAGGCCCAGGGCCTTGCCACACACGGCCGGGGCGCCGGCGCTCATCGCGTGCAGCGCGAGGAAGCTGTGGTGCGTGTAGCGAAGCAGGCCCGCCATGGCGCGGCCCGCGCCGTCACGCGCGTCCACGGGGGTGGGCGCGGCGGTGCTCAGCGCGGCGCCCTCGAGGAGCGGGGCCACCAGTCCCTCCACCAGCGCGCCCGTCACCGCGACATCCGCGTCCACGGCCAGCACCACGCGCCCCTCGGTGGGCAGCACCGAGAACGCGTAGAGGAGGTGGCCCACCTTGCGGTTCGGCGTGAGCGGGTCGCTCGGCAGCCAGCGCACGTCCGGGCCGAGGCGCGGACGGTAGGGCGAGACGACCACCTGCTCCAGCTCACCCGCGTAGTCGATGGGGAGCGCGAGATTCTCCAGCTCGCGCGGCGTGGGTGCGTCCACGGGGCGCAGCAAGAGCACGCGGGCTGGCGAAGGGGCTCGCATCACGCGCCCCGTCCGCAGGCGCAGGAGGCGCGCGAGCGTCACCGCGCTGAAGCCCGTGGCGAGCGCCGTCCATCCCAGGCCCAGGAGCACCGGCGCGCTCATGCCGCCCTCCCCAGGCGCGTGCGGAAGTGGGCCATCCACCGGATGAAGGGCGAGTGGAACCGGCGGAAGTCCGCCACCTCGCCCATGCAGTCCAGCGCGCCCTTGCGAGCCTCCAGTCGCGCATAGAAGGGCGAGGACTCCAACAGCCGCGCCTGCCCCACCACCGTGTTGCCCGACTCCAGCCGTGAGGGCACGCGCAGCCCCCAGCCTGTAATCACGGTCGGCCGCGACTGCGGCTCCTCGCCACGCTCGCAGCGCACGCCACTGGAGCACGCCGTCATCCGCAGCGGCGCCACGCCATCCGGCAGGTGGTAGTCCACCACCGTCGTGTCCTCGCGGTGCGTGCGCGCCCAGTGCCAGCCGGCGAGCCGCTCGCCCAGCAACTCCTCGCCGTGGTTCGTGTCGTGGTAGCCCAGCCCCTCCGCCGTCACGCCGAGCGAGGACACCTCCAGCTTCGCCTTCGCGCGCGGCGCCAGCGCCTGCCAGTAGTGCGGCAGCTCGGGCATCAACCGCACCACCTCGCCCATGGGCGTCAGAGGCTCCAACGTGAGGCGCGCGCTGACGGGCCGTCCCCACGGCGCCGTCCAGTCGTCCACCTCCATGCACACCACGCCGTCCTCGCCATACGTCAGCGTCGAGCGGCCGATGCGCAGCCGCCCAGGCGACTCCATCTGCGCATGCGGATACTCGCTGAGCACCCACAGGCGGCGCACCCCCTCGTGGTACAGCGCGAAGTTCACCGCGCTGTACTCCATGGGCCGTCCCCCTCGCCGCGCCGCCACCGAGTAGCGGGGCGAGAAGAGCGAGCCCAGCATGAAGATGCACACCGCGCTGAACGGACCCGCCGTCACGTCCGCGTAGAACCAGCGATAGGCCCCCGCCTCACCGGGCAGCGCCGGAATGTCTCGCAAGGTGTTCATCCGCCCCTCCGCAGATGCGCGGAGGCCATCTCCGCGGCGAAGCGGCCGGACAGCATCACCAGGGGCACCCCACCGCCCGGATGCGTGCCGCCGCCCGCGAAGAACAGGCCCGGCGTGTTGCCTCGGATGCGAGGACGCCGGAAGGGCCCCAGCTTGCCGTGGGGCAGGAAGCCGTAGATGGAGCCACCCGGCGCCCCCTGCGCCGCCAGGTCCACCGGTGAGCGCTGGCCGATGACCCGCACGCGCCCCCTGAGCTCCGGGTGGTGCGCGAGCAGCTTCTCGAACATCTGCGCCTTCACCCGCTCGCCGTGCTGCTCCCACGCGCGCGCGCTGGCCTCAAGCGCACCAGGCCCTCCGGACAACGGCGGCGCGTTCACCATGACGAACAGCCCCGTGCGCCCCGCGGGCGCCATGGTGGGGTCCGTCGCGGACGGGTTGCAGAAGTACACCGTGGGGTCCGACGCGAGCTGCCCGCTGAACAGCTCCCTGAACTCGCGCTGGTAGTCGCTGCCGAAGAGCACCGCGTGGTGCGGCAGCGGGAGTCGTCCCTCCACGTCCAGCAGCAGCACGAAGCCGGAGAGCGCCAGCGCCTCGTCCTCGCGCCGCAGCGACTCCAGCGGGTCCGCGTTCACCACCACGCCGTCGAACAGCGCGCCGTCCTCCTCCGGGCCCACGCGGTAGCCCTCGTGCGTGCGCTCGAAGCGGGCCCGCGTCTGCAGGTGCACCGTGACGCCCAGCCTGCGCACCGCGCGCCCCAGCGCATCCACCAGCGCGCCCACGCCACCGCGCGCATGGTGGACACCGTAGGCGTGCTCGATGTGCGGAATCAGCGCGAAGGCCGCGCTCGCCTCGTACGGAGACGCGCCCGCGTAGGTGGCGAAGCGCCCCACGTACTGCTGCAGGTGCTCGGTGCGCAGGTGCTTCACCGCGAGGGAGTGCAGCGACGACAGCTGCATGCCCGCGAGCACCGCGCCGATGCCCCGCCTCGCCACGCGGCCCATGAAGCCGGCCATGCCCTCGAAGGGCGCCTCCAGGTAGGGCTCACCCGCGGCGGCCCAGATGGCCGCGGCCTCCGCGTAGAAGCCACGGATGCCTCGACGCTCCGAGGGCTTCACGTCCCCCGCGCTGTCCGCGGTGCGGTCCACGTCCTTGTACGCGGTGAAGGAGCACCCGTCCGAGAAACGATAGGCGCACTGCGGCTCCAGCTCCGTGAGCTGAGGCAGGAGGTCCATCGCGCCCAGCTGCTCGAAGGTGCCACGCACCAGGTCTGGCAACGTCAACAGCGTGGGCCCGGTGTCCAGGGTCACGCCGTCCACGGTGACCGCCTGCGCCTTGCCGCCCAGTGACGCGCTGCCCTCGAACAGCGTCACCGCGTGGCCCTCCTTCGCCAGGAGTCCCGCGGCGGTGAGCCCGCCGATGCCTCCGCCGACCACCGCGACCCGGGAGGCCCTCATGACCGTGCCTCCAGGCCTTCGCGCACACACGCATCAGCCATGGTGTCGGCCCCCTGCCTCACTCGGCAGCAACGGCACGCTCGCCTCGCCACGCGGCGCGGGCAGCACGCTCATGGGACGCAGGAAGGTCGCGGCGGCCAGCGACAGCTTGCGGCCCGTCGACACGAAGGCACGCGCGCTGAACACGTCGTAGTCGCGCGCCTCGATTTCCCCGAGGATGTCGCCATAGATGGCGCCCATCAGCCGCACCATGCGCTGACTGCCGAAGCCCGTGAGCGAGGGCACACCCTGCGCCGCGCGCGCGTAGTACACGCGGGCCCGCGCCACCTGGAAGCGCATGAAGTCCCGCCAGCGCGTGTCCACCTTCCCCTGGCGCAAGTCCTCCTCGGACAGCCCGAAGTGCGCCAGCTCCCGCGCGGGCAGGTACACGCGGCCGCGCTCCAAGTCCTCACGCACGTCGCGCAGGATGTTGGTGAGCTGCATGCCCCGGCCCAGGTCCGCCGCCGGTTGCAACGCCGACACGTCCGAGCACCCCAGCACCGGCGTCAGCATCAACCCGACCACGCCCGCCACGCGGTAGCAGTAGAGGTCCAGCTCCTCCCACGTCTCGTACCGGTTCTTCGTCAGGTCCATCTCCATGCCAGAGATGAGGTCCTGGAAAGGCTGCTCCGGAATCCGGTAGTGCCGCACCGTGTGCGCCAGCGCCGCGAACTCCCCCGCGTCCCACGGCGAGCGCGCCGCCACGCCGCTGAGCCGTCCGCTCGGAGGCCCCAGCTCGTGCGAGGCCAGCTCCGGCATGGGCACATACAGCTCCGCCACCATGCGCCGGGCCCGGTCCAACCGCACCGCCAGCTCCTCGCCCTCCGTCCCCGCCTCGTCCACCAGGTCATCCAGCCGCCGGCAGAACGCATACAGCGCGAACGCCGCCTTCCGACGCTGACCGAACAACAGATACGAGGCGAAGAAGAAGCTCTTGGCGTGGTGACGCGTCACCCGGCGGGCCAGCCCGTAGCCCCGCCGCACCAGCGCCTTCTCGTCGGGCGCGCTCATGCCGCCACCTCCGCCGTCACCGACTTCGACGGGTCCGAGCGCGGCGCCAGCTGGACGCCCCGGTCGCGAGCCCACGACAACAACCGCTCCGTGACGAGCCGCGCGGAGATGAGCACCGTGGGCAACCCCGTGCCCGGCTGCGTGGACGCACCGACGAAGAAGAGGTTCTTCACCCGCGCGTCCTGATTCGACGGACGGAACGGACCAATCTGCAGGAAGTTCTGCGCCAGTCCGAAGGCGCTGCCCTTCGCCAGGTTGAACGTGCCCGCCCAGTCATCGGGCGTGAAGACGCGCTCCACCTCGATGTCCGACTCCAGGTCCGGATGGCCCAGCTCCGCCAGACGCGCGAACACCTTGGCGCGCACCTTGGGGCCCTCCTCCTTCCAGTCGAGCGACGGGTGCTGATGCGGCACGGGGACGAGGACGTAGAGCGAGTCCTTGCCCTCGGGCGCGAGCGACGCGTCGGTGCGCGTGGGCGCATTCACATAGAAGCTCGGGTCCTCCGGCACGCGGAAGCGCTGGAAGATGTCCTCGAACGAGCCCTTGTAGTCGCGGCCGAAGACCACGTTGTGGTGCCCCAGCTCCGGGTACTTCCGGCGCATCCCCAGGTAGAGCATGTAGCCACTGGACGTGTAGCGCAGCGACTCGCGGCGCTTGAGCGTGGTGACCTCCGGGTCCAGCAGCTTCTCGTAGGCGTAGGGCAGGTCCGCGTTGCACAGCACCGCGTCCGCCTCCAGCACCTCGCCGCCCGCGAGCCTTACCCCGGTGGTGCGGCCGCCCTCCGTGAGGATGCGCTCCACGGGCGTGCCGTAGTGGAAGCGCACGCCCTCCTCGAGCGCCAGCTTCTCCAGCGCCTGCGGAATCGCATACAGGCCGCCCTTGGGGAACCAGATGCCCACGCCCAACTCGGTGAAGGGCAACAGGCCATACACCGCCGGCGACTCGAAGGGAGACACGCCCAGGTACATCGTCTGGAAGGTCATCGCCGCGCGCAGCCGGTCGTCCTTGAAGTAGCGGCTGACGTCCGGGTACATGCGCCGGTGCGCGCGCACCTGGAGGATGCGGGCGAGCACGCGCGGGGACAGGTAGTCGGTGATGCCCTCGTAGTTGCGGCCCACCAGGTGGTCCAGGCTCGTGCGGTACTGGACACGCCCCTGGGCGAGGAAGGCGAGGTAGCGCGCGTAGCTGCCCGGCTCCACCCGCTCCAGTTCGCGCCCCATGGCGCACAGCTCGGAGGTGAACGTGACGTCCGAGCCGTCGCGGAAGTGCACCCGGTAGTTGGGCTCGCACTTGAGCAGCGTCAGGTAGTCCTCGATTCGGCGGCCGAGCGCGCGGAAGGTCTCCTCGAACACCTCCGGCATCAGCACGATGGTGGGACCGATGTCCCAGGTGAACCCCTCCACCCGCAGCCGGTTGCAGCGACCTCCCGGCCCCGACGTCTTCTCGACGACGCGCACGTCGAAGCCCTGGTGCGCCAGTCGCGCCGCCGCGGCCAGACCTCCGACTCCGGCGCCCACCACCACCACGCGTCTGCCTTGGATTCGCGAGCTCATGAGGTCCTCAGGCGATGCGATGGGCCAGACGGGCGATGAGCGCGTCCAACAAATCCCGGGCCCCGTTGGGGTTGGGCAGCGAATGCAGCGCGCGCCGGGCCGCGTGGGAGCCGCGCGTCACCCATCGCTCGCACGCCTCACGGCCGCCGCACTCCTCCACCAACGTCCGGGCCCGCGCCAGGGCGCGCGCGTCCTTGAGCGACTCGGGCAGCGACCAGAGCAGGTCCAACTCCTCGCGGGCCCTGGGCGTGGCGCGCACGTAGGCCGCCAGCACCGGGAAGGTGCGCTTGCCCTGCATGAAGTCGCCGTCCGCCGCCTTGCCCGCGACGCTCGAGTCACCGAACAGGCCGATGAGGTCGTCGCGCAGCTGGTAGGCCAGCCCCACGTGCCGACCCACGCGCTCGAGCCCCGCCACCAGCTCCGGACTCGCGCCCCCCAACATGGCCCCGCAGACGAGCGGCGCGCAGAAGCCGTAGCGCGCCGTCTTGAGGTAGGCCACGCGCAGCGTCTGGAACAGCGACACCTGCGACAGCGGCGTGCCGCCCAACGCCAGGTCCAGGTACTGGCCCGCCGCCGTGTGCCGGCACACCGACAAGTAGTAGCGCACCACCCTCGCCACGCCCGGCAGGCCCGACTCCAACATGGCCTCCAGCGAGCGCGCGAAGAGGTGGTCGCCCACCACCACCGCCAGGTCCTCGCCTCCGCGCCCCGGCGCGAGCAGGTGGTGCAGCGCCGCCCCGCCCCGCCGCAGGTGCGCCCGGTCCGCGACGTCGTCGTGGATGAGCAGGAAGGTGTGCAGCAGCTCCAGCCCCGCCGCGAAGCGCCACAGCTCGGCCGGCACCACCGGCGTGCCCTTCGCCAGACAATGCCCGGCCATCACCAGCGCCGGTCGCACCCGCTTGGCTGGCCGCAGGGCGTACGTGCGCGCCTGCGCCATGGCCCAGGTCCAGCGCGCGTCCAGGCGGGCCTCGTCCGGCAAGTCGAACAGCTCGCCCAACGACGTCTCCACCTGCGCCTGCACGAGCTTCAGCCAGGCCTGCTCCAGGGGAAGCTCGCCCGACATCGGCTGTGCGGCGGGACGGGGAAGGGCCATCGGTTGATCCTCCGGATTCAGGCGGCTGCCACTGAGAGGTAGCGTTTGCGTCCAGGCCTTGTCAAGGCTATGTCCATGGTTTGTATCAACCTTGTCCACCAGGGGTCACCTCATGAAGACGTGGATCACCGGCACACTGGCGGCCGCCCTGCTTTCCCAGGGAGCCCTCGCGTCCAACCTTCCGGACGGCCCGCAGGACGCGACGTTACGAACCTCGAGCGGAGATGAGGTGCGTCTCTCTCGCTGGCGTGGAAAACCGGTAATTCTCTTCTACGAGGACAAGGACTCCACGGCGCTCAACGCGGGGCTGAAGGAGGAGCTCTTCGCGCGGGGCAAGGAGCGCAACCTCCTGGGGGCGGCCACGGTGGTGGCGGTGGCCAACCTCATGAAGTTCGACTTCTTTCCCGCCCGGCAGATTGCCCTCTCCTATGTCCGGGACGAGGAGAAGAAGGTGGGGGTGCCCATCCTGGTGGACCTCAAGGGGACGATGGGCGCGGCGCCGTGGACGCTGCCGCTGAAGACCTCCAACGTGCTGCTGCTGGATGCCCAGGGAGTGTTGCTCTATCGACACTCCGGAAAGATGAAGCCGGAGGAGCAGACGGCCTTCTTCGAGACGCTCAGCAAGCTGGTGGGGGTGGACCTCACCACGCCGGTGGCCGCGCCGGGAGCCACCCCATGAAGGTGGCGGTGACGGGGGCCACGGGGTTTCTGGGCCCGGGGGTTGTCCAGGGTTTGTTGACCCAGGGCCACCAGGTCCAGGTGCTCACGCGGGACGTGGGCCGGGCGCTGGAGCGGCTCCCCTCGGGGGTGACGGGGGCGGTGTTCGACGGGCGGACGGCGATGGGGGCCGAGGCGCTCTCGGGCGTGGACGCGGTGGTGCACCTGGCGGGCGAGCCGGTGGCGCAGCGGTGGACGAAGGACGCGAAGCAGCGCATCCACGACAGCCGGGTGCAGGGCACGCGGGTGTTGGTGGACGCGATGAAGGCCGCGGGCACGGTGAAGCGCTTCGTGTCCACGTCGGCCATCGGCTACTACGGCGGAGCGCGCGAGGCGGAGCCCCTGACGGAGGACAGCGCGCCGGGCGACGACTTCCTCGCGAGGGTGTGCGTGGCGTGGGAGGCGGAGGCGTGGCGGGCGCGCGCGGAGGCGGGCATCTCCACGGCGGTGGTGCGAATGGGCATGGTGCTGCACCCGGACGGGGGCGCGCTGCACAAGATGCTGCCGCCGTTCCGCATGGGCGCTGGAGGCCCGGTGGGCAGCGGCAAGCAGTACGTGAGCTGGATTCATCTGGACGACGCGCGAGCGCTCCTCCAGTTCGCGCTGGCGCACCCGGAGCTGGAAGGGCCGGTGAACGCCACCGCGCCGGAGCCGGTGACGAACGCGGCCTTCGCGCACGCGCTGGGCCACGCGCTGGGGCGCCCCAGCGTGATGCATGTCCCGGCCTTCATGGTGAAGGCGGCGCTGGGGGAGATGTCCAAGGTGGTGCTCGAGGGCCAGCGGGTGCTGCCCGCGCGCGCGCAGGCGGCGGGCTTCGCGTTCGGCTTCCCGGAGCTGGAAGGCGCGCTGAAGCAGCTGCTCGGCTGAGCGATGAAGCCCAGACCTTCGCGTGGGTGACTCGGGCTAGAAACGGTGACTCGAACTGCCTAGGAGCGACGCGGGATGGACGCCAGGGAGCTGGAAGCGCGAGCGCGAGCGGAAGGGACACCCGTCATCATCGGCGACACCGCCACCTTCGTGTGGCGCGGGCGCGGGCCGGTCTTCGTCCAGGGGGACTTCCAGGACTGGAAGGGCGAGCCGCTGCCGCTGGAGCGCGCGGGCCCCGGCCTGTGGAAGCGCTCGCTGGCGCTGCCCCGCGACGCCTATGTCGAGTACGCGCTGTTCGACGCGAAGGGCCGTCGGGTGAGGGACGACTTCAACGCGCGCGTCTGCGACAACGGCTTCGGCGAGAGCAACCACGTCTTCTACATGCCCGACGGAGGGCCCGCCCTGCCCTCGCGCAGGCCCCGAGGCATCCCCCGCGGCCGCGTCACCCGGCACCGCGTGGACATGTCCGACACGGGCCTGACGGGCCAGCGCACCGTGCACCTGTACGCCCCGCCGACGAAGGCGCCCGTGCCGCTGGTGGTGGTGCTCGACGGCGAGGAGTACCTGCGCCGCGTGCGGCTGCCGGAGCTGGTGGACACGCTCATCGCCGATGGCCGCATGAGCCCCATCGCCCTGGCGCTCGTCTCCCACGGCGGCCCCATGCGCGACGTGGAGTACGCGTGCAGCGAGTACACCGTGGGCCTGTTGGCGTGGAAGGTGCTGCCCCTGGCCCGGGAGCACCTGTCCCTGATGGACGAGCGCCACCACCCGGGCGCCCATGGGGTGCTGGGCTCGTCCTTGGGCGGGCTGATGTCCCTCTTCATCGGCCTGCGCGCGCCGGAGACCTTCGGGAAGGTGCTGTCCCAGTCGGGCGCCTTCGTGGTGGAAAACCACGAGTTCGTCGTCTTCGACCTGGCGCGGCACGTGCCCCGACGCCCGCTGGAGGTGTGGATGAGCTGCGGCCGGTTCGAGGGGCTGCTGGAGGGAAACCAGCGAATCGACCCCCTGCTGAAGGCCAGCGGCCACCAGGTGGAGTACCGGGAGTACAGCGGCGGCCACAACTACACCGCCTGGCGGGATGACCTGGTGCGTGGGCTGGAGTGCCTGTTCCCTCCCTCCCCCGCCGCCAAACGCCGGTAGTTGCTGAACGAATTGGATTGTCTACAGGTGGTCATTCGACTCGCGCACAGCGGAGGGAGGAGCCACCTTCGGGCTGGACGCAACTGGCGCCGGAGGCGTCCGATAACTCCCTTGAGACTTCCCGGAGCCATGTCAGCACCGGCTCGCAGTCTTCCTGGAGCGCACGCATGTCGCGCATTGATGGTGGAAACCGTTCGTCGTCGCCGAAGAGCTCCCTCCCGGAGCGCTCCAGCACGGAGCGGGCGGATTCCGCCGCCAAGGGCGCGCAGCAGAGCCCCGGAAAGAAGGACGCCCAGGCAACTCGCGCGGTGAGCCCGTTCCAGGGGCGCAGCGACTTCGAGCCGGACCGCCGTCCGACGCCTCGCGCCACGCCGGCGGTGGCGCTGGGGGGTGGCCCGCTGGCGCCCGCGTCCTCCGAGGCCTCGGCCATCGCCGGGGCGGACGCGGAGCTGGAGCTGCTCTCCGAGTTCTCCGACGCGGACGCGCAGGGCGGCATGGCCTCCGCGATGCTGCACGCGCACGCGGACGAGCCCGCCTCACAGGCCCGCATCGTCGAGCGGCTGAAGCAGGATGGCCGGCTGGAGTCGCTCTTCGGTGAGGTGTTCCGCGAGGGCAACCCGTACGTCGAGCAGCCGCACCGGGCCGCCGTCGTCCGCGCGCTCGACACCGCGATGGCGCGGGGCACCGTGACGAGCGACGACCTGCGCTCGTTCACCCGCGGCGCCTACGCGCAGGAGTGGCGGCAGATCGGCTCCGAGCTGTCCGCTCCGGACGCGAAGCCGTAGTCACCCAGGCGAGGGGTTGTCGCCCCGCCGGGCCGCGCCGGTGGTGATGAGCGCACGCCTTGCCCTGCGTCGGACGACGCGTCATGCCCGGCGCGCGCAGACCCGCCGCTCCTCGAGAATCAGCGCGGGGCGCGGACGATGCGCCCCGCCCCGACTCAGGAACCGAGCCGCCCGACGAGCGCGCCGCGAACCGCGTTGGACACCGCGCGCGCCTGCTTCGTGAGCTCCTCGGGCATCCAGTAGTAGAGCAGCTTGCCGCCCGTCTCGACCTGGGCGCGGACGAAGCGCATGCCCTGGGCCTGCGCGTGCTCCTGGCTCGCGGGCAGGCACCTCTTGCACAGGCACGGCAGCGCCGAGTTCTCCTGGTGCGCGGTGAAGTTGATGGGGCCCCCGCCCGCGCTGGAGAGGAGCAGCTCCGCGTCTCCAGCGGTGAGCGTGCGCGGCGTCTGGAGCGACATGCCCAGCGCGCCCTTCGCGGCCTGGATTCCCTTGCCCGACTCGAAGCGCAGCTTGGGGATGGCGGTGGTGATGTCGGTGATGGGCACGCGGTTCTTGCGGCCCACCCAGCCGTCGTCATCCAGGGACAGCCCTTCGAGCACGGCGACGAGCCACAGGGCCTCGTCCGGGGGACGCACCGTGACGAGGAAGAGGCGACCGCCGTTCTCGAGCGGGGCCAGGTGCTTGCTCTGGCTGCGGTAGCGGTCCGTGGGCAGCACCTTGCCGGGAGCGAGGCCGGCGGCCTCCTTCTCGAAAATCGCCTTGCTGATGATGGCCAGCATGTCGGGCATGTCCGCAGTGTACCAGGGCGCATAGAGTTCGCGGGTGATGCTCGACTGGGACCTGGCCACCGTGCGGTTGCTCGACGAGGACGTCACGGTGCGGCGCGAGGCGGCGGGCACCGTCGACGGCTCGCGGCTCGACGGACGCTACGCGCTGAGGCAGGCGCTGCTCACGGACGAGGACGCGCAGGTGCGCGCCATCGCCGCGCGGCGACTGGGAGACGCGAGGGACGGTCGCTTCGCCCCCGCGCTGCTGGAGTCGCTCGAAGACCCCATGCCGATGGTGCGGGACCGGGCGTGGCGCGCGCTCGCGCGACTGGGCGTGAAGGACCTGCTCGCGTCGGCGACACGGGCCGTGCGCTGGGAGCCCGTGTGGTGGGTGCGCAGGGCCGCGGTGCGCGCCTCGGCCTCTGTCGCGGGCGCGGAGGCCGTGGCGGTGTTGCTGGCTGCGCTGGAGGACCCATTCTGGCGCGTGCGTCACGCGTCGGTGCAGGCCCTGGCGTGGCTGGGCGCGGAGAACGAAGCCCTGCGGAACGAGGTCCAGCAGGCCGCGGAGAGACACCCCCAGGGCCCCGTGCGCGCGGCGGTGGCGTGGCTGGAGTCCGAGTGGAACACCGGCGCTCGGGATGGAGCCACGCTGCCCGCGCCTCTCGCGTCTCCGGCCGGGGTGCCAGGAGCCGAGCCCCTCTCCAGCGAGGACCCGGCGGTGACGACCGCGCGACTGGAGGCACGGTCCGCCGAGTCCGTCTCCGCGCGCGAGCTGGTGGAGTGGCTGGGAGATCCGCATGAGCCCCTGCGTGCGCTCGCGCGGCGGCGGTTGAGGGAGCGGAAGGAGGTCGAGGCCATCCGCCTCGCGATGCGATGGCTGGACGAGCCCCGTGTCCCGCATGCGCGCGACGAGGCGCAGGCGCTGCTCGACCGACCGCCCGTGGATGAAGTCGCGCTCGCCAGGCGGGTCCTCGAATCCCTCCCGAAGCCCAGGCCCGGAGCGTTGGCGTGGGCCGGGCGCATCGCGGTGAAGCACGGCCTTCAGGACCACGTGTCCCAGCTCCTTGCCTGGATGGTGCATCCGGACGCCACCTATCGCCGCGCCGCGCTCGGCGCGCTCGTGCATGCGCCGACGCATCGTCGCGACGTGCTGAACGCCCTGGATGACGGGGACGAGACGGTGCGCGAGGAGGTCATCGCGGCGTGGGAGCAACGCCCCAAGGCGCGCGCCGCGTTCGACGACTTCGTCGAGGCACTCGTCGCCTTCGCGCCCAAGGCACGGACGCCGAGAGAGCGCCGGGCTGTCGCCTCCGCCGCGGCCCATCAGCAGGACCTCGACGTGCTCCGACAGCTCGCCTGGGACGAGGACTCCGCGACGAGCGCGGCGTCCTTGGAGGCATTGTCCGCGCTGGGCGAGCTCAGCGACGCGGAGCGACAGCAGGCCCGTGCTCACGAAGACCCGTGGCTGCGCGCCGCCGTGCTGGACGTGGACAACGCCGCACACGCCTGCCTCCACGACGCGGACGCCACGCTGCGACGCCAGGCGCTGGAGCTGGTGCTCACGCACGCACGCGAGCTCGACGACGAAGGCCTCGCGCACGAATCAACAGGGACGCTCGCTCGCAGTCACTCGCCTGCACAGGGGATGCGCGCCCGATTCGACGAGCAGCCCTCGACCGAGCGCGCTGAAACCCCAGCGGTCCCATCCACCGAAGGACTCGCACGCAACGGGGCGCCCGCCCCAGGGATGAGCGCCCGCTCCGCGGAGCAGCTCTCGCTCGAAACAGATGAAGCCTCGGCGCTTCGGCCCACCCCGGCGAGCACAGCCGGCGGCCCCTCATCCGCTGAGCCACTCGCGCCCGAGAGCGATGAAGCCCCAGCGCTCAAGACCGTCGTGTCCCTCGCCTGCTGCGGCTCACCGGACCCGTGGGTACGAGCCCGCGCCGCGGAGCAGCTCTCGCCCGAGCACGCAGACACGGAGCTGCGCGCGCTCCTGCGCCTGTCACGCGACACCGAGCTCATGGTCCGCACGGCGGCGGCCTCGCCCCTGGAGTCCTGCGAGACACTCGACGCGCGCCTCGACGCACTCCTGCGCCAGCCCGCCACCGATGACACCGTGGACCTGCGCATCGCCGCCTGGACGTGGCGCCTGCGCCGCGCGGACGACGACGCCTTCGCCCGGCTCCGTGAGTCCCTCGGCGGCACCACCGAGTCCCCCCGCGTCGTCCCCCACCTGCGGGCCCTCTCCCTCACCTTCCCCGAGCCCCTCTTCGCCGACGAACCCGAGCTGGCGCGTCAGCGCCCCACCGCCTCCTCACGCCCCCGGGAGCGTCCCGCGCCACGGCCCTTCCTCCCACGCGCCAGCGCACGCCCTCTCGGCCGCACGGGCCTGACGGTCTCCCCCCTCGTCCTCTCCGGCGCGCACCTCACCACGCGCGAGCCCTTCTTCGAGGCCCGCGACGCAGGCATCGACACGTTCTTCTGGGAGCCCCGCTACGCCGCGCTGACGCAGTTCCTGCGCGGAGGCCGGAGCACGCGCGAGCAGTCCGTCATCATCGCGGGCACCTACCACTCGGGCGCCGCCGCCATCCGACGCGACGTGGAGTCCGCGCTGCGCCGCTTGCACACCACCTGGCTCGACGTCTTCCTGCTCTTCTGGGTCCGCGCACCCGAGCGCCTCTCCGACGAGAACCACGCCGTGCTCGAGCAACTCCGCAAAGAGGGCAAGCTGCGCGCCTTCGGCTTCTCCACACACCTGAGAGACCTCGCCCGCGACGCCCTCGTCCGACACGACTGGCCCGTGGTGATGACCCGCCACAGCGCCGCGCACCCGGGCGCCGAGGCCACCTTCCTCCCCGAGGCCCAACGTCGCGGCACCGGTGTCCTCACCTTCACCACCACCTGCTACGGCCGGCTGCTCAAGCCCGTCCCCGGCGAGCCCCAGGACGCGCCCCTCCCGACGGCCGTGGACTGCTACCGCTACTCCCTCTCGCAGCCAGGCGTCAGCGCGAGCCTCACCGCGCCGCGCAACCGGCGCGAGCTGCTCCACAACCTCGACGTGCTGTCCCGCCCGTACATGGAACCCGACGCGCTGGGGGCCATGCGCGCCCACGGTGAGCGCGTGCGCGCCCAGGGACGACTCCTCGATTCCCTGGTCCGCCGGGCTCCCGGAGGCCCTCGCGAAGCGCTGCTCGCCCTGATGGACGAAGAAGGCCCGGCCGAGCTGGAGGACCTTCCTTCATCGTGAAGGATGTGGTCAGCTTCGTTCCGCTCCTGGGGTCGCGTGCAGCCAGCCTTCCGTCCGCGATGTCACGTCGCGGCTGCCCATGACACCCATTGAAGGACGACGCGGTACGAGGTCCGCCTGGCGGGCTTCCCCGACCTCGTCCGCCTCTGCCGTGCAGGTGGCGGCGTCCCCAGGAGCTCGCAGTCTCATCGGTGGTCCCGGAGCACGTGAATGGACCTGGTCTCACTCCTCCTCGAGCTCAAGCCGCTGATGGAGGACCCCGAGGGGAACTTCAGCCGCATCACGGGACTGCTCGAGCGCCACCAGGGCCTCGCCGAGTACGAGGTCGCCCGCTTCTACGTCAGCCGCCACTGGAGCGCGGTGGTCTCCCGCCGGCTCAACAGTCAGGACCCGCGCGAGCGCCAGGAGGCCGTGCGCCTCATCCCCCTGCTCTTCCCGCGCCTCATCGCCGCCGGGCACCTGCGCCGCCGGGTGAAGGACGCCGACACCCGCGTGGCCTCCGCCGCGCGCGCCGCCGTGCACAAGCTGGGGCTCTCCGACGTGTCGCTGCCCGACACGCGCATGAAGCCGCCGCGACGTCCCCACCCCAGGGCCCTGGGCGGCTGGAACCCCACCGGCTGGCTCTACGGCCTCTACCCCCGCTCGCGCGGCAAGGTGAAGCGCAAGCCCGACGACCTCCCCACCCTGCCGAAGCTCGAGAGCCGACAGGACGTGGCCCGCCTCGTGGGCGTGGAGGAATCGGAGCTGGAGGCGCTGATGCGTCCCGGCTCCGGCCCTGGCTCCGGCTACGTGGAGTTCGAGGCCCCCAAGCGCTCCGGTGGCGTGCGCCGCATCTGCGCGCCCCGCGAGAAGCTCAAGTCCGCGCAGCGCGCCCTGCTCGAAGGGCTGCTCGCGCACCTGCCTCCGCATGACGCCGTGCACGGCTTCGTGCAGGGCCGCTCCACGGTGACGAACGCGAACGCCCACGTGGGCGCGAACGTCGTGGTGCGCGTGGACCTGGAGGA
The DNA here is from genome assembly GCF_024198255.1 of Myxococcus guangdongensis. Lineage (NCBI taxonomy): Bacteria > Pseudomonadati > Myxococcota > Myxococcia > Myxococcales > Myxococcaceae > Myxococcus > Myxococcus guangdongensis. Next base: position 850,292 of record NZ_JAJVKW010000002.1, read on the forward strand.
CTTCTTCCCCACCGTGCACTACCGGCGCGTGAAGGGCCTCTTCGCGGCGTACGGCTACAACGACGAGGTGGCCACCACGCTCGCGGGCCTCACCACGTGGCGGCCCAAGCTGCCGGACGGCACCGTGGTGTGGCCCGGCGTGTTGCCGCAGGGCGCGCCGACCTCGCCCGCCATCGCCAACCTCGTCTGTCGCCGCATGGACGCGCGCCTGCAGGCACTGGCGACGAAGGCCGGCGCCGCGTACACGCGCTACGCGGACGACCTGTCCTTCTCCTTCGCGAAGCCTCCGGAGAAGCTGGGCCGCTTCTTCTGGTGGGTGAACGCCATCCTCCAGCAGGAGGGCTTCACGGAGAACGCCCCCAAGCGCCGCGTCATGCGACAAGCCGGGCGCCAGCGGGTGACGGGGCTCACCGTCAACCAGCGCGTGGCGATTCCCCGCGAGGAGCGCCGCCGCTTCAAGGCCATCCTCGCCAACTGCCGCAAGCACGGCGTGGACTCGCAGGCCCGAGGCCGTCCGGACTTCCCGGCGTATCTGGAGGGCTATGCCGCGTACGTGCGCATGGTGCACCCGGAGCTGGGCACGCGCTGGCAGCGCGAGGTGAAGGAGCTGCTGGGACGATGAGCGACTTCGACACGTGGCTGGCGAAGCTGGTGCAGGCGCCCGATGACGACGCGGTGAGGCTCGCCTGCGCGGACGCCCTTCAGACGGTGGACCCCGCGCGCGCCGAGTTCATCCGCGTGCAGCTCGCGCTGCCCGGACGCATGGACCCGGCCCGACGCAGGTCGCTCCAACTGCGCCAGCGCGCGCTGCTCGACGAGCACGGCGTGGCCTGGCTCAAGCCCCTGCGCGACGCGCGCGTGCACGAGCCCACCTACCACCGGGGCTTCATCGAGGAGCTGAACCTCGCCGAGGACAAGCTCGCCCAGCACGGGCACGAGCTGTTCGCGCGGGAGCCGGTGTCGCGCCTGTGCGTGGCCACCCGGGACGGCAAGGGCCTGGGGCTCGCCGCCGAGCAGCCCTGGTTCTCCCAGGTGCGCTGGCTGCGACTGCAAGGCCCCGGGGTCGACGCCGCGGTCCAGGCGCTGGTGTCCGCGCCTCGCACGGAGCGACTGTCGGGGCTGGTGCTCGCGGGCGCCACGGACGCGTCCCTGCGCGCGCTCACACAGAAGCCCGCGTTGCCCGCGGTGCGCTCGGTGAGCTTCTCCAGCGGAGCGCTGTCGGACGAGGGCGCGGCGGTGCTCGCGAAGGCGACCGTCCCCTGGGAGCGGCTGTACCTGTCCGGCAGCGGCCTGTCCGATGAAGGCGTGGCGACGCTCGCCCGCGCCAAGGGCCTGGAGGCGCTCCAGTGGCTGGCGCTCAATCGCAACGAGTTGAGTGACGAGGCGGCGGTGGCGCTCTCGAAGAGCAAGGGACTGCCCCGCCTCGAGCGACTGGAGTTGTCCCGCAACGAAATCAGCGAGGAGGGCGCGCTGGCATTCCGCTCGCCCAAGTCGCTGCCGTCGCTGCGCCGCCTGGAGCTGCTCGACATCGGCCTGGACCCGGACGCGCTGGCTCCGCTCATCAAGCGACTGGGCACCGGGCTGCGGTTCTGAGCGTCGGGTTCGACGCCCGGAGCGGGGAGTCCACACCCGCTCCGGACGACGAAGGCCCGACTCAGGGAAGCGACACGACGCCCGGCACGGCGCGCTGACCGGGGAGCCCCACGCCCAGGGTGCCGTGGAAGTTCGTGCCCCAGCTGCGCGCCCGTCCCTCCATGTCGAGGGCCACGGAGAACTCACCACCTCCCGACACCATCCTCGCGCCGGCGAGGCCCTTCACGGGCGTCGCCTCCCACCGATTGTCGCAGTCGTCCGTACCGAGCTGCCCGTGGGAGTTGCGTCCCCACGTCCACACCTCGTCGCCCACGGCGAAGGAGTGGTAGGCGCCCGCGCCCAGGCGCTTCACCCCCGAGAGCCCCGGAACAGGCTTCGGGTAGATGCGCGTCGACAGAGTCCCATCGCCCAGCTGGCCATGGCTGTTGTCGCCCCAGGACCACACCGTCCCATCGGAGCGCAGCGCGAGCGAGTGATAGCCCCCCGCCTGCACGGCGCTCACATCGTCCAGGTCCATCACCCTCATGGGGGTCATCCGGTTGGTGGCCGTCCCCTCGCCCAGCTGCCCGTAGGCATTGTTGCCACAGGCCCAGAGCGTCCCGTCGCCGCGCAGCACCAGCGAGTGGTGGTCTCCACCCGACACCGCCACCGCGCCGTCGATGTCCACCATGCGCGTGGGCACCGCGCGCGCCACCGCCGTGCCATCACCGAGCTGTCCGAAGACGTTGTAGCCCCAGCTCCACACGGCGCCGTCCGCGTCCACCGCGAGCGAGTGGTAGCTGCCCGCGGCGATGGCCACCACGTTCTGCAGGCCGAGCACCTGCACCGGCCGCGTGTGATTCATCGTGGTGCCATCGCCGAGCTGCCCGAAGACGTTGTTGCCCCACGCCCACACCGTCCCGTCCTCGGCCAGCGCCAGCGTGTGCCACGCGCCCGGAGCGACGTCGCGCACCTTCGTCAGTCCCTCCACCGTGGTGGGCATGGACTGACTCTCCGTGGTGCCATCCCCGAGCTGCCCGTGGGAGTTGCTGCCCCACGTCTGCACGGAGCCGTCGGCCAGCGCCGCCACGGCGTGCTGATGCCAGGCGCGCACGGTGACCACCGGCGCGAAGTCCTTCGACGTCGGCAGCTTGACGTCCACGGGCAGCATCCGGGGACCGGACTCCACCTCACCCAGCTGGCCGTACTCGTGGCTGCCCCAGGAGCGCACGCTCTCGTCGCCCAGCAGCGCCAGCGTGTGCTGCTCACCGGCGACGACCTCCGCCACGTTGGACAGCTCCACCACCGGCACCGGCTTGAAGCGCAGGAAGTGCGTGCCGTCCCCCAACTGCCCATAGCCGTTGTCACCCCACCCCCACACCGTCCCGTCGAGGCTCATCGCCATCACGTGATGCGCGCCCGCCGCCACCGCCTTGATGCCCGCGAGCAGCGACACGGGCTTCGGCGCGCCACGCGACTCGTTGGTGCCGTCACCGAGCTGCCCGCTGGTGTTCGCGCCCCACGCCCACACCGTGCCGTCGCTCAGCACCGCCAGCGAGTAGGCCAACCCCGCGCTCACGGCCGTCGCCGCCTCCAGCCCCTTCACCCGCATCGGCGTGGCGCTGGACACGGTGCTCCCATCGCCGAGCTGCCCGCTGTCGTTCGCCCCCCACGCCCACACCACACCGTCCGTGCCCACCGCGAGCGCATGCCCGGCGCCCATCGACATCGAGGCGATGTTCGACGGGCTCTTCAATGGCGCTGGCGTGGAGCGGTCCAGACGATTGCCATCGCCCAGCTGCCCACGCTCGTTGGCGCCCCACGTCCACATCGAGCCATCCGCGCGCAGCGCCATCGACGCGTCACCGCCCGCGGCCACGGCCACCACGCCCTCCAGGCCACTGACAAGGACAGGAGCGACACGCGGCTTGAGCGAGCCGTCGCCCAGCTGCCCCCGCGCGTTCGCGCCCCAGGCCCACACGGAGCCATCACACGCGAGCGCCAGGGAGTGCTTCGCGCCCGTCGCCACCGAGCGCGTGCACGGCAGGCCCTGCACCGAGATGGGCGCCGCGCGATGCGTGGTGGTGCCATCGCCCAGCTGCCCGGACGTGTTCTGTCCCCACGCCAGCACCCCGCCATCGGAGCGCACCAGCATCGAGTGCGAGCTGCCCGCCGACAGCCGCCGACCTTGCCCCAGGCCCAGCACCAGGACGGGCTGCGCGCTCCAACCCACCGCGCCGAGGCCGAGCTGGCCGAAGCGGTTGTAGCCCCACGTCAAGAGCCGCCCATCGCGGCGCACCGCGAGCACGTGCATGTAGTTGGCCCCGAGCACCTTCACCTCGGAGAGGCCCGGCACCCCACCGGGCACCACGCGGGACGCGACGCCTCCATCCCCCAGCTGTCCGTAGGTGTTCGCGCCCCAGGAGCGCAGCGTCCCGTCCTTCAGCACCGCCATCGAGTGGTACTGGCCTCCGGCCACTGACTCCACGCCCGTGAGGCCCGCCGTCTGCACCGGGCGGAAGCGGTCCGTCCACGAGCCGTCACCGAGCTGGCCGTCCGCGTTGTCGCCCCAGGCCCACACGGTGCCGTCGTCGCGGACCGCCAGCCCGTGCGCCGCGCCCGCCGCGAGCTTCACCACGCGCGTCAGCCCCACCACCTGCACCGGCGAGACGCGCTGGGCTCCGGTGCCATCACCGAGCTGCCCCTCGAAGCCATCCCCCCACGCCCACACGGTGCCGTCCGAGCGCAGCGCCAGCGAGAAGTACGTGCCCGCGGCCACGGCCACCATGCCTGACAGGCCGGGCACCTGCGCCGGCGTGAGGCGGTCCTTCGTGGAGCCATCGCCGAGCTGCCCCACGCCGTTGTAGCCCCAGGACCACACGGTGCCGTCCGCGCGCAGCGCCAGCACATGACCGCCGCCGGCGGCCAGCGACGTCACGCCCTGGAGTCCCGACACCGGCGCGGGGATGGCGCGGTCCCTCGTGGAGCCATCGCCGAGCTGTCCGTTCGCGTTGCGGCCCCAGCTCCACACGGTGCCATCCGAGCGCAGCGCGAGCGAGTGATGCCCGGACGCGGCGACGGAGACCATGGCGGTGAGATTGGACACACGGACGGGCGCGATGCGCTCGGTGAGGGTGCCATCTCCGAGCTGTCCGTTGGCGTTGCGGCCCCAGCTCCACACCGAGCCATCCGACAGCGTGGCCAGGGAGTGGAAGCTGCCGGACGCGACGGCGGTGACACCGGACAGGCGCGTGACGACCTCGGGTGAAAGCAGGCGCTCCGCGCCGCCGTGGCCGAGCTGACCGGACGCGCCACTGCCCCACGTCCACAGCGTGCCGTCGGCGCGCAGCACCAGCGAGTGCTGCGCCCCCGCGGCCAGCTCCGTCACCGAGCCCAGGCCCTTCGTCTTCACCGGGAAGTTGCTGTCGTTGGTGGTGCCGTCGCCCAGCTGCCCCTGCGTGTTGCGGCCCCACGCGGCCACGGTGCCGTCATGGAGCAGCACCAGCGAGCCCGCCTCCTGCGCGCTCACGGACCGGACGTTCTTCACGTCGAGCACCTGCATCGGCGTGGAGCGGTCCGCCCACGCCCCGTCACCGAGCTGACCGGACCCATTGCTGCCCCAGGCCCACACCGTGCCGTCCTTGCGCAGCGCGAGCGCGTGATAGAGACCCGCGGCCACGGAGGTGATGCCCTCGAGCGCGAGCACCCGCTTGGGCAACAGGCGCTGGGTGGTGGTGCCGTCGCCGAGCTGACCGGAGGCGTTCGCGCCCCACGCCCACACGGTGCCGTCCGAGCGCACGGCCAGGGAGAAGTCGAACCCCGCCGCGAGCGCCACCACGTCCGTCAGGCCCACCACCTGCGCGGGCGACGGGCCTTGCTGCGTGTGGCCTCGGCCGAGCTGCCCGTAGAAGTTGCTGCCCCAGGCCCACACGGTGCCGTCCGAGCGCAGCGCGAGCGAGTGGAACTCGCCGGTGGCCACCGACACCACCTCGGAGAGGCCGGGCACCGGGCGAGGCGTGGCGCGGTCGACGAGGGTGCCGTCGCCGAGCTGCCCGGAGGTGTTGCCACCCCAGGACCACACCGTGCGGTCCGAGCGCAGCGCGAGCGAGTGGACGTTGCCGGCCGAGACGGCGAGCACGTCCGTCAGTCCCGACACCTGTCGGGCGACGACGCGCTGGAAGGACATGCTGCCGGAGCCGAGCTGCCCGGACGCATTGCCACCCCAGGCCCACACGGCGCCGAGCGGGGTGACGTAGAGCGAGTGCTGCCCCCCGGCGGCGACCCGGGACGACGCGGCCTCGAGGGCCTGGGTGCGGGAGGTCCGCGCTTCGGGGAAGGCCTCGGGAGAGGAGGTGTCCTCACATCCCGTGGCGAGCAGCAGGCCCAGCACCAAGACCAGTGGGAGCGCCGCGCCCACCCTCAGGTTGTCCATCCGCATCACTCAGCCTCCAGCGAGAAGCGGCCGTCCATACATCGTGTCCTTGGGGAATGAGAAGCACGGAGCGTGAGCTTGCTTGCCAGGGCGCGCACGTGACGTCGCGTCATCGGCCCGCGTCAGGAGGGACCCTGGTGCCTCCCAGGCGGGCAGGCGTGTCGGGCGCACACGCGGTGTGATTCACGCTTCTTCACGGAGGAGCGCCTTGCGACGCGTCGGGCTCGGGGGAGTATTGGGGGGACCATGGATTCACCGGCGCGCTTCATCGTCTTCGCGGTGCTCACGGGGCTCATCACCGTGGCCGTCCACATCTACCTGTATCGGCGCCTGTTCGCGGACACGCTGGAGGACGCGAGGTGGCGGCGGGTGGGCATGGGCGTGCTGACGGTGCTGGGCACGTTGCTGGTGTTGTCCTGGTCCGTGACGCGCTTCCTGCCGATGGACGCGTTGTTCGCGGTGGCCACGGGCGTGTGGATGTGGATGGGCGCGGCGCTGTACCTGCTGCTCGCGCTGTGGGGCATCGGCGGTGCGCGGGCGCTGGGGCGCCGACTGACGGGCTCGCGCGTGTCGAAGGCGGACACGGGGCGCGTGGTGGCGGGAGGGGTGCTGGCCGTGATGGAGGGCGCGGGGAGTGGGCTGGAGGTGGAGGTGGCGCCCGCCGAGGTGAACGTGGAGCGGCGGCGGTTCCTCGCGCGGGCCACGGCGGGCGGCGCGTTGCTCGCGTCGGGAGGGCTGACGGGTTACGGGGCGTGGCGTGCGTTCCACCCGCCGGTGGTGAACGAGGTGGCGGTGAAGCTGCCAGGGCTGCCGAAGGCATTGGATGGGTTCACCATCGTCCACCTCAGTGACATCCACGTGGGTCCGGTCATCCAGCGTCGGTTCATGGATGAGCTGGTGGCGCGGTGCAATGACTTGCGTCCGGACCTGGTGGCCATCACCGGAGATTTGGTGGACGGGCAGGTGGCGTCATTGGGGCCCGCGGTGGCGGCGCTGCGGGAGCTCCGGGCGGGGCACGGGACGTACTTCGTGACGGGGAACCACGAGTACTACTGGGACCAGGATGCGTGGGCGCGGGCGTTGGAGGGAATGGACATCCAGGTGCTGCGCAATCGCCATGTGAGGATTGGCGACGCGGGGGCGTCCTTCGATTTGGTGGGTGTGGACGACTGGTCCGGCGGGCACACGGGTGTGCGCGGGTATGATTTGGAGGCGGCGGTGAAGGGGCGCGAGCCGGAGCGGGCGGCGGTGCTGCTGGCGCACCAGCCCTCGAACTGGCGGGTGGCGGCGCAGGCGGGGATGGGATTGCAGTTGTCGGGGCACACGCATGGGGGACAGTTCTTCCCCTTCACGCTCGCGGTGTCCGCCATCTGGGAGCACGACGCGGGACACTTCCAGGAGGAGGGGAAGCACCTGTATGTCAGCCGTGGAACAGGCTTCTGGGGTCCTCCGCTGCGCGTCGGCGCTCCGCCTGAAATCGTGAAGGTGACGCTGCTGGCCTGACAAGTCATGACAGACCTGGATGCTAGGTCTGTCTGACCATGCGGACCCGACTCGCCGTCTGCCTTTCGCTGTTCGCCGTCTCCTGGCTGGGCTGCGCCAGCGTCGCGCCCTCCGTGGCACAAGAGGCCTGGGAGGTCGCGGAGACCGAGTGCGATGCTTCGAGTGAAGACCGGTGCGTCACCCTGCTGTGTCTGGGAGACACCTGTGGGTTCTATCCCTGTGAGAGCACGCCCGGCGAAATCGAGCTGACGCGGTTTCCTCCCTCGCGTCCACCTGCCGCCGCGGCGGCTCCGGGCAGTGGACCGAGGAGGAACTGGGGAGGCGCGCAGCAGCTCCCCAAGGGCTGGGTGATGACGTTCCCCAACTGGAACGGCGCTCCCTCGCAGGTCATCCCGCCGTCACGGCAGCTCCCGAAGGGACGTTGGGAGAAGCACCACATCTTTCCCCAGTCTCGAGACCTGGCGGAGTGGTTCGACCGACAGGGTGTGAAGATCCACCACTACACCATGCCCATTCCGCTCCACGTCCACCGACGCATCCATGATGGAGGCGCACGCGGAGGGGCGTGGAATGATGCCTGGCGGGAATTCATGGCAAACAACCCAGGCGCTCCTCCAACGGAGATCTTCCGGTTCGCGGGTGAGTTGATCCACCGGTTTGAACTGGTGGGCGGGCCCATTCGACCCTACTACCAGCATCCCGGGACATGAGAGCCTCTCACTCATGACCCGGTACTTTCGGCTGCGCGAGAACAAGGCAACCGTCACGGCGAGCTTCGACGCGAGTCACAAGTGGGGCCTTCCTGGCGTCCATTGCCCCGCTTGCCAAACCACCTGGGCTACTTCTGGACTCCTGTACCCGGCCGTAGACCTGTCCCAACTGCCGGAGCGCCGTGAGTTCGAGCAAGCCCGTCCCGAACCCTTCGCCGAATTCGCACGACTCCGAGAGCTGGTGCGCCCTCTCGCGCCACCCAACGCCCTGCTCCTTCCCGGCACGCTGTTCGGCCCGCTCGTGGGCACCGCGTCCGGAAATTTCGGCGCGTTCACATCCCTGGGCCATCTGCCTTGGGTGGTTCTCAAGGATGCCTTCGAGCGCCTCCAGGCCGAAGGAGTCCGAGGCCTCCTCGGCGGCCCCACCGAGCTGCGCTTCCGCAAGAAGAACCCACCGGAGCTGCTGGAGCTCCAGCTCGAGCCCCATGGCCAACTGCATCCGGACTGTATCCCTCCGGATGTGCCCCCTCCGTGCGGAATGTGTGGCCACAGGTACTTCCGCCTCCCAGATGAGCCCATCCTCGACGCCGCCTCGTTGCCCTCGGACCTGGACCTGTTCCGCGTGGGCAACTTCGCGACGGTGAGCGTCGTCACCGAGCGCTTCATGGACGCCGTGCAGCGCCTGGAGCTGTCCGGCCTCACCTTCCACGAGCTGCCCACCCGTTAGCGTTCCGCCCGGAATCGTGAAGGTAACGCTGGTGACCCGAGACCCTCGGGGTATGGTTTTCGCCGCCATGGGCAAGGAACCAGCGAAACGAGAGCTCAAGCAGGAACGCTCCGCGCGCACCCGCGTGGACATCCTCGAAGCGGCCATCACCCTGTTCGCCAAGCGTGGCTTCCTCGCCACCACCATGGCCGACCTCGCCCGCGCCATCCACATGACGCCCGGCGCCCTGTACTGGCACTTCCCCGCCAAGGAAGACCTGCTCCTCGCCGCCATCGACGAGCTCCACCAACGCTACGTCATCGCCTTCGGGGACCTCTTCTCCACCTACCGCGAGCTCCCCGCCCGCGAGCAGTTGCTGGCCTTCACCCGCCGCACCCACGACTTCCTCGGACAACATCGCGAGTGCGGCATCTTCTTCGGCATGCTCGCCGCCGAGGCCGCCGACTCGAACGAGCGGGTGGCCGACGCCATCCGCGAGAAGCTCGCCCTGTACTCACACATCCTGAGCGGCATCCTCCGCCACGGCCAGAAGACCGGTGAGTTCCGCCGCGACTTCGACCCGGTGATTGCCGCCCAGGGCATCTACGGTGGCTACATGGGCGCGCTCATGTTCCAGAATCTCTTCCGCTCCACCCTGGACTACGACCCGATGGCCGCCGTGCTCGACGGCCTGCTGACCTCCGGCGCCCTCGCACGCAAGGACCCCTGACACCCCCGCGGCACCATCCACCCCGCCCCATGAAACGACTCGGGCGGCCCCCGTCTCCAGGAGCCGCCCGGACCACGTCCTCAACTCACGCCACCGACCTCACGGATTGGGCACCGGCACGAACACGTTCGGAGCCCCCGGCGTCAACTGGGTGGTGAACTTGAAGTCCAGCTCGTTGTCGTCCGTGTCCACTCCATTCGGAATCCTGGACAGCGAGCCGTCCATCGAGTCGAGGTCCGCCAGTGCCGCCGTGCTCACCGGCCCCTCCATCAGGTCGAACCGCGTCTGCGTGCCCGTGATGGAGGCCTGCACCACGGCCCCCTCGTAGGACAACGAGTCGATGATGGCGTCGTGCGCGCCGTCATAGAGAGCGACGGCATCCGGCGAGGGGTTGCCCGACGTGCCGCCATTCTGGATGGCGGTGGTCGACACGAGCACCTTGACGCCCGGCAGACCGCTGAGCGGACCCGTCACCGAGGAGGGCCCCACGACCAGGTACTCCCCTGGCCCGAGCGAGCCCACCGGCGCGAGGTCGACCTTGGCGTAGCTCGCGTGTGACGCCGTGCCACCATTCACGTAGACGAGCGACACGCCGCCCAGCGAGAGGGTGTTCTGCGTGGGGTTGTAGATCTCCACGAACTCCTTCCCGTTCGTGTCCGAGCCCTTCACGTCGTAGTCGACCTCGTTGATGACGAGGTGGTTGATGGGGGGCCGCTCCAGGGTGGAGATCTGCGCCGTCTTCGTCACGCCCGCGTACGTCGCGGACAGGCTCCCATTCATCGGCTCCGAGCCCGCGACGAAGAGCACCTGCACGCTCCGCTGCCCCGGCGCCACCGTCACCGTGGGAGACGCCAGGACGCCGAGCCCCGTGGCCGGCGTCAGCGTCAGCTCCACCACCACTCCGCCCGACGACGCCGCGCGGTCCAGCGTCACGATGAAGCCCTTCCTCGCGCCGAAGTACGCCGTCGACGTCTCGGGCGTCAGCGAGGCGAGCTTCGCCGGAGGCGGCGTCACGACCACCGTCGCCGCGCGGCTCACCCCGAGCAGCGACGCCGTCACCGTGCCCGTGCCCTCGCCCTCCGCGTCCGCGGTGAACAGGAACGTGGCCTCCGTGCTCCCCGCCGGCACCGTCACCGTGGCCGGCACCGAGCCGTAGCGCGTGACACCCGTCCCCGGCGCCGCCCCCAACGTCACCGCCAGGTCCTGCGCGGGCGCCGAGGACAACGCCACCCGGAACTCCTGCGTCTCGCCGTACCGCACGGACACCGGCCCCGCGGGAGACAGCGACACGAGCCGGGGCGCCGTCAGGTCCACCGTCACCGCGGAGCTCGCCTGACTCGTCCCCACCGCCGCCGTCACCGTGCCCGTGGGCCCCACCGCGGCCTCGTCGAGCGTGAAGGTGAACGTCGTCTGCATCGCGTTCTTCGCCACCGGCACGGACACCGCCGGCGTGAAGGTGCCGAACCCCGTCTCCGGCGTCGCGAACAGCGCCACGGACGCGTTGTCCGCCGCGGGCCGGTCCAACGACACGGTGTAGGTCACCGAGCCGCCCGGCACCATCGTCACCTCCGCGGGCGACAAGCGCGCCAGCAGCGCCTGCTCATCCTGCCCCAGCACGCGCACCGTGGCCTGCCGCGACACCCCGCGCAGCGTGGCCGTCAGCACCACGCTCTGCGCGGGCGCCAGCGCCTCCACCTTCACCTCCACCGAGCCCTGGTTGCGCGGCACGCGCACCACGTCGTTGACCACGCGCAGCGCGGCGCTGTTGCTGGAGGTGACGGCCACGTCGATGGCCTCCGTGTACGGGGCCGACAACGTCAGCGTGAGGACCTGCGGGAAGGTGCTCACCGCGCCCGTCCCACCCAGGCGGACGTACGCCCCCGGCCCGAAGCTCGTCAACGTCGGCATGGGCGCCATCAGGTCCGCCGAGCTGCGCGGCAACACCTTCGAGTCGCTGAACATGTACGTCAGCACCCCGCGCAGCACGCCATACCGCGTCCCCACCGCCGGGTCCCGGAAGGTGTAGGCGAAGTCATCCACCATCAACCCGGGCTGCCCCGGGTCCCCGCTCTCGTTGACGAGGAACTGGGAGAACGAGTCGACGCCGCTGGAGACCGTCACGTCGAACACGTCCACCAGCACGCCCTCCAGCCCCTTCGCGCGGGCGCCGCCGGTCCGCACGTCCGCCGTGGTGACGGCCACCGGCACCGGCAGCGGGCCGACCGCGCCGCGCTTGCGGTACTTCACGTCCACCAGCTCCGGCAGGCCCTGGTAGACGGTCAGCGTCGCCGTGAGGATGTCCAGCCGGTCTCCCACCACCAGGTCGTCCTTGGGCGCGTACACGTAGATGCCCGAGTTCTCCACGCCCAGGCCCGCCGGCAGCGGGTGCACCTGAACCCAGAAGCCCATCTCCGTCAGCGCCCCCTTCACCAGCGCGGTGACGACGACGTCGTCGAACTTCACCGTCTTGCCCACCCACGGGTAGCGGCCATTGCCGTCCTGCGTCTTCAGCTCGTGGACGGAGGCGCTCGAGCAGCCCAGGTGGCCCGGGTTCGGGTCCGAGACACACGCGTCGCACGCATCGCCCTTGCCGTCGCCGTCCTGGTCCGCCTGGTCCGGGTTCGCCACGTAGGGGCAGTTGTCCTGCCAGTTGGGGTGGCCGTCATGGTCGTCGTCGCCCGCGGTGTACGTGGCGCACGAGGTCGTGTTCGCGTCGAGCGGGCACACGTCACACGCGTCACCGACGCCGTCGCCGTCCGAGTCCGCCTGCTTGCCGCCGTCCATCGGACGGATGGGGTTGAAGACGAACGGGCAGTTGTCGGCGTTGCCCTTCAGGCCGTCACCGTCCGGGTCATCCGAGCGGCTCTCGCCGGAGTACACGTTCGAGCGCTTCACCGACGCGGGGAAGCTGGGGTTGTTGGAGATGCGGCGGGGCACGCACACCGGCTCGCCCTCGGGCACGCCGCAGGCGAACAGCTTGTAGGCCTCGGGATTGGCGGCCGCCAGCGTGGCCAGCGTCTTCTTCAGCTCCGACTGGACACACACCGTCTTGCCGCTGCCGCACACGTCCAGCGCGTCACACGGCTCCGCGCCGGACACGAGCGCGCCCACCAGCGCCTGGTCTCCGTAGAGCGCCTTGCCGCCGCGCATCGTCAGCACCACGTCCGCGGCCTCCGCGCTGATGACCGCGCGGTGCGGAGAGGCGGCGTGCGTGCGCAGCGAGTAGATGGCCAAATCACCCAGCTTGCCCGGGGCGATGCGGCCCACCCCCGCCTGCATGTCCACCGCCCCCGCGGCCTGGCTGGTCACCATCCGCCACAGGTCCACGTCGCTGAAGGCCCGGTCGAACTGCACGGTGTTGAGCGCGTCCGCGCACTTCAGCTCGCGCAGCAGGTTCATGGAGCCGGACTGCACCCAGTCGGTGCCCAGCGCGATGTTCACGCCCAGCCGCTTGTACGCCGTCACCATCGCCGTGTCGCCGTACAGCGCGACGTTGGAGCGCGGCGACCAGATGAGGCCCGTGCCCCGCTCCGCCATCAGCGCAATCTCCTTCGCCGTCACGCCCACCGCGCTGATGACCGACGTGCGCGGCTGGATGATGTCGTTGATGCCCGTCGACAGGCAGCGGAACTCGTTGAACGCCTCCTGGCTGATGCCCTCGGCCAGGTGCGACAGGTACGTGCCGTGGTTCGGCACGCTCGAGGTGCGCGGCATGCTGGCGTAGTCACACGTGTCGGACTTGATGTCCGTCTCGCGGTTGCCCAACGGGAAGTCCACGTAGGAGGTGAGCCACTGGTCCAGGCCCTCCTGACGGCTGACCGGCTGGTCCACGTTGCGCAGCAGGCCCGCGGCGCCGCCCAGGCCCGCGATGGACGTGGTGCCCGCAAGCAGGTGGCGCAGCTCGATGTAGCTCACCTTGTCCACCGCCGAGCTCGTGCTGTTGGAGATGCGGGTGTGGTTGCCCAGGCCGACGACCCAGTCCAGCCGGTGCTCGTAGCGCTCGTCCGTCCCGGCGAACGGCCCGCTCTGCTTGGTGAGGTGCTCGTGCGTGTTGATGAGGCCCGGGGAGATGACGCCCGTGGGGCACGCCACGTGCGTCGCCTCGGCGGCGCCCGCCTCCGCGGAGCAGTCACACGACGCGCAGGTGATGACGCCGCTCGCGTCCACCAGCACCTGGCCGCCCACCAGCGTCTCGTCCTCCATGAGCACCACGCCCGTGAACAGGCGCGCGCCGTTGCCGGCCTTGGAGACCTCGCACGTGGCGCCGCTCGCCAGGGGCGGGGCATCCGCCGCCGCGCAGCGCGTGAGCGTCAGCGAGCAGTCCGCCTCACAGCCGTCCTGGCCCGTCAGGTTGCCGTCGTCGCAGATTTCGGTGCCCTCCAGCTTGCCGTTGCCACAGGCCGCCTGGGGCCGGGTGGGCGTGGAGGTACAGTCCGCCTCACAGCCATCGCCGCCCTGCTTGTTGCCGTCGTCGCACGCCTCCCCCTCCTCCTGGACCCCGTTGCCGCAGACGGGCGCCTGGGTGCAGCCCGTCCCCTCACAGGGCTTCGGGTCCTCCCGCGAACATCCAACCTGGAACAGCCACACCGCGCTGAGCGCGGCCAACAACAAGCGAGGCGACATTCGCATCTCGTGGGTCTCCTGGGGGCACCCACCTGGGTGCTCGACGGCATGTCCCTGAAATGCGGCGCAGAGTAGCCTGTGAAACATTTCGGTAACAGACGTCCCCGGGGCAATCCGCCCTGGCGAATTGCAAGGGGTTCGGGGCGCCCCAGTGGCGACTTCCCACCTTTCTGTAGACTGAGAAGCCGATGACCGCCCACACCCTGACCAGCCCCGTCTCCCGCTTCCTCGACGGACACCTACGACGCGATGCGCAGGGGCGCGAGCTGTCGGTGGCGCGCTTCATGGCGGGCCTGTCCGGCGCGTCGGTGGTGGTGGCCGCGGCGCTGGGCCCCTCGCTGGGCTGGGGGCTGACGCAGGCGCTGATGGGGCTGTCGGCGGTGCTGGCGCTCTACTACACCGCGCTGTGGCGCGTGCTGCGCTCGGGCGCGTTCCATCCGGCCATCCCCTGGCTCAACGTGGCCATCGAGGTCAGCATCCCCGCGGTGGTGCTCGCGTTCGATTTGCGCTTCCAGGGGCCCATCTACGCGCTCACCGCGCCCACGCTGGTCATCTGGCCCACGCTCATCACGCTCGCGACGTTGCGCAGCAACCCCCGGCTGGCGCTGGCCGCGGGCATCCTGGTGGCCGCCGAGTACCTGGGCATCTACTTCCTCTTCGTCCAGCCGCTGCTGCCGGAGTCCGCGCTCATCACGCTGACGCCGCGCTTCATCGCCACGCGGGCCTTCTTCTTCGTGGCCGCGGGCGTCTTCACCGCCACGCTCGCGCGGCACTTCCTGCAGCTGACGCGGGGCGCGCTGTCCGCGCTGCGGGAGCAGGAGGTCATGGGCAAGTACGTGCTGCACGAGCGCGTGGGCGCGGGCGGCATGGCGGAGGTGTACCGGGCCACGTACTGCCCGGAGGGTGGCTTCCAGAAGCAGGTGGCCCTCAAGCGCATCCTCCCCTCGTTCGCGGATGACGACGACTTCGTCGCCATGTTCCGCCGCGAGGCGGAGCTGTGCTCGTCGCTCAATCACCCCAACATCGTGCAGGTCTTCGACTTGGGGCGGCACGGGGGCACGTACTTCCTGGCCATGGAGTTCGTGGACGGCATGCCGTTGAGTTCGCTGATGCGGGGGCTTGCGCGCAGGCCGCTGCCGGTGGCGGCGGTGACGTTCCTGGGGGCGGAGCTGGCGTCGGCGCTCGACTACCTGCACCGGCGCACGGGCGCGGACGGACAGCCGCTGCGGCTGGTGCACCGCGACCTCAACCCGCCCAACGTGCTGGTGTCGCGCTTCGGCGACGTGAAGCTGTCGGACTTCGGCATCGCGCGGGACTCGGCGCGCTCGCAGCTCACGGCCGCGGGCAGCGTGCGCGGCAAGCTGGGCTACATGGCGCCCGAGCAGGCCGCGGGGAGGCCCTTCGATGGGCGCGCGGACCTCTTCGCGCTGGGGCTGACGTTGCATGAGGCGCTCACGGGGCGGCGCGCGCTCCAGGGCTCCACGCAGGAGGCGCTGCTGCGCGCCACGCTGGACCAGGAGGTGCTCCCGCCCTCGCGCTTCAATCCGGAGGTGCCGCCCGCGCTCGACGCGGCGGTGATGGGGCTGCTCGAGAAGCGGCCCGAGCAGCGCACCGCCAGCGGGGCCCTCCTGCGTCAGCAGCTGCTCGCGCTCGAGGGCGAGTCCGCGCCGTATCCGCGAGGCCAGGCGCTGCTCGCGGGCGTCCTGCGCGAGGCGGCGGAGCGACAGCAGCAGGAGAAGGAGGCTCGAGCCCAGGCCTCCGCCGAGGGCCCCGCGCGCGCTCAGGCCCCCGCTCGCTCGGCCTGAGACGTCGGCTCCGCTCGGCCCCCCGTCCGCGAGGGATTCAGCGCGGCGTTCCTCGCGAGTGCTGGGGCCCTCCGCTCCACGTCCCGGCCTGCCAGCAGGCTTCGCGCGAAACGGGAGCACACCTCGTCGCGCGACGGACCCGTACAGCGCGGCGACCGCGCGAAACTCCTGCTGCCCCGACGCCCTCGCGCTACGTATCGTATCGATGCGCGCCGCACGGTCCGCCTCGAGGTCCGGGGCGCCCGTGCCAGGCCACCGCCCACACCCCGCGGCGCCCCACCTGGAGTCCGTCACCATGGATGTCGCTGTCCTCACCTACTCAGACATGCCCGAGCTCGCCGAGTTCGAGCGCCCCCTGCTCCCCGCGCTCCGAGCCCTGGGCCTGGATGCGCGGCCCGTCGTCTGGGACGACCCGACGGTGGACTTCAACACCGTGCGCCTCGCCGTGGTGCGCAGCACCTGGGACAGCCACCTGCGCCGCGACACCTTCGTCGCCTGGGCCCAGAAGGTCGGCCGGCTCACCCGGCTCCACAACCCGGCCGACGTGCTGCGCTGGAACACGCACAAGTTCTACCTGCGTGAGCTCGAGGAGAAGGGCATCCCCGTGACGCCCACCGCGTGGGTGGAGCGCGACGGCGCCCTGGACCTCGAGGTCCTCGCCCGCGCCCGGGGCTGGGACACGCTGGTCCTCAAGCCCGCCGTGTCCGCTGGCGCCGTGGAGACGCACATCATCCCGCGCGCGGAGGCCTCGGCTGGCAACGCGCTCGTCACCCGACTCGCCGCCAGCGGAGAGCTGATGGTGCAGCCCTACCTCCGGGCCTTCGAGTCGGAAGGCGAGCGCAGCTACATCTTCTTCGAGGGTGTCTTCAGCCACGCGGTGCGCCGCCCGCCCACGCTGAAGTCCGCGCCTCGCGGCTTCGCGGAGCCCAGCACCTTCGCGCCCGACCCCAAGGAGCTGAAGCTGTCCGAGCGCGTGCTCGAGGCCATGGGCGCCCCGCTGCTCTACGCCCGCGTGGACGTGGCCACCGACAACGAAGGCGTCACCCGGCTGCAGGAAGTGGAGGTCACCGAGCCCTCCCTCTTCCTCACCCTGGACGCCGAGTCCCCGCACCGGCTGGCGCGCGCCATCGCCGCGAAGCTGTAGCGGCGCCCCCGAGGGAGTGCGCGCCTAGAAGCCGCACTCCTTCGCATCCGCGTTGCGGAACACGCACAGCAGCCCCGGCTGACGCTTCTTCCAGAAGGCCCAGTCGTGCGCGCCGCTCACCTCGTTCACGTGCACCACGCCGTAGCCCTTGTTGCGCAGCGCAGTGACGAACTGGAGGTTGGACTGACAGTCGTCCCCGCCCTGCTCGCCGTCGCGCGTGCAGCCCGTCGAGGGTGAGCCGTGGTCCACGTAGAAGCGCACCGGCACCACCGGGTCCGCGCTCGCGCGCACCACCATGGCGTTGCCGTCGTTGCGGTCCACCTCGCCGTCGTGCGGCCAGAACAGCGTGCCGGACTGCGTGCCCACGAAGCCGAACTTCTCCGGGGCGCGGAAGCCCGCGTACACGGAGATGAGCCCGCCCAGCGACGCGCCGGAGATGCCCGTCTCCTGGGGCCCCTTCTTCACGCGCAGGCCCGACTCCACGCGCGGCATCAGGTCATTGACGATGAAGGCCAGGTAGTCGTCACCCCGAGGCGTGGGCCAGCCCGGCGCGAGCGCGGGCGGGAAGGTGTACTGCCCCAGCCGCACGTCCTGGCTCGGCAGCGCGATGAACACGAGCACCGCCGCGTCCTGGGGCCGCGCCTTGTAGTGCGCGTCCGCCGCGTCCACGAAGGACTCGCGGGTGATGCTCTCGTTGCCGTCGTGCACGTACATCACCGGCAGCGACGGGCACTCCGGGCCGTCATAGGACGCGGGCGTGTAGACGAAGACATCGCGCGCGTCGTTCAACGCCGTGGCGCGCACGTCGTACCACGCGGTGAGCCGGCCCTTCGCCGGGTCCTGCGCGTCCGGGTAGACGAGCGAGTTGAACTGGCCCACGTCGTTGCGGTTGAGGCGGTCCCACACGACGTTGCGCGCGCGAGGGTCCTCGAAGAAGTCGCCGCCCTTCACCAGCTTGTACGGCTGCGGGCCCGTGCGCGGGACCTCCACCTCCGCGAGGTACAAGTCCGTGTCCCGCACCTGCCCGAGCGGCGTCGCCGTGGGCGACCACTCGTTGAACTCACCGGCCACGAAGGTGTCGCGCGCGGCCTCGCCCCGGACGAAGAAGGCCACGCGCTGACGGCCCGCGCTCGCGTCGCTCACCAGCGGCGTGCCGCCCTGGGCCTCCACCTGCGCCACGAAGCGGTCGATGGCCTGGGTGCGCTCATTCGACGTCGCGGCCCGGCCCATGGCCAGCTGCAGGTCCGCCAGCAGCGACATGGGCGCGCCCTTCACCACCGCCTGCCGCTGACAGGCCCAGCTCGTCGGGCCCCCACCGCCGTCGGGCGTCGGCCCCGCGTCCGGATAGGACTGGGTGAAGGGCGGAGGCGGAACGACCGGCGCGCCCTCCGAATCATCACAGGCGGACAGCAGACTCGCGCACAGCAGGACGAAGGACAGACGGCGCATCACGACTCCAGGCGGCGGCAGGCGAGAAGCAGGGACGGACTACGGCTGCGGCTTGGCGGCGGTGGCCGCGGCGGGCACGGTGAGCTCGCGCCCCCACACCCGGACCTTCGCGGCCTTCTCCGCCTCGCCATCGAAGTAGATGCTCGCCTTCACCTTCACGGAGGGCGGCACCTTGATGGAGTCGGCCGACTGCCCGGGAGAGCGGGCCTGCAGCGGCGTGGCGAAGCCGTCCTTGTCCAACAGCTGCGCGCCGCCGCCCTCGTGGAGGCCCAGGAGGTGCAGCGGCTCCGCCGTCTTGTTCGTCACCGCGAGCACCACCTCCACGCCGCCGCCGTTGGAGGCCTTCGCCTCCAGCACGGACAGCTCCGTGTTGGCGTTGACCTCTTCCGCGGTGGACAGCGTGCGCGAGCCGTCCGCGCTGGCGGCGCCCTTGCGGCCCTCGTTGAAGCCCTCGACGACGCCGCTGCCGGCGCCCTTGGCGACCTCCACCGTCTTGCCCACCACCGTGGCGGTGACGTCCTTGGCCGTCTCTCCCTTGCAGGCGGGGACGAGGAGCAGGAGCGGAGCGAGCAGGAGACGGCGCATGGGACCTCCAGAGGGATGTGGGCGCGGGTGTACTACAGGGCCCACTCCGCGCGCGAGTGGGGGGCACCCGCCGGGTTTCAGACGATTCGTGGACACCGGAATGCACCTTCTCGCGCGCTGCGGGGGCCGAAGGGGTTATGAGTCCTCCATGGCTCGCGCACTGCTGCTCTCGCTGCTGGTGAGGCAGCACCTTGCACTCAAAGAGAAGTTTCGCGCCAAGTACCCGCACCCCTGGCTGGTGTGGGAGGCAGGCGCGTGGAACGTCCCGGAGACGGTGGACGGGAATGTGGGCGCCACCCGGCTGCCGCTCACGGACTTGAAGGACTGCCTGCCCGCCGGGGACGCCATGTGCTTCGAGCTGGTGGCCCTGGCCGAGCGAGGCCCCATCCGCCTGGGCCGCGCGTCGCAGAACAACGCGCTGGTGGTCAACGACGCCACGGTGTCGCGCGAGCAGCTCATCCTCACGCCCCAGCCCGACGCCAGCTGGCACGTGGCCCGCGTGGCCGACGCCCGGCCCGTGAAGCTGGACGGCCGGGAGCTGCCCGACGCGGGCGTGGTGCTGACGCCCGGCGCCAGGCTGGAGGTGGGCGACGTGCGCCTCACCTTCCACGACGCGGCGGGCTTCGACGAGCGCATCTCCCGCATCGCCGCGCAGGTGCTCGCCCAGACGGCGCCGCCACGCTGAAGCGCGCGTGGCGGGCGCTCGCCCGGATGCTGACTACCGGATGAGGGTCACCGTTCCGGACGGGCTGTTGTTCCCTGTCGAGCCGTTGATGATGTTGCCGAAGCAGTCGCTCATCTCGATGCGCCACGCGTAGGCCCCGCTGCCCTGGGGGACGCCACCGAAGGTGCCATTCCAGGAGTAGTCCAGCAGCGTGGGCCCCTGGGACGAGAAGATGGCCTGTCCCCAGCGGTTGTAGATGAAGAAGCGCGAGCCGGGGTAGTCGTCCAGGTTGAGCGGCCGGAAGAGGTCGTTCAACCCGTCACCGTTCGGCGTGAAGGCGTTGGGTACGGCGACCTTGCGCGGGTTGTGCTGCGCCACCGTCTGCTGCCCGCTCCCCGTGCAGCCATGGACACTGTCGGTCACCGTCACCGTGTAGAGGTGGTTGGCGGCCGGGACCGGCGGCCCGTTGGGAGGCGGAGACGCCCCCAGCGAAGGCAGGAGGATGGACGTCGGGCTCGTGTTCGGATTGGAGAGGTACGTGGCCGGCGACCACCGGACAGCATAGGACGTCTGGATGACGGGGTCGGAGAACTCCAACCGGTAGAACGCGGCCAGGGAGCCGTAGGTGTTGCCCCCATTGCAGGAATACAGGTGGTGGGTCCGGGGCTCCACGACCAGCCGCTGCACATAGAACGTCAGCGGGTTCGACACGAGTTGCTGGGACGGGTTCAGGGCCTCGTAGCTCATCAGCCGGTACCGGTGGATTCCGGGCGACGGCTGGGAATGGGCGGACGCCAGGCTCGTGGCCCCCGGGACGTTGAGCCAGCTCTCGCCGCCATCCGGGCTCCACTGCCACTGATAGGCCGGCGTGGTGAACGGAATGGTGGAGGGCCACCGGCCATACAGGCTCACCGCGCCGCTGTTGCACGCGTGCTCCCGGTCCACCACGGGGCCATTCTCGAAGGAGGCGATGACCGGTGGGTAGCACGGCGCGAACGACAGGTCGTCGATGACCAGGTCATTGCCCGAGCCGCTCTGGTTGCGATTCACCATCACGATGTCGACCGATGAGACGCCCGCGGGCAGGTCGAACATGAAGCCGACCTTCTGCCATTGGAAGGGCGACGTGGGCGGGATGACCAGGTCCCCGCTGGTCGCGATGAAGCCCGAGGGCCCATGGACCTCGAAGCGGATGCGCGGGCGCTCGTAGAGGCCATTCCTGTCCAGGTTGCCCACCCAGGCGGAGAACTCGTAGCGGAAGGCCGGCGTCAGCCCATTCACGGTGGTCCGGTAGAACTCGCCGGGGTTGGAATCCGCGTCCACCATGAGGAAGTAGCCGTTCGTGTCGCCCGGGGTGTGGTCCTGGGTAATCCCATGCCAGGGGCTCCGGCAGTTCACCGAGCTGTTCGTGAGCGTGTAGTGGTTGGGCGAAATCGCGCAGAGCGCTTCGTAGCCATAGGTCGTGGCCCCCGAGGGGAGCGCCGGCCCCGGATTGCCTCCCCGGCCGAAGTCCACCGCGATGGCGGCGGGCCCGAGCACGCCCGAGCAGAACGAGGACTCCCCCGCGTGGGTGTTGATGGTCTCCACGCTGATGGAGGCCCCCTGCCCGCCCAGGTCCTCATAGACATCCAGGCTCCCGAGCAGGTCCAGGTGGTCCTCGGACACGTCCCACTGCACCGTGGCCGACCCCTTGTCCTGGGAGAGGAGGGTGCCGTGCATGACGTTCCACGTGACGGTGGCGTAGCGGTCGTGGTCGCTGGTCCACGAGGGCCATTCGACGACGTAGGTCTCCACGGAGCCCTGGAGGACCCGGGTGTTGCCGCGGATGTAGCCATCCGCGAGGCTGGGCAGCGAAGACAGACAGACGAGCATCAGCAGCAGGTGTTTCATCCGAGGCGCTCCATTCGAGAGGGCACCTCGCCGCGTCTAATCCACCCAATGTCTGGGGCACAATGGTGACGGTTGTCACACCATTGCACGGAGCAAGGATGTCTTGGGATGGAGGCGACGGGCTTGCGCCGCCGCGCGAGAGCGCGCAGGGCCTCTCGCGACAGGCGGCCTAACGCCCCGAGGGCTCGGCGCTCGCCGCGCGCGTGTGCGACTTGCGCGAGCTGGCGGTGCCCTGGGGCGGCTTCTTCGCGTTCGACTTCTTGCTCGCGTTCGCCCTCGGCGCGGTGAGCGACTTGGCCAACGGCACTTCCAGCTCCGTGTGCGAATCCAGCCGCACCGAGCGCACCGAGGACACGTACCCCGCCAGCTCCACGCGCAGGTGCAGCGGCACCTCGCGGCGCGGCAGCTCTCGCACCAGCGGCGTGATGCCCAGCACCTCACCCGTGTCCGAGCGCACCACCTGCGCGCCCTCCGGGAAGGAGTGCACGGTGAGCTTCACCGCGGGCACCACCACCTCCTCGGGCGTGGGCGCCAGCACCACGGGCTCCGGCGCGCGCTCCGGGGAGACGACGGACTCGGCCGCGCTCGGGACGATGACCGGCGCGCTCGGCGCCGTGGCCCCACGCCATACCAGCGCACCGGCCGCGAGCAGCGCCAGGGTGCCCACCCCCGCGGCCCACAGGGCGCGGCGACGATGGGGGCCTCCCATCACGGTGGGCATCCGGCGCGTAGGCCGCTCCGACGGCTCCAGCGCCGCCACGGCCTCCGGCGACGAGGACACCTGCACGGGCAACAGCAACAGCCCCGTCGTCACCTCCGCGAGCGTCTGGGGCCGGGCCTCCGGCTCCTTCGCCAGACACCGCATCACCAGCTCCGCGAGCTGGGACGGCAGCGGCTCACCGGTCGCCATCTGCGTGGGAAGCGGCGGCGGCGGCTGGGTGATGATCTGCACCACCAACTGCCCGAAGGCCTCCGCCTGGAAGGGCGGGCGGCCGGTGAGCATCTCGTAGAGGATGTTGCCCACCGCGTAGATGTCCGAGCGCGCGTCCACCGTCAGGCCCGCGGCCTGCTCCGGGGACATGTACGCCGGCGTGCCGATGATGGTCCCGTCCAGCGTGCCCGTGGGCACCGCGCCCTCGGTGGCCAGGTGCTTGGCGACGCCGAAGTCGAGCACCTTCACGAAGTCCGGCTGCCCGGCGCGCTGGGTGAGGAAGAGGTTGTCCGGCTTGATGTCCCGGTGCACCACGCCCACCTGGTGGGCCGCGCCCAGCGCCGCGCACACCTGCACCGCGATGCGCTGGATGCGCGCGAGCGACAGGGGCTCCTGCTTCAGCAGCGCGCCCAGGCCCTGCCCGCGCAACAGCTCCATGACGCAGTAGACGTGGCCCCCCTCGCCCTCGTCCACGAAGTCGAAGATCTCCACGATGTGCTCGTGGTTGATCTGATTCACCGTGCGGGCTTCCTGGAAGAAGCGCTGCACGAAGCCGCCGTCGCGCGCGTGCTCCGGCTTGAGCACCTTCAAGGCCACCTGGCGCCCCAGCCGCGCGTGACGCGCCTGGAACACCCGGCCCATGGAGCCCTCGCCCAGGAGCGACTCGAGCTGGTAGCTGCCCAGCAGCGAGCCCTCCCGCAGCTCCACGCCGACGCGTTGCTCGCCGCTCACGGGCCCTCCG
Organism: Myxococcus guangdongensis; assembly: GCF_024198255.1. Taxonomy (NCBI): domain Bacteria; kingdom Pseudomonadati; phylum Myxococcota; class Myxococcia; order Myxococcales; family Myxococcaceae; genus Myxococcus; species Myxococcus guangdongensis. The sequence continues at coordinate 873,778 of NZ_JAJVKW010000002.1, forward strand.
CGAGAGGACAACAAGGTCTGCGCGAAGAGGTCATCGTTGCCCATGGTGTGTAGAACTCTCCATGCTCGGGCCCAACGGCAACCCACCGCGGCCCCTCTGTCTTCCACGTAACGCCCACGTCCCACGTCCTCAGCGGTGCTCGCGAGACGGAGGTCGACGAAGACCCTGTCCGAAGCCCAGCACCACCCGCCCCGCACCAGCCCGGCGGCACCGCCACTGTCCACTCGTGGACAGGCGCGGAGGCCGGGCTTCCAGGCGGGGCGGCGTGGATCACGTGCAGACCCCCGCGCGGCACACTCCGGCCACGCGGTTGCCGTTCACCAGCCGCGAGCAGCGGGAGTTGTTCGGGCAGTCCAGCGTGTCCGCGCAGTCCGTCAGGGTGTCGCCGTCGTTGTCGATGAGGTCGTTGCAGCTCACCTCCGCGCAGCGCTTCGACGAGACGCCGCACACGGCGTTCGCCTCTCCGGCCACGCACAGCTGACCGCCGCAGTCGGAGTCCTCGCAGTCCACCTGTCCGTCCCCATCGTTGTCCTGACGGTCGGTGCAGTTCGCCTCGGCCTTGGCGCTGTTGCGGCACACGCAGCCCACGCCGCACGACTGCCCGCTGCAGTCCGAGTCCGCGCAGTCCGTCTGGCCGTCCTTGTCATCGTCCTCGCCGTTGTTGCAGGCGCCCTCGACGCAGTTGGAGCCCAGGCACGCCAGCCCCGGCCCGCACTCCCTGCGCTCGCAGTCGGGGTCCGCGCAGTTGAGCCGGCCGTCGCCGTCCTCGTCGCCGCTGTCCGGCGTGCACAGTGACTCCGTCTTGCGGCCGTTCTCGCAGAGGCAGCCGGTGCCACAGGACTGACCGTCGCAGTCGTCGCGGTCCGCGCAGTCGATGCTCCCGTCACCGTCATCGTCGTCGCCGTTGCCGCAGTTCGACTCCTTCTTCCGGCCGTTCTCGCAGAGGCAGCCCGCGCCGCACGGCTGGTTGTCGCAGTCGTCGCGGTCCGCGCAGTCGGTGGCGCCGTCGCGGTTGTCGTCGATGCCGTTGCCGCAGTCGAGCTCGCCGCGCTTCTGGCAGACGCCCTCCACGCAGGCCTGCAGCGCGGTGCACACCGTGCCGCACGTGCCGCAGTTGAACGGGTCCGTCAGCCGGTTGAAGTCCTCGTCCACCTCGCCGTCGCAGTCGTCATCCACGCCGTTGCAGCGCTCGACGGTGGGCAGCACGTCGCCCACGCACGCCATCGTGCCCTGGCGGGTGCAGACGGACTGGCCATCACGGCACGCGCCCTTGCCCCGGTTCTCGTCCTTGCCCGAGAAGCACGACGACTCCAGCTCGTCGATGACGCCGTCGCAGTCGTCGTCCAGACCGTTGCAGCGCTCCTCGCCCTCCGGGAGGCAACAGTAGCGGGGCCCGTCCTCGGGCAGCGACGTACAGACGAAGCCCTCGCCACCGCAGTCCCCGTCCTTCTCACAGGTGTAGGCGGCGTTGTCGGGGAAGGTCACCTTGCAGCCCGCCACGCCGGAGAGCAGCAGCACCGCGGTGAGGGCTCGCAGCCAGGATTCGAAGGTCTTCATAAGGCTCAGAAGCTCCCACCGACGACGACGTGCACCGCCGTGGACGCGCCACCCGCGCTCACCGTACCCACGGGCGCGGCAGACTCGCTGCGCGACGGAATCACCAAGAGCCACGTGACGCTGCCGGCCGCCACCGCGCCACCGCCGATGAGCAGGCCCGCGGCGAGGTTGGCCTTCGACTTCGCGTCCAGCATCTCCTGGCGAGTCACGTCGATGATGCCGTCCCCGTTCGTGTCCGTGGCCCGCTTCTCCACGTCCTTGGCGCTCATGCTCATCACCGCGCCCGCGCCCGCCACCGCCAGCCCCACCAGCGCCGTGTAGAACGCCGGCCGCTTGTAGATGGGCGTGTTGCTGCCGCCACGCCGCTTCGACGACGCGCGCGCCACGCCGTCCTCGGGCCCCTCCGGCGCCGGACCGAAAATCTCCATGCGGACCTGGACCTCCTCACGAGCGCCGGGCTTGAGCACCACCGTCTTCGTGAAGGACGCGTACTCGTCCGCGGACACCTCCAGCTGCACCGTGCCCGGCGCCAGCCGCGCCTCCACGCTGCCCACGCCGAGGATGCGCTCGCCCACCTTCACCACCGCCGTGGGCACGTTGACGCTCACCTTCAAGAGCGCGCGCGGACGGGCCAGCGCCATCATCCGGTGGCCCAGCTTGGTGGCCGCCTCCTTCTGGAAGGCCTCGTCCTTCGGGTTGCGCCCCGACACCACGTCCTCGTGCACCACGCCGCGGTCGCGGTCATACGTCCACGCGCGCAGCGTCCACCCCGCGTCCTCCAGCGACAGCCGCGCCGTCGTCAGCAGGTCCGCGTCCAGCTGCTCCGCCGGCTCCGTCATGCACGACGCCTGGGCGCAGCTCAGCGCCGCCTCGTAGCCCGCCTCCAGCCGCTCTCGCGCCTGCTTGGGCGTCGCGGCGAACTCCACCATGCCGGACGACATCGCGCCCTTCGCCAGCTCCCGCAGCCACGCCGCCGCCTGCTGCGAGCCCGCGCGCTCCGGCGTCTCCAACCCCAACAGGATGAAGCGCGGCGTCAGCGACACGGCGCTCTCCTCGCCCTCGCGCAGGTCCAGGCCCATGCCCGGCGCCGGCTGCTCCTGCGGCGGAGACTCCGATGACGATGTCTCGGAGCTGAGGTCCAGCCCCAGGCCACCCTGCTCCTGGCTCCTCGCGGGCTGGGCCCAGAACACGAGCGCCAGCACGGCGACAGGCAACGACGCGGGAATGCGCATGCCGCCGTTCTACTCCTTTGCCATTCCCAACGGAATGATCGGTCCGGTTCCGAACACCGGAACTCCAGATGTGGGTGTCAAACCCGCGTGACACGCCCGCCTGCCCTGCGCGCGACAGGGGAGCGGCACGGGACAGGAAGCTTGCCGGGCGCCGCGTGGGTCCTCATCTCCCACCTAAGGAGGCGTGACACATGGCGGACGCAAAGCTCTGGATTCTCGTGGGGAACGCGAGCCGGGCGCGGCTCTTCGAGACCGACGCGAAGGCGCGTGAGGCGTGGAGTCTGGTCGAGGAGTTCCATCACGAGGAGAGCCGGGTCAAGAGCGAGCAACTCCGCGAGCAGCCGGACAACCCCAACGCGGGCACCCTGCACGGTCCTCCCGGGGAGAACGAGCCCCAGGGTCGCCGGGAGCTGGAGCACGACCGCTTCGCGCGCGAGCTGTCCGGCGTGCTGGACAAGGGGCACGACCGCCACGCGTTCGACAAGCTCATCATCGCGGCGCCGCCGGAGTTCCTCGGCAGGTTGCGCAAGGCGCTGAGCACCCGGGTGCGCCAGCGGGTCCTCCTGGACGTGGGCTCGGACTACTCGACGGTGCCCGCGCGGGATTTGCCTGAGCGCGTCCCGCTCCTCTAGCCTCGCCTGCCCTTCTGATGACCGGGCCGCCAGCCGGCCCGGTGCGAGGAGCAGGCATGGCGGAGGTGAAGGCGGTCCTGCTGGACCTGGGCAACGTGCTCGTCTTCCACGACAACGCGTTGCTCTTCTCGCGGCTGGGGGCGTGCGCGCGGATGTCCGCGGCGGAGGTCTCCCAGCGGCTGATGGGCGCCGGGTGGACCGAGGCCAACCGGGGCACGCTGGACGCCGAGGGCATCCGCAAGAGCGTGTGCGGCGCGCTGGGCGTCGATTTGCCCATGGCCGAGTTCGCGCCCCTGTGGAGCAGCCACTTCACCACCCACGAGGCCGTGCTGCCCCGGGTGGAGTCGCTCATCGGCCGGGTGAAGCTGGTGCTGGTGTCCAACACCAACGCGCTGCACGCGGCCTACCTGCGGCCCCAGCTCCCGCTGCTGCGGCGCTTCGACGCGCTGGTGATGAGCTGCGAGGTGGGCTTCGTGAAGCCCGAGCCGGACATCTACCGCATCGCCCTGGAGCGCGCCGGCGTGGAGCCGCGCGAGGCCGCCTTCTTCGACGACCTGCCGGAGTTCGTGGAGGCCGCCGACGCGCTGGGCCTGCGCGGCCAGCGCTTCACCACCGCCGCCGCGTTCGACGCGCAGCTCACCCGGTTGGGGCTGTGAGGCGCCGCGCTCAGTCCTCGTACTTCGCCACGGGCGGCTCGTGCAGTCCGGCCTCCGCCCACTTCTTGAAGGCGGGCTGGGACAAGAGCGTGTCGCGGTACGCGGCGCTCACCGCGTCCAGCGTCACATCGTAGGTGACGAAGCGCGTGGCCACCGGCGTGTAGAACGCATCCGCGATGCTGAAGCGGCCGAACAGGAACGGCCCGCCCTGACCGAAGCGCGAGCGGCAGTCGTTCCACAGCGCCTGGATGCGGGCGATGTCCTCGGCGACGCCCGGCGCGCGGCCCTGTCCGGGTTTGCGCGCGCGCAGGTTCATCCCCATGTGCTCGCGCAGCCGCGAGAAGCTCGAGTGCATCTCCGCCGTCACCGAGCGCGCCACCGCGCGGGCCTCGCGGGACTCGGGCCACAGCCGGGCCTCCGGGAAGGTCTCCGCCAGGTACTCGCAGATGGCCAGCGAGTCCCAGATGACCAGGTCTCCATGCTGGAGCGCCGGCAGCCGTCCGCTGGGCGAGTGCTGGAGGAGGAGGGCCTGCGTCCCTGGCGTGTCCAGGGGGATGACGACCTCCTGGAAGGGCTGCCCGGTATGGCAGAGCGCCAGGTACGGCCGAAGCGACCACGAGGAGTAGTTCTTCGAGGCGACGACGAGGGTGAGCTGGGGCATGGCGCGCACCGTAGCGCCAGCGTCCGTTGAACGCCCGCGCTTCAGTTCGCCGTGGGCGTGCGACTCAACAGCGAGCGCATCCGCGACAGGAACGGACGACGGCCCCGATGCTCGCGGGGGTCGATGCGATAGACGGCCACCGGCAGGCGGATGTTCTTCATCTCGCCCCGGCCCAGGCGCACCGGCGGCGACGCCAGCCGGCCTTCGACCTGTCGGGCCACCGACTCGCTGACGTAGAGCGTGCCGGGCCTCGCGAGGGCCTCGATGCGCGCGGCCAGGTTGACGCCCTCGCCGAACACGTCGCCGTCGCGGTGCACCACCATGCCCACGTGAACCCCCACGCGCAGCACCACGCGGCGCTCGGCGGCCACGGTGCCGTTGCGGGTCTCGAGCTCCCGCTGGAGCGCCAGGCCGAAGTCCACCGCGGACAGCCCCCCCTCGAACTCCAACAGGAACCCATCCTCCAGACGCTTCACCTCGCGCCCTCCATGGCGCGGCAGCAGCTCTCGGACCAATGACGCGTGTTCCTCGCGCACCACCTGCTGGAGCGCTTCATCACGCCAGGACTGACGGCCCACGGCCTCGATGCCCGTGAACAGGATGGCCGACAGTTTGCCCGGCTCGGGTGCCTCCACCACCATCGCTCATCTCCCCTCCCCCCGATGCCTGCTGTTCGAAAGCCTACTTCAGGACGAGGGTCCCGGTCCCAGCCGGGCCCCCCGTCACAGCGGGGACCGGACCTCGGACGGCTGCTCGCCCTGGTAGGACGCCGCCTTGCGTCGTTGAACCATCCTGCTCGGCACCATCAGGAGAATTCATATGTAACGCGGCGCACCAGTCATGCCCAAGGGGCCCTGGCGGGTCGTGTCTGGCCAACAACGTGGCGGGTCGTGTCGGGGTTGGGCTGATGACAGAGGCGAGCGGACGCTCGTCTGTGCTTACAGGGTGATGCCGTGCTGCTGGCAGTACCTGCGCACCTCGGCCTGCTCGGAGGTGGGGACGCGGAGCCAGACGAAGCGCGCGCTGGTGAGGTCCTTCTGGTGGCAGTGGGCGCGCGCGAGGAGCGCGAAGGAGGCGCCGGTGGCCTCTCCGCGCTGACTGCGACGGGCCAGTTGGATGGCCTCGCCGGGGTCTCCACGGGCCAGGGCCTTCTCGGCCAGCTCCAGGTCGGTGAGCTTCGTATTGCCGCCCTCGGGCTTCGCCTTGGCCTCGGGGGGTTCCATCTGGCCGATGCCCGTCGGGGGCGACGCGGGGTCGGTGGGCTCCGGCGCGGGAGGATTCGTCTCCGCGGGGGACGTGCCCTGAACGAGCCGTGTCTGTGATTCCGTCGCGGGCGGCGGCGGTGCTGGAGAGGGGGGCGCGACTTCGGGCGGCGGCGCGTTCTGGGTGGGAGTCGTCACCAGCGGGACGATGGGGGTGGACCGGTTCTTCTGGGTCACCACGAGGCCCGCGCCCAGGAGGGCGAGCACGGCGGCCGCGAGCAGCCACCGCCCGTAGCGCCGGGGGCCCACCACCGGGACACCGCCCGAGGGCGAGCGAATCGTCTCCGGCTCGGAGTCCGAATCAGGTTCGACGGGAGGCGCGTTCGCGGCGGGAGGTCTCCAGACCGCCAGCGGAACGGCGGGAGTATCCGGGACGGGAGGCCGGGAGAGCTCGAGTGGCGGGGAAGGCGCCGCGACGGGGGCGCGCGCGACGGCTCCGGACTTCGGAGGAGAGACGCGCACCGACTTGCCGACGAGCCCCGACGCGGGTGCTCGCGAGGCGTCGGCGGGAAGCTTGTTCGGGTCCTCGGCGCCCTGCCCCGCGTCGTTTCGCTCGACCTCGGACGAGGCCCTCGGGCCTTGCGCCGCGGAGCCTCGCGCGGGACGCGTGGAGCCGTCACCGCCATGGACCACCGCACCGAGTGGCGCGCGCGCCGAAGCCTCTGCTCCGTTCGTCCCGCGTCCTGTGCCATGCGCCGAGCGCGCCGAGGCATCCGCCCCATTCGCTTCTCGTCCCGCCCCCTGCGCCGAGCGCACCGAGGCGTCTGCCCCGTTCGCGCCACGACCCGGGCCCTGCGCCCCAGGCGAGGCATCCGCCCCGTTCGCGCCACGACCCGGGCCCTGCGCCCCAGGCGAGGCCTCCGCCCCGTTCGCTTCTCGTCCCGCCCCCTGCGCCGAGCGCGGCGACGCATCCGCGCCGTTCGGCGCGCGCCCCGTGGACTCCAGCACGGCGCGAGACGAGACCTCCTCACGAGGAGCCTCCGCCGCCTTCGGGCGGGCCGCCGCGTCCGCCTGTTGCCTCGAGGCACGCCAAGGCGAGACGACCTGCGTCGCGGGCTTCGACGGTGGCGACGCGATGGGCCGGGGCTGCACGGTCGCCGTCGGCACCTGCGCCGCCGACGGGAGCGGGGCAGGCGGAGGCGCGTCCGGTGACGGCGTCGCGGTGCGCAGCGGCGTCCCCGTCAGCGCGGCGATGAACGCGCTCACATCCGGAAAGCGGTCCTCCGGGCGCTTCGCCAGCGCCTGCTCGATGGCGCGGACCACGTGCGCCGGCGTCTGCGGCGCCACCTCCAGCAGCGGCTCCGGTGGATCATAGACGATGCGGTAGATGAGCTCCGGCAGGATGCCCCCGTCCTTGAAGGGCAGCTTGCGCGCGAGCATCTCGTACACCATGCACCCGAACGAGAAGATGTCCGTGCGCGGGTCCACCTCCCGGTTCTTCCCCGTGGCCTGCTCGGGCGCCATGTACTGCGGCGTGCCCAGCAGGATGGCGTCCTGCGTCTGCACCGTCTTCGAATCGATGATCTTCGAGATGCCGAAGTCGAGCAGCTTCACGTGCTCCACCGACATGCCCGCCAGCTCCGTGGGCACCAGGAACACGTTGCCGGGCTTCAAGTCCCGGTGCACCACCCCCGCCCCGTGCGCCGCCTGCAGCGCCGAGCCCATCTGCCGCGCGATGGAGAATACCTCCGGCAGCGTCATCTGCGCGCCCTTGCGGATGCGCCGCGACAGCGGCATCCCCTTCAGGTGCTCCATCACCAGGAACGGCGAGCCGTCCGCCAGCGTGTCGAAGTCGATGACCTCCACGATGTTCGGGTGCCCCAGCCGCGAGGCGATCTCCGCCTCCCGCCGGAAGCGCAGGTAGACCTCCTCCCCCAGGCTCGCGTCGTGCCGCAGCACCTTGACCGCCACGTGCCTGCCCGGCAGCCGCAGATGCCGCGCCAGGAAGACGGTCCCCATCCCTCCTCGGCCCAGGACGCCGGAGATCTCATACGTGTCCCGCAGGACCGTACCGAGGGGAATGTCTTTCGTTGGCGAGGAGCCCATGGATGAAGCCGGCCTTCACACCGGAAACCGCATTCTATCCTGGAACCCCTGACATGCCTCGGCCCGTCAGCAACCCTCCGCGCACGTCCCCGCGAAATTTCCGCAGGCACACTGCACCCCGAGGCGCCCTCGACGGGGACACCTCGGGGTATCGACTTCTCACAGCTTGAGGAAGCTTCGGCGAAGCGTCCTGAATCCAACCTACCTCGCGGGTGGGGCCTCCACGTCGCTGGCGGCCTTCAGCTCGCGCACCACGCGGGCGGCGCCGTAGACGTGCTCCAGGGCGGCGAGGATGCCGTCTCCGTGCACCGCCACGGCCCGGTTCGTCTCCGGGACATAGGCGTAGCGCCCGCCGAGCGAGTGCAGGTTGCCGTCGAAGATGAGCCCCACCACGCGCCCGTCCCGGTCCACGACGGGCGAGCCGGAGTTGCCGCCGATGATGTCGTTGGTGGTGGCCATGTCCAGGGGGGTGGCGTCGGGCACCTTGCCCTGGGCCTTCATCCACGTGTCGGGCAGCTTGAAGGGCTCCTTGCCGGTGTGGCGCGCGTAGGCCCCGCCGAACGTCGTCAGCGACGCCACCGGGCGGCCATTCTCCTCCCAGCCCTTCACCTGACCGGGGTTGAGGCGCAGGGTGAAGGTGGCGTCGGGGTAGCCCGAGGTGCCGTAGACGGCGAGGTGCGCCTTGGCCAGCCGCTCCCCGTTGCGCTTGAGCACCGCCTCCACCGTGTCCTCGTAGCGCTTGCGCACCTCGCGCGCCGGGCCGTCCACCTTGCGCGCGAACAGCACCATCGGGTCCTTGGACGCGTCCACCGCGGCCTTGCCCCCCTCGAGCAGCGCCTTGCGCGTCTTCACGTCGCCCAGCTTCGTGCCGCGCACCAGCGCGCGGGCCAGCCCCTCGGGGGACTCCGTGCCGAGCACCTCGCGCACGAACGGATCATCCGCGCCCAGGGTCTCCCGCAGCCGGCCCAGGCCGAAGGCGAGCATCGACTCGTCCAGCTCCAGCGCGATGGGCGCGCTCCGGAGCAGCTGCTGACGCAGCGAGGGCAGCTGCGCGTCCGTGTACTCGCGCAGCCGCTCCGGGTTCGGCTTGCCCTGCTCCTCCGACAGCCGCACCAGCTGCCGGGCGATGCCGAACAGCTCCGAGCCGTACGCGTCCCCGGCCTCCTTCATGCGGTACTCGGGCAGCATGCGGCGGTACACGTCGAGCGCCTTCGCCGTCTCCTCCCACGCCCCCGCCGTGGCGGCCCTGACTTGCGGATGGGCCTCCACGCGCCGGCGCAGCTCCGCCTCGTCCTCGCGCTTCTTCGCGAGCACCGACGGGTCCGCGAGCGCCTGCAGCCGACCGCGCAGGGCCTTGAGCCCGTTCTCCACGCCGCGCAGCCGGGAGCGCGTGGTGCGGAAGCGCTCCGGCGACGTGCTCGAATACTCCTTCAGCTTGCCGCGCACCTCCGCGAGCATCAGCAGCGTGTAGGGCAGATTCACGTCGCGCTGGAACTCCAGCTCCGCGATGCTCGCCTTGCGCTCGGTGCCGCCGGGGTGGCCGGAGACGAAGACCAGGTCCCCATCCTTCGCGCCCGTCTTCGCCCACGGCAGGTAGTCCGGGCTCTTCGCCGCCGCGTCGTCCTTCCACACGCGCAGGAAGGCCACGTCGTAGCCGAAGCGCGGGAAGTTGAAGTTGTCCGGGTCCCCGCCGAACGCCGCCATGGAGAACTCCGGCGCGAACACCAGGCGCACGTCCTGGAAGCGGCGGTACTCGTAGAGATGATACTTGCCGCCGTTGAACAGCGTCACCACGTCACAGCGCACGTCCGTGGACGTGGCGCACGCGGACTCCACCGCGGACATCTCCTTCTTGAGCGCGGTGTTGAAGGCCGCGCCGGACAGGCCCTTCGTCGCGGTGTTCATCCGCTCGGTGACGTCCGTCATCTTCACCAGCTGGTTGGCCTCCACCTTGGGGCAGCGCCGCTCCTCGGCGGGCGTGCGGGCCTGGAAGCCCTTGGCCAGCAGGTCCTCCTTGGGTGAGGACAAATCCTCGATACATCCGCGGATGCAGTGGTGGTTGGTCATCACCAACCCCTCCGGGGACACGAAGCTGGCGGAGCAGCCGCCCGCCAGACGCACCGAGCCGAGCCGGACCTTGTCCAGCCATGCCTGGGTCGGCGTGAAACCATGGGCCTTCTTCACCGTCTCCACGGGGAAGGCGTCGTAGGTCCACATGCCCTCGTCCGCCACGGCGGGCAGCGACAGGAGCAGGCCAAGTGCGAGCAATGCACGGTCCACGGGTGTTCATCCTTCTGGAAGTCGAGTGAGAAAGGCGCCGCACAACGCCTGCTCGGCGGCAGCATTCCCGAGGGGAACCACGCGGCGCGTCAGGTATGGTGGAGGCAATGGCCGCGAAGCACCACATCTATCTCGTCCCCGGTTTTTTCGGGTTCATCAATCTGGGCGAGCTCGTCTACTTCGGACACGCGCTCGACTACTTGAAGGCGGAGCTGGCCCGGCGGGGCATGACGGACTCGGAGGTCACCATCGTCCTGTCCCATCCGACGGCGTCCATCCGCACGCGCACCGCGGACCTGCTCAAGGTGGTGCAGGAGACGGCGAGCGGGGACGACGGGCCCATCCATCTGGTGGGGCACTCGACGGGCGGGCTGGACGCGCGGCTGTTCACGAGCCCCGGGGCGCAGCTGGCGGAGGGGCTGGAGCTGGAGCCGTTCGCGCGCCGGGTGCGCTCGGTGGTGACGGTGTCCACGCCGCACGCGGGCACGCCGCTGGCGTCGTTCTTCCTGGGGTTGTTCGGCCAGCGGCTGTTGAAGCTGTTGTCGCTGTTCACGGTGTACGTGCTGCGCTTCGGCCGGCTGCCGCTGCGGGTGGTGTTCCGCTTCGGGCACCTGATGGCGCGCGCGGATGACCAGCTCGGCTGGAAGCAGACGCTGCTGGACCAGCTCTATGACCAGCTCTTGGGGGACTTCTCCTCCGAGCGGCGCGACGCGGTGTCGAAGTTCCTGAGCGACGTGGGCAACGACACGTCGCTGATTCCGCAGCTCACGCCGGAGGGCATCGACCTGTTCAACGCGAGCACCGTGGACCGGCCGGGCGTGCGCTATGGCTCGGTGGTGACGCAGGCCCGGCCGCCGTCGCTGCGCACGCGCGTGTCCGCGGGCCTGGACCCGTACGCGCAGCTCACGCACACCATCTACGCGTTCGTGTACGGCCAGACGCAGCGCATGCCGCTGACGGCGCTGCCACTGCACTCGCCCGCGCAGACGGCGGCGCTGGTGCAGGCGTATGGCGCGATGCCGGGACCCACGGCGTGTGATGGCATCGTCCCCACGCGCTCACAGGTGTACGGACGCGTGCTCGCGGCGGTGCGCGCGGACCACCTGGATGCCATCGGCCACTTCGACCAGCCCGCGCACCAGCCGCCGCACGTGGACTGGCTCATCTCCGGCTCCGGCTTCCGGCGGCCCCAGTTCGAGGCCACCTGGAAGAGCATCACCGACTTCATCTTCGAGGATGCGTCGCGCTGAGGCCGGTGGCCGCGGGACTGGCGCCCATGAATATGGAATGAGCCTGCCTCGTAGAGAGCAGCAATGGCTCACGGCCATCCGCCCCCGGATAAGGGGTTCCCCTGATCGAGGGCGTTCCCAGGCGAAGTAGTGTCTTGGATTCGCCCAGGAGGTGCGCCTTGTCATTGGGTTTCGAGCTCGAACTCCCCCACGTCACCGTCAAGGCCGACATGGCCGGCAAGGGCAAGTGTGAGCCACTCCGGTATGACGGGTTCAAGGGACTGCCGCTCTTCCGTTCCCGGAATCGAAGCATCGCGGGCGTCATCGAGTACGCGGGCCGCGATGGACCTTCCTTGTTGGAGCTCGTGACCGCCCCCGCCCGGGACCCCTATCGGGAGCGGGAATGGGAGGAGATGATCGACGCCGTCAAACGCATCCGGAACAAGCTGGACGGCTTCCTCCAAAGCAAACCCAGCGGAGCGCCGATGAAAGAGACGCTGGACGCGCTCAACGTGGGCGTCGCCAAGGACTGGCAGTTGCTCGAAGAGAGCAGCCTCGCGCGCCACACGAAGCTCCAGCAGTCCCTGAAGCAGGACCTCCACCTCCCAAAGAACTTCAGCAAGGCCAAGCCCAATGGCCTCCAGTCGCTGGTGCAAAGACTTGGCGAGACCCTGCACGTCAACGGAACGGGTCCGTCAGAGAGCCTGCAGATCAGCTTCTCGACGAACCTCTCCACGTTGGGAGAACTCGTCCAGCGTTCACCCGGGGGGCCCTTCGAAGAGTTACTCGGCTGGTGCGAGGTCGAAAAACAGGCGCCCGAACTCGTCGGCCAGCTGATGCTGACCCACTTCCTCGAGAACAATCCCGACGCCGCCTCCCTCGGAAAGAAGGAGCCAGCCCTGATTGGCTTTCTCTATTTCCTCTTCCATCGGCTGGCCGCGGAGAACGTCGAGAAGAAATACCAGATGGTGAGCAAGAATCGCTTCTGCCTCCTCCCTCGATTCAACCTTCGCAGGGCCCGAGCCCATCTGGACACAGCCAGCCAGGGCTGGTTGGGGTCCCAGATGGAGAGTCCCGACGCTGTCTACATGAGCGTGCTCGATGCGGTCAGGACCTACCGCCACAACACCTCTCCGTTGTCGCTGGAGACCACGCTGTCGAGCTTCCTCCCAGACGTCCACGGCAAGGCCCTCCGCGATTCGGACAACACCTACGGCACCTTCCTGCAAGCGGTGCTCACGGACACGGTGCCTGAGGGCTCCAAGCTGGCCGACGTCGACCGGCTGGTCATCGACGTCGAGGACACGACCCACTGTCCTGAGTACATGCGCGGCTGGCCCAACCTCGTCCTGGAGCTACGCCCTGACCCGCGCATCTCGGACGTGAGCCAGCTCAAGCAAGAGACGGCGCGGTTCACTCGCTACGACACCGAGCCCACGCTCAACCCTCCCGCGCTGCTGCGCGCGCCCCGCGTCGCGACAGCGACGATTCAGTGTCACGCCTGCAGCCGCGACCATGGCGCGTTCCCCTCGGGTCCTTGGGGGCACTGGCACATCTGTACCCGCTGCTACTTCGTCTATTGCAACGTCTGCGGCAACATGCTGCGTTCCGCCAGTCAACAGCCCCGCTTCGCGGTGCGCACCACCCGGGCCTGTGATGACTGCGACCACCCCACCGAGTTGGTGTACTGGTAGCGCCCCCCGAGCCCTCTCTCGCCTGAGGATTCACTCGAGCAGCCGCGACAACTCCCGGACCGCCCCACGAAGCCCGGCGGGGCTCGCTCCCGAGAAGCCCAGCACCCAGCCCTGCTCACGCGCCCGTCCCAGATAGAGCGGCGACAGTCGACGCGCGCCCAGCCGCCGTTCCTCCATTCGTGGCTGCGCATCGCGCCGTCCCGACAGGAAGGCCGTGACGTGCATGCCCGCCTCGGCCTCTCCCAGCCTTAGCGCGGGGTGTCCCTCACGCCGCCAGGCATCCAGCAGCGCGTCACGCCGCTCCGCGTAGACCTGCCGCATCTGCCTCAGATGCGCGACGTAGTGGCCCGCCTCCATGAAGTCCGCCATCGCCGCCTGCGTCAGCACGGGCGCATGCCCCTCCGTCGACGCTCGCGCGGAGGCGAACGCATCCACGAGTGAGTCGGGCACCACGAGGAACGCGAGCCGCAGCGACGGGAACATCACCTTGTTGAACGTCCCCGCATAGAGCACCCGCCCCGCCGCGTCCATGCCCTGCATGGCCGCCACCGGCCGCGTCGCGTAGCGGAACTCGCTGTCGTAGTCGTCCTCGAGCACCCACATCCCAGAGGCCCGCGCATGCTCCAGCAAGGCCAGTCGCCTCGGCAGGCTCATCGTCACGCCCAGCGGGTACTGATGCGAGGGCGTGACGTACACCAGCCGCGCCCTCGGCGCCCGCGCCCTGCCTGTGTCCACCTGGAGCCCCTGTGCGTCCACCGGCACCGGATGCAGCCGCGCGCCCGCCGCGTCGAACGCCACGCGCGCGCCCAGGTAGCCCGGCTCCTCCAGCCACACGCCATCGCCCTCATCCAGGAGCAGCCGCGCCGTCAAATCCAACGCCTGCTGCGTGCTGGAGAAGACCAGCACCTGACGCCAATCACAGCGCACGCCACGCGCGGGCCCCAGGTGTGCCGCGATGGCCTCGCGCAGGGGACGAAAACCCTCGGGCTCCCCGGAGAGCATCCGCTCCGGCACCAACGCCCTCGCCTGCCTCGCGACGGCGCGCGCCCACGCCTTCGCCGGAAACAGCTCCAACGCGGGGAGGCACGGCGTGAAGGGACGCACGTCCCGTGCCTCGGGTGGGAGCACGTCGCTCGCCATCCGCCGTCCCCGGCGGGAGAGTCCAGCGCCCCGGGCCGACGACGCGCCGCCGCGCACACGGGTGCTTCGCGGCGCGCGTGAATGCTCCGGCAGCGCGACGGTGCTCCCCGAGCCCACGCGCCGCTCCAGGAGTCCCTCCGCGTCGAGCTGCGCGAAGGCCTCCTCCACCGTCCCACGCGAGAGCCCCAGCTCCCGGGAGAGCGTGCGCGTGGAGGGCAGCCGGCTCCGGGGCGCCAGCGTGCCCGAGAGGATGGCCTCGCGCAGCCGCTCGTAGAGGCGCCGATGCAGCGGGCCTGTCCCCCGACTCGGGTCCAGCATCAGGAAGGACAGCGGCACGCCTTGGGAGCGCTTCGACATGCCCCCTCACGTAACCGGGCCCCGCGAAATGGTCCACTCCGGGGCATCGAAGTGGTGCTTTCCCATGGGCCACTTGGAGCGCACTGTTCCGGGCATCACGGCCCACCGGCCAGGAGCCCCTCGCATGACCACTCCCTTCTCGTTCGTCCTCGAAGTCCCCGCCGCGTCACCCGAGGAGGCCCGTCGCCACTTCCTCGCGAAGCTCTCCGTGGAGACCGACGCCGCCGACGTGCACCTGGACCTGGAGCGCGGCAAGAAGGGCTTCGTCGTCGTGGACACCCGCTCGCCGGACGCCTACGCCCAGCGCCACATCCCAGGCGCGCTGAACCTCCCCACGCGCACCCTCTCCGAGACCACCACCGCCCGCTTGAGCAAGGACGACGTCATCGTCACCTACTGCTGGGGCCCGGGCTGCAACGGCTCCACGCGCGCAGCCGCGAAGCTGGCCGCGCTCGGCTTCCGCGTGAAGGAGATGCTGGGGGGAATCGAGTACTGGGTGAAGGAGGGCTACGCCACCGAGGGCACGGCGCCCCAGGGCCAACCCGTGTACGCGGAGCGCTGAGCCCTTCAGTACACGCCGATGAGGATGACCTTCACGCGCGGGTTGCCCACGTACTCCTCCAGGCGCCAGCGACTGCGCAGCCCATCCGAGCGGAGCCCATGGCCCGACTCCGGCGGCGAGTCCGCGCTGGCCAGCGCCTCTTTCAGGTGCGCGACGGCCCACGCGTCGAACTTCGGGTCGCCGGAGCCCTCCAGCACCCGGAGGTCCACCAGCTCACCCTCGCGCGTCTGCCGCACCTCCACCACCGCGGCGAGCGCGAGAATCGGCTCGGTGATGTCCACCATGAACATGGGCGCCGCGCGCCCCGCCTCCACCGCGGCCTGCATGCGGTTGCGCTCCTCGAGACGACGGTCGCGCTTCTGCGCCACGGAGGGCGTCCCCGTCTTCCCGTAGCGCTCGGTGGCCTCCACCTGCTCGCGCTTCATCCGCGAGCCCAGCACCTTCAGGTCCGGCGACGGCGGGTTCACCAGCTTCTTGGCGAACCGGTCCTGGAGGTTCGTGAAGTACGGGTTCACCGCGCCGCTCTCGGCGCGCGCCGAGGCCGCCACGTCCGCCGCCCAGCCATCCACGCGCGCCTGGGCCTCCTCCGCCTGCTCGCGCGCAATCACGCTCGGGTCCGGCCCCGCGTCACCGTTGTTGCGCAGCGTCCGCCCGGACTGCGACGGGCCCACCGGCATTCCGCCCACCCAGCCCTTGGGCATCAGCGAAATCGCCGGCCCGCGCGCACGGGGAGCATCCGCGGGCAGCTCGTCGGCCTGCGGTGTGTCCTCCTGCTTCCCGCCCCCCGGTGCCTGCGCGACCTGCGGGGGCTCCGTCGAAGGGGAGGACGGCGGCGTGGCGGGCGCCTTCGCCAGGTCCGACGGCGGGCGCTCCGGCTTGCGCGAGGGCTTGGGGGCCTGCGGCGCGGCGGGGCTCGGCGCCGGAGCGGGCGGGGCCACCGGCGGCGCCTTGAGCGGTACGTAGACGATGTCCATCTCCGTCACCGTCGTCCGCTTCGCGGGCACAGGCCCGCTCATGCGCGACAGCGCCACGAACAGCGCCGCGTGCAGGAGCAGCGACAGGACGACCGCGATGGACCACGAAGAGCGCCGGGACACACCTGAAGTCTGCCTCCAGTGCGCCCCGAGATGAAGCACTTCGCCGCCCGAAATGTCCGTCCCCGAGCCCCCACCCGGCCCCTCCCGTGGCGAAGGAGGCTTCGAGCCACGTCGTCGGAGCCCCTAGGAGCAGGCCTGTCTTCCGGGGAAACCCCTCGGAGTGGAGCCTGCCTCGCGCTGCTCACGCCGGGGCTGGCCGCCACGTGTCGTCGGGGAGACCGCCCGGTTGGCCGGCCGCTCTGCGGGCGTGATGGGCCGCCATGGCGCATGTGGGAGGTCATCCCCACTCTTCGGAAAGCTTTCTGGAGGGAGCGCCACACCATGAACTTTCCCAGCCATGTGAATGTCGCCAGTGAGAAGCGTGAGGAGATCATCGACCTGCTCAACACGCTGCTGGCCGACTCCATCGACCTGCACTGGCAGATCAAACAAGCGCACTGGAACATCCGGGGCACACACTTCTACAGCCGCCACCTGCTGTTCGACGACCTGGCCAAGCACGCGCGCAAGCAGGCCGACGAGTTCGCCGAGCGCGCCGGCACCCTGGGCGGCTACGCCGAGGGCACCATCCGCCTGGCCGCCAAGAACAGCGAGCTGCCCGAGTACGACCTCAAGGCGGTGGAGAGCGAGGACCACCTGAAGGCCCTGGTGGACCGCTTCGCCCGCTACGCGGCCTCCATCCGCGGCGGCATCCAGCGCTGCGATGAGCTGGAGGAGCCCATCACCGTGGACCTGCTGACCCAGGTGCTGGGCGACGTGGAGCTGGACATGTGGTTCCTGGAGAGCCACCTCAACGGCGGCGCTCGCCCGGGCACGCGCCCTGGCAAGGGTGGCCGGGACGCGGGCACCGAGCCCTCGCGCCCCTCCAACGCCTGAGGCCACGACAAGGGTCGTCCCTTCCACACGGGCCCGGCGCTTCCACGAGCGTCCGGGCCCGCGTCGGCATATAGAAGGCGTCCTCGAAATCCTGGGGACGTCACATGAGCGCCGAGACACGGATGGACGGGAAGGTGTGCCTCATCACCGGGGCCACCGGCGGTATCGGCCTGGAGACCTCGAAGGCCCTGGCCCGCTTGGGCGCCACCGTGGTGCTCGTGGGCCGGGACGCCACTCGCACCCAGGCCGCCGTGGACGCCGTGAAGGCGGCGGCGCCGGACGCCCGGGTCGACTTCATCCTCGCGGACCTGAGCTCGCTGTCCGCCGTGCGCGCGCTGGCGAAGGTGTTCCTCTCGCGCTACTCGCGGCTGGATGTGCTGGTGAACAACGCGGGGCTCATCATCGACCGCCGGCAGGTGACGGTGGATGGGCTGGAGGCGACGCTCGCCACGAACCACCTGGCGCCCTTCCTGCTCACGAACCTCCTGTTGGACACGCTCAAGGCCAGCGGCGCCGCGCGGGTCATCAACCTGTCGTCGGACGTGCACTACATCGGCAAGCTGGACTTCGACGACCTGCAGAGCGAGCGCCGCTATGACGGCTTCCGCGTCTACGCCACGTCGAAGCTGGCCAACGTCCTGTTCACCCACGCGCTGGCGAAGCGGCTGGAGGGCACGGCCGTGACGACGAACGCGGTGCACCCGGGCGTGGTGCGCTCGGGCTTCGGGCACAACACGCTGGGCTTCTTCAAGTGGATCGTGAAGCTGGGCGGGCCGTTCTTCTTGTCGCCGGCAGGGGGCGCCAGGACGTCCATCTACCTGGCCACCTCGCCCGACGTGGAGAAGGTCTCCGGGAAGTACTTCGTTCGACGCAAGAAGAGGAAGCCGTCCGCGGCCGCGCGGGACGACGCCCTCGCAGAGCAACTCTGGCGCGAAAGCGCGCGGCTCACGGGAGTCACCACACCATGATTGACCTGTACACGTTCGCCACGCCCAACGGGCGCAAGGTCTCCATCGCCCTGGAGGAGCTGGGGCTGACCTACACCGCGAAGTCGGTGGACATCTCCAAGGGCGAGCAGTTCAAGCCCGAGTTCCTGGCCGTCAATCCCAACAACAAGATTCCGGCCATCGTCGACGCGCAGGGGCCGGGTGGTCAGCCCATCACGGTCTTCGAGTCGGGCGCCATCCTGCTGTACCTGGCGGAGAAGACGGGGAAGCTGATGCCCTCGGACCTGCGCGGCAAGGCGCAGGTGACGCAGTGGCTGATGTTCCAGATGGGCGGCGTGGGGCCCATGTTCGGGCAGCTCAACCACTTCGCGCGCTTCCACTCCTCGAAGATTCCCTACGCCATCGACCGGTACACGCAGGAGTCGAAGCGGCTGCTCAAGGTGCTCGACGGGCAGCTCGGCAAGGGTGACCACGTCGCGGGGGCGTACTCCATCGCGGACATCTCGCTGTATCCGTGGGTGGCGGGCATGCAGAGCTACTTCCCGGAGCTGTTCGCGGGCCTGACGCGCGTGCCGCAGTGGCTCGCGCGCGTGGGCAGCCGCCCCGCCGTGCAGCGCGGCATGAAGATTCCCTGAGTCGTCCTCCTGGGATGCGGCCGGACGACGGCCGCGTCCCCGCATGTTGTCCTCCGTCATGCCCACGCTCGAACAACTCGTCTTCGACAACACGTACGCCCGCCTGCCGTCTGGATTTGGAGCGAGGGTGGCGCCCCGCGCCTTCCCGGACGCCCGGCTGTTGAGCGTGAACCCCTCGGCGATGCGGCTGTTGGGGTTGGAGCCGGAGGAGGCGCGGCGGCCGGAGTTCGTCGAGGCCTTCGGCGGTGGCAGGCCGCTGCCGGGCATGGAGCCCTTCGCGATGGTGTACGCGGGGCATCAGTTCGGCGTGTACGTGCCGCGGCTGGGGGACGGGCGCGCGATTCTCCTGGGCGAGGTGCGCACGGCGGATGGGGCGAAGTGGGATTTGCACCTGAAGGGCGGAGGCCCGACGCCGTTCTCACGCAGCGGGGATGGGCGCGCGGTGCTGCGCTCGTCCATCCGCGAGTACCTGTGC
Organism: Myxococcus guangdongensis; assembly: GCF_024198255.1. NCBI lineage: Bacteria > Pseudomonadati > Myxococcota > Myxococcia > Myxococcales > Myxococcaceae > Myxococcus > Myxococcus guangdongensis. The sequence continues at coordinate 893,116 of NZ_JAJVKW010000002.1, forward strand.
GGCGAGGCGATGCACGGATTGGGAATCCCGACCACGCGGACGTTGTGTCTGATTGGCGGGGATGAGTCGGTGTACCGCGAGGAGGTGGAGACCGGCGCGATGATTGTGCGGATGGCGCCCTCGCACGTGCGGTTCGGGACGTTCGAGTACTTCCATTACACCGAGCAGCCCGAGCAGGTGGCGCGGCTGGCGGACCACGTCATCGACGGGCACTTCCCGCACCTGTCCGGGGTGGAGGGGCGGTATGCGCGCTTCTACGCGGAGGTGGTGGAGCGCACGGCGCGGTTGGTGGCGCGATGGCAGGCGGTGGGCTTCGCGCACGGGGTGATGAACACGGACAACATGTCCATCCTGGGGCTCACGCTGGACTATGGGCCCTTTGGGTTCCTGGATGACTTCGAGCCGGGGTTCATCTGCAACCACTCGGACCACCGGGGCCGGTATGCGTTCGACCAGCAGCCGCGCATCGCGATGTGGAACCTGGCGTGCCTGGGTGAGGCGCTGTTGACGCTGATGACCGAGGACGAGGCCCGCGCGGCGCTGGCCACGTTCGAGCCGACGTTCAGCGCGCAGTTCCTGTCCTTGATGCGCGAGAAGCTGGGGCTGCGGGAGGCACGCGAGGAGGACCGGGGGCTCGTGGGGGATTTGTTCTCGGTGATGGCCGAGGCGGCGGTGGACTACACGCGCTTCTTCCGAGCGCTCGGGCGGGTGGAGGAGGCGGGGGTGATGTTCGCGGACCGCGTGCCGTTCGAAGCGTGGGCGGAGCGCTACCGGGCGCGGCTGGTGGCGGAGGGGAGCGTGGACGAGGAGCGCAGGGTCCGGATGGAGCGGGTGAATCCGCGGTACGTGCTGCGCAATTGGATGGCGCAGGCGGCCATCGACCGGGCGCGGCAGGGGGACTCCTCGGAGGTGGTCCGGTTGCTGTCCGCACTGGCGGATCCGTTCACCCAGCGCCCGGAGTACGAGGAGTACACGGTGGCGCCGCCTGCCTGGGGTCGGCACCTGGTGGTGAGCTGCAGCTCTTGAGGGGTTGGCTGGTGTTCGAGGGAAGCGGTGGATTAGAAAGACGGCCATGCGTCAGGTCGTCATTCCCAAGAACGAGCTCAGTGAGTTCGATTTGCCCCGGGTGTGCGTCATCACCGGGCAGACGGAAGGCATCACGTTCCAGCCGGTGAAGTTCTCGTGGTACCCGCGCTGGCTGCTCATCTTCGTGCCGTTCGCGGCGCTCATCGTGCTGCTGGTGGCGATGCTGCTGACGAAGAGGGCGCAGGGGACGTTGCCGTTCAGCGAGGAGGGCTGGGCGCAGTGGAAGCGCGCGAAGGTCGTCTTCGGGTTGTCGTTCCTGGGGACCATCGCCGTGTTGTTCGGCTCCATCGCCACCTTCGCGGGGAACACGCGGACAGGGGGCTACCTGATGGTGGCTGTCCTGGTGGCCGTGCTCATCCCCGTGGTGGCGTACTTCGTGGCGGTGAAGGGGAAGGTGCCGCAGGTGTTGCGCATCGACGACCGGAACGTCACGTTGCAGCTTCCCAGCAATGAGGCGGCGTCCGCCATCCTGAGGCATCTCCAGGCGGGACAGGCCTCGAGGGCGATGCCAGCGCGTGAGGTGCGCTCGGCATGAGCGTGGAGGCACCGCCGGAGGGGGCGAGCTGTGCGGCGCATCCGGAGGCCGGGGCGAGCTGGGTGTGCCTGCGCTGTGGCACGTTCATGTGCCCGGCGTGTGAGCGCCGGGTGCGGCCGGAGGCACGGCCCATGTGTCCGCCGTGCTGGGACTTGCGCTCGCGCGTCGTGCCGGGGGAGGAGAGCACCAGCAAGTCGACGGTCATCACGGGCTTCGTCCTGGGCGTGATGTCACTGCTCCCCTTCTGCTTCATCCTGCAGGGGGGCGCGGTGGTCATGAACCTCGTGATGATGAGCCGCGTGGCGAAGACGCCCGAGCTCGCGAGACTGCGCTGGATGCCCATCGCGGGCCTCGCCTGCTCGGGACTTGGCCTCGCCATCACGCTGCTGGTCTGGCTGCTGGGGGGCGACGTGCGGGACTGAGCGATGCGGGGCGACAGGACGCGCCATCAGACATCGCCTTCAGCAAGCCGTCGGACCTAGGCAATGATTTTCGAGCCGATGCGCCGAAGCAGCGACGACAGCCACACGAGGCCATAGGCCACAGGCAATCAGCGCCAAAAGCAATGAAGAATCATCCCAACCTCCTTCACATCATCCCTGACCACATAAGTCCTAACCAAAGAAACTCCGCGCGGCGGAATAAACTCCACCGTCACAGCGCCTGAGCCATCGGCGCCACTATCAAACACACTATAAACTTCATCACACAGCCCAACACAGTGTGTTTCAACCGCACTCAACTCATCAAGCTTCGCATTGAGTGCCACGTCCACTAGTTGCTCTGCCGAAGGAGCGAACATCCAGCGCACAATCACCGGACCCTCCGGGCGAGCAACAACCGCTGTTCGCAGAGGCTCATCTCCGAGAACCAGTACGTCCCCCCACTCACGACAGAGCAAGCCCAGATAGTCCGCTACCCCGCAGGCTTCTTCATAGTCGGCAGGAGTCCCTTTCCACTCAGCGATGACAGAGCGCGGGATGACAACAAGGGGCCCACCCGCTGACTCGATCCACTCCGTGCTCAGCACAGCAGTCTCCCTCTCCAGGACGCAAGGCACCATTCATCCTGGCCCCGAAACTCTCTCTCCAGTAGCAGCTCCAGCGCCACCTGGATCTTCATCCCTCAGACCTCGTCGAATCTGCCGCCGAAGATGCCATTGGCCTCCAGCGCGTCCTTGATGTCCTCATCGACGATGATGGGAGCGTGCCATCCCCAGGTCCGGAACACGCGCGCGTCGCCAACCTTCGTCTTGTCGATTCGCAACCTGGACACTGAACGGTACTCCCCGACCCGCTCCGTGTACTCGTCCGCGGTACGAATCTGGACCTCCGCACATGCGGCATCATCGATGCACCGAATCTTTCGAGCCACGTTGAGCAGGAAGAAGGACCCAGTTTCTCCTTCAACGTCCACGGGGAAGAGCTGAACATCCTCGGGGGCCATCTGGCGGAACAGTGACGCGACGCGGTCGCTGACAATTGGCGCCTGCCCTGCCCCCGCGGTCGTGAAGTCCAGTGAAGCCCCCGCTTGATCGAGCGGGATGCACAATCGCTCGGTCAACTCGACCGGCTTGCCCTGGATGAACTGCCAGATGTCCTCCATCTCGTCTCCGGCGGGATTCTGAGGGTCCGACAGGTACCAACGGCCGGGCACGTATACGTCGATCTTCAAATCAAAGAAGCGGCGCCCCATGTGTCATCCCTCGATGTCCTTCAACACCAGCTTCCGGAGCCAACTACCAGGGGTCGTCAGGTCCCGCGCAATCTTCGCCAGCTCGTCGACAAGCGCGACACGACACTTCGCGGGCCCTCGACAGCCCTGCATGGCATCCGTGAGCCTGCGGAGCACCTCCTGATGATACTCAGCAGGGTGCGGGCCTTTATGCCCCTGGATTCGTACGAGGTTCGCGGTGTCATTCAGGCTCATGTTCGCTCGTTCGAAGAACGCCTGGAAGATCGGCGTCCATGGGCCACCGGCTACCTCGGAGATCTCGTTCTTGTCAGTGCAGATATGGTGGACGTTGCCCTCCGGGTCACCCTGGATGACGCCTCCAGTCTGCGCGGAGGCGCCCGGCCCCATCGCCACGGCGGCGACCGCCGTCGGCGCGAGCGTCACGTTCAACACTCCGGCGGAAGCCACCGAGATGGCCTGCACCTCGCCGACCAAAGCCCCCGTGAGGAGGAAGCCACCCTCCATCTGCGCCCGTGTCGCCGCGAGAGCGAAGCCCGGCAGCCTCGGCCCCTGCGCGGCCATCGCGCCCCTTCCACCCAGCGCGGACAACGCGACGACCACCAGGACCCGCGCGCCGTTGTCCCCGAGGAGCTTGCCGAAGCGGTGCCCCGCCCGCTCGAGGTCCGCGAAGTTCGCCGCCGCCTTCGACTCGTCCATGAGCCGCAGGAACCCCTGCCCGAGATTCCACACCGGCCCGGTCCCCAAATACGCAATCAACGACGCTGTCAGCGCCACCGCGACGAGCTTCGTGATGGGCTCCGGCGCCACCAACATCACCAGCGCCGTCCCAATCAGGGATGTCACCATCGCGCGCAAGGCTGCCGCGTTCACCACGTCATCGAGCGCCTCCTCCACTCCCTCCCAGACCGTGTCGAGCGCGAAGTAGAGCGCCATCATCCTGCGCTCCATCGGCCCCAGCGCGAGCCCTCCCGCCAGCATTCCCAGGCAGTTTCCAGGATCATCCTGCCGCTGGCAGATGCGCTCATACTCCGGAGAAACGGCGCGTCCTTGCGCCCCATCCACGAAGCCACCCGAGGACGCGAGCAACGAGCGACGGAGGTCCTCCTCCTCACTCTCCCTGAACGCCACATCCAGCTTCATGTCGAGCACGAGCCGGGAGACCACCTCCCTGAAGGCGTCCTCTTCGATCTCGACCGGCGCTGACTCCACCGGCCTGTAGGCGATGGCGGCCCCAGGCCCGGTCCTCAGGTTCACGACACGGGGCGCTGAACACCCGACACCGAGCAAGAGCAGGGCGATAAATCCCTGGAGTTTCATGTCTTCCCCCCAGCCCTGACACCAAATGCCTCGGGCGGTCCGGCGCGACATAACAGTCCAGACAGACAACCTCAAAGGTCACCAAATCAAGATATGACTCCCTACATCTTTTCACTTCCACTCCAGCGACGGAGCCACCCGGCACTTGAGTTCCCGCCCCGCGCTCGCCCAGGATGTCCGCATGCGCGCCCTGCTGCTCCTCGCCGTGCTCCTGGCCTCCTTCGCCCAGGCCCAGACGGCCCGTCCCTCCTCCTTGATTCCGAACTTCGACGACGCCCGCGACAAGGCCCCCGAGCGCTCGTGCGACAAGGACTGGAGCGGCCGCGTCACCTGGGGGCTCTGCACCCTCTCCCGGCAACCCGACGCCCTCTGGTTCCTCGAGAAGAACGACGCCCTCATCCGCGCCAGCTCGAAGGCCTGCGGCCAGAACCAGTCCATCAAGAGCCTCACCCTGTCGAGCTGCGGCAAGACCGACGCCACCATCGTCGACGCCTCCCCCTGCATCTCGCAGCTCACCACCTGCCTGCATGAGCTCGGCAAGGGCCTCATCGTCGTGGAGCACTACGACGTCGGCAACGCCACCACCTACGTGCGCGTCTACGACGTCCCCAACCGCAAGCTCCTCACCTCCGAGGAGTGGAAGAACGGCTGCACCTCCAGCGCCTGCTCCGTCGGCGCCCTCCAGGACGTCGATGGCGACGGGCTCCCGGAAATCGTCTTCCGCCAGTCCCGCGAGCCCTCCGCCCTCCCCGAGCGCATCCTCAAGTGGAGGGGCACCTCCTTCCAGAACGTCGGCCGCTTCCTCTGGAAGGGCCAGCCCACCCAGGCCCGGTAGACTTCTCGACACTCGGAAGGTTGGCGACCCGTAACGTCGCCCACATGGGCTCTTGCCGAGATGCACCTCCGGCACGACCTTTCACCTTCCATGACGACGGACCTCTCCCGCCTGCCCACGCGCGGGCCCCAGGGCGCCTTCCACGTCGTCGTCGAGTCGCCTCGCGGCTCGACGGTGAAGCTCAAGTACGACACCGCGCTCTCGGCCTTCTCGCTCTCGCGCCCCCTCACCCGGGGACTGCGCTACCCCTTCGACTGGGGCTTCATCCCCTCCACCCTCGGCCCGGACGGAGATCCGCTCGACGCCATGGTCCTGTGGGACGACTCCACCTGGCCCGGCGTCGTGCTGCCCTGCCGCGCCCTCGGCGTCCTCCTGGTCGACCAGAAGAAGAAGGACGGCAAGCCCGGTGAGCGCGAGCGCAATGACCGCATCCTCGCCATCCCCACCCAGGCGCCTCGCGCCGAACAGCTGCGCACCTACCAGGACATCTCCCACCGCGAGCGCGACGAGCTGGCGCACTTCTTCCTCACCGTCGTGCACTTCGCCGACAAGGACGCCCGAGTCCTCGGCTGGGAAGGCCCCGAGGCCGCCGAGCAGATGATTCGCACCTACCCCGCGAAGAAAGGCTGACCCCATGGCTCAACCCACGCCCATCCGAGGCCTCGGCCCCGACAGCGAACTGGGACAGGCCGCGCGCCGCATCCTCGCCGGACGGCTCGCCGATGTCCGCAAGCCGGAGTCCAAGCTCAACGGCACCATCGACGACGACGCCGTCCACGACATGCGCGTCGCCACCCGCAGGCTCCGCGCCGCGCTCCAGGTGTTCCGCCCCCTGGGTGGACTCACCAAGCTGGAGCACGAGGTGAAGCGCCTCCAGGACGCGCTCGGCGACGTGCGGGACCTCCACGTCCAGGCCCTGTGGCTGGAGGACGTCGCGAAGAAGGCGCGCCGGGAGAAGCCGCAGACGCGCAAGGGCATCGCCGCGCTGGGCAAGGCCCAGCTGTCCGGACTGGCGCCGAAGGAGAAGCGACTGCGCTCGGAGTTGAAGCGCTGGGCGGCTCGCACCCTGCCTCGCATGCTGCGCAAAGTGGATGGCCTGGAGGATGACCACCGCTTCGGCGGGCGCCGCGTGAAGGAGCCCCTGCACTGGCGCGTGCGCCGCGTGCACAAGCGGATGAAGGTCTACATGGACGCGCCCGACGCCGTCTCCGCCCATGTGCTGCGCAAGGAATTGAAGAAGCTGCGCTACGAGCTCGAAATCTTCCAGCCCGCCTTCCGACGGACCCTCGGCGCGCTGACCGAGATGCTCGTCCCGCTCCAGGAAGGACTCGGCGAGCTGCACGACGCGGACGTCCGGCTGGAGGTCTTCGAGCGGCTCGCCGCGGGCGGCAAGCCCCAGGAGCGCAAGGCGGCCCGCGCCCTGCTCCCCCTCATCCGCGAGGGCCGCGCGAAGCGCTCCGCCGAGATTGCCCGCGAGCTCCAGCGCTGGCACGCCGAGGACATCCCCAAGCGGCTGCTCCAGGTCCTCTCGTAGCTCAGGGCGCAGGGGCGTCGAAGACGGCCTTCTGGATGGACAGGGCCTCCTCCAGATGCCCCTGCACCGCCTTGCGCTGCGCCGTGAGCAACTGGCTCAAGGCCACGTTGCTCGACTGGGGCAACAGCAGGGAGTCCACCAGCATGGCCGTGCGCGCATGGAGCGCGAGCTGCACGTCCATCAACGCCAGGTCCAAGCGCGTCCCCTCCAGCGAGTCCAGCTCCGCCATCATGTGCTGGGCCTCCGCCATGAGCATGGAGGACAGCTCGCTGTCCGCGGGCCGGAGCTCCTGGTCCACGGCCACCATGCCCAGCTCCTCGCGCGCCACGGTGTGCTCGGTGACCATCTTCACGCTGAAGGCTCGCACCGACGCGGTCGTCGCGCGGGACTGCCCGAGCGCCCCGAAGGCAATCTCGTTCTCGTTCGCGACCTGCATCGCCCGGAGGATTTGCGCGTCCGTGAGCTCCACCGTCCGCACGCTGAGCCCCGGCACCTGGCTCTCGCTCGACTCACTCATGCAGCCCATCACCACCACCACGCCCGCCAGCAGCGCGCCCATCCACCCTCTCACCCCGTGCATGTCCCCTCCCTGATTCCCACCCAGGCTGGCGGAGGTTGGGGAGGGGCAGGTGCGAGCGGTATGGGCGCGGGAACCGTTGCCACTGTCCGGCGGACGATAGGTGCCCGACCGACGATGCTCAGCCGTCGCAGTCCAACGGACAGCTCTGGTGCGTCTCCGTGCCGATGCAATAGCCGTCGCCACACCCGTCACCCGGAGCGTCGCAGTCCGCCGGGCAGCTCTGGTGCGTCTCCGCGCCGAGGCAAGCGCCGTCCCCACACGTGTCCGGTGGAGGCTCGCAGTCCGCCGGGCATGTCACCCAGTCCTCACCGGAGCCGCACTCCCCATCCTGCTTGCAGAGCGCGGGTTCTTGCGGGTCGTCCCACAGGGACGCGGCCTCGCTGGCGGTCGGCTCGGGGGCTTGCTCGACGGCTCCACCACAGCCCATCACCACGCCCAACCCCAGTGCTCCCAGGATGACGACGAGACGCTGCTTCATGATGAGACCTCCTCGGATGTGAGGAGGCCTCTCGTATCACGTGGCGATTCTCGACACCCCGTCACCAGAGCGATGGGGTTACTGCTGCGGTGTGGGTTGCGTGTCCTGGAGTGGGGTGGTGGAGCCGGTGGGCCCACCCGGAGAGGTGGCCTCGATGCGCGTCGCCGTGGCCTCGCCCGTCTCGTCCATGGTGTACGCGGCGCGCACCTGGGCTCCCTCCGGGAGGTCCTCGGCGACCGACTGCATGCCGTTCACCATCACCAACGTCGAGGGGCTCACCGACACGCGGAGCTGGGGCTCGCCGTTCTCGCTGAGCAGCACCTCGCTCTCGGAGGCTCGCACCACCTCGCCGTTGAACAGTTGTTCCGCGCCGAGCTGGGACTGGGCCGCGGATGACGCCGTGCCGCCCTGCCATGTCCCCGTGGGCGGAACGGGGAGCATGACCACGGGCTGCTGGGTTTGCTGCGTGCCCGTCCCGGTCTGTGTCTGGGCCCCCGTGCTTCCTGTCGAGGTTCCCGTCTGAGGCTGTGTCTGCGTATCGGTGGAGGGCGCGGTGGCCACGGGCTGCTGCGTGTCCGAAGTGGATGCGCTGGGCTGCGGCTCCGTCTTGCCGAGGATCTGCTCCTGCTGCTGCCGTGCATCGAGCTGCTCGAGGGGTGAGAGGGGCTGGGGTCCCTCCTCGACGGGTTGCGCGGTTTGTGTCGAGGACTGCGCGGAGCTGCTCGAATCGGTGGAGGGCAATGACTGGGAGTCGCCCGCCACGGAGGATCCTCCGATTCCAGGCTCCGTGTTGGACTGGGACGGGACCGACGGGCTCGATGAAGTCTCCGCGCTCGAACCACTGGCCGCCGTGCCGGACTGTCTCGCCTGATGCTCCGCGCGCAGTTCGGCCTTCCGCTCCGCCTCGCGTTCCGACGCAAGGTCGCTGGCGTCGTCCGTCAGCGTCCCCGTGGCTCCCGTGCCCTGCTGGGACTGTGCCGTCTGCTGCTGCGCATCCGCACCTTGCTGCCCCGCCTGTGCGGTCTGCTGCTGCGCATCCGCGCCTTGCTGACCCGCCTGTGTGGTCTGCTGCGGTGCCTCGCCCACCTGACTCGCCTGCGCGGACTGCTGTTGTGCGGTTGCGTCTTGCTGTCCCGCCGGTGCGGACTGCGGCCCGGCCTCGCCCGTCTGAACTGCCTGCGCGCTCTGCGGCCCGGCCTCGCCCCTCTGCCCCGCCTGAGCGCCCTGAGCCTGCATGGCGTGTTGCCGAGCCACATCGGCCTGCTGCCCCGCCTGCGTGGCCTGACGCTGTGCCTCGGCCGCCTGCTGTCCGGCCTGCTGCCGTGCATCCGTGCCTGCCTGTGCGCCCTGGCCCGACGGCTGACCAGCCTGCTGGGCCTCGGCGGATTCTCGCCCGGCCCGGCCCTTCGCCTCGTCCAGCTCGCGTTGCTCTCGCTGGACGTCCTCGCGAGCCTGGGCGGCCTGCTGTTGCTGCTCGTCCGCCTGCGACGACTTCGACCGACATCCCGTGACGAGCAACGCGGCGGCCGAGGCCATTGCCCACTTCGCGCGGAGCTTCATGAAACCTCCTGTCGTGACTGCCCGAACAAGGAACATGGGAAGTCATCGAACTCCGCCCAACCCACGCCCTCTCCGGGCGGACGCCCACTCGGCCGTCCTACATCGGGCAGCCCACCTCACGACGCCCTACCCTTTCAGGGACTTTGGGGATAAGGGGCGCACCCCCATGCACGCCTGCGGACTCGACTTCGGAACCAGCAACACCGCGGCGGCCCTGCCTGATGGCACGGTGCTGTCCCTGCAACCCCACACCCCGGAGCCCCGGCTCTATCGCTCCGTCATGTTCTTCCCGGACGACGAGCGCGAAATCTACACGGGCGCCGACGCCATCAACCGCTACCTCGAGGACAACACCGGACGCTTCATCCAGTCCGTGAAGTCCTTCCTCCACTCCAGCTCCTTCCGCGCCACCCAGGTCAAGGGCCGCACCTTCACCATCGAGGACCTGGTCGCCATCCTCCTGCGCCGCGTGCGCGAGGCCGCCGGCGCCCACATGGGCACGCCCCCGGAGGCCGTCGTCCTCGGCCGCCCCGCCGTGTTCACGCCGGACCCGGACGCGGACGCGCTCGCCCAGAAGCGCCTGCACCGCGCCGCCGAGCTCGCCGGCTTCCAGCACATCGAGTTCCTCATCGAGCCCATCGCCGCCGCGCTCGCCTACGAGGCCCAGCTCACCCGCGACGAACTCGTCCTCGTGGCCGACTTCGGCGCCGGCACCACCGACCTCACCCTGATGCGCCTGGGCCCCTCACGCCGGGGCGCCAAGGACCGCCGCCCGGACGTCGTCGGCTCCACCGGCGTGCGCATCGGCGGAGATCGCTTCGACGCCGAAATCATGCGCCACAAGCTCCTGCCCCGCTTCGGCGCCGGCTCCACGTACCGGGTGCGCGGCCTGAGCGACAAGCGCCTGCCCATTCCGCAACACATCATGGCCAAGCTGATGTCCTGGCACGAGATGTCCTTCATCCGTGAGAAGTCCACCCAGGAGCTGCTCAACACGATGATGGAGACCAGCGACAAGCCGACCGAAATCCAGGCCCTCCACGACCTGGTGGTCGACAACCTGGGCTACCGCCTGTTCCGCGCCATCGAAGCCGCCAAGGTGCGCCTGTCCCGCGAGGACGTCGCCACCATCGACTTCGAGGAGGCTCGCATCAACCTCCACGAGCTCATCACCCGCGCCGAGTTCGACGCCTTCAGCCAGCCGCTGCTCGACGAGCTGGAGCAGTGCACGCAAGGTCTGCTCGCGCGCCACCCGGAGGCCGAGCACATCGACGCGGTGTTCCTCACCGGCGGCTCGTCGCAGATTCCCGCCGTGCGCCAGCTCTACGTGCGCCGCTTCGGCGAGGAGCGCGTGCGCACCGCCGATGCCTTCACCTCCGTGGCCGAGGGCCTCGGCCGCGCCTCCGCCACCGTGGGCTGAGCCCGCTCACTCGAGGCGGAGCAGCTCGGGCCCCGACACCCGGAGCAGGAGCTCTCCCGCGTGGTCGCCCTCCTTCAGGCGGCGGCCCCACCACGCGATGGCCGCGTCGACCTGTCCATACCCGTGGACGTCGACCCAGGCCGCGTAGGGCGCATGGCAGCCGGGCCGGGACACCGTGGTGAGCCCACGCTCCGTCCCGGGCGCGCCAATCAGCACCCCGGTGTTGCCGCGCTGCTCGATGGCCTCGGGCTCACCGGCGACCAGCGGCGCGAAGAGCCGCGTCCCCTGCCCCGTGAGCACGAGGAGACGGTGGCCCGGGTGCTCCGCCGGCTTGCACCACGCGACGGTGTAGCCGTCCTGCGCGCCCAGGCGAGTCTTCACCTGGTCGACCGTGCCCAGTGGCGCCCACACCTGGATGACGATGGCGCCCTTGCGATGCCCCTCCTGCATCCAGCGCCCCAGATACGCGACGAGCGCATCCACCACCTGGAAGCTGGGAGCCACCAGCACCCTGTTGCCGGGCTCACACAGCCACGCGAACCCCGGCTCGCAGTGCTCGAACAACCATCCCTGGTCGCGCAGGTAGTCGTAGTCGAGGCCCTCGACACGCGATAGCACCCGCCCGGGTCGCGCCGCCGAGGGTCGCTGGGACTCCATCATCACGGGATGTTCGATGCTCAGGCCGGGCGCGAGCCGCCGCTCCAGCGCGACCTCGCCCTGCCGCAGTGACGTCGTCACCAGGGGCACCTCGCCCAGGCCCATCACCACGACATCGCCCAGGTATCCCTGGTGGCGAGCCGTCTGCAAGAAGCTCAGCGTCACCGAGTAGCCGACGTACCTCCCCGGCCGCGTCCGCACGTCGGACTCGCTCCCCAGGGGACTCACCGGACGCACCCCGCGCGGGGCACACGCCCCCAGCACGAGCCCTGCAATCACACCCACGACAAGGAGCCTGCGTTCCATGGGCTCGGAGCATTCCCTCCGGAAGGCGCCTCACGCCAATCATGGAATCGGCATGGATTTCCCAGCACCACCGCGCCGCCCGGAGACACCCGCTCCGGACGGCGCGAAAGACATCACTCCACCCAGGCGACGTGGCCCAGGCCCGCGGCGACCATGTCGCACACGTAGAAGATGTCGTCGTAGGGGTAGTCGTCGTAGACGCCGCGCGCGGGGATGCATCGCGCCGTGTTGGGCGACGGGGCGTTCAGGGACGCGGCCAGGTCACGGCAGCTCTGGTGGTCGCCCTCGCTGCACTCCTCGGTGCAGGAGTCCGCGCGAATCCAGTACGGGTTGTAGAGCGGGTAGGAGTCCGCCTCGAGCCAGCACAGGCCCGAACCGCACTCGGAGTCATACTGACAGCCGCTGCCCGTGGGGTAGAGGCTCTGGGTCTGCTCGGTGGTCTCCGGCGTCGGCTCGGCCGGGGCCTGCTCCGGCGCCGCGCTGCTGCAGCCGAACAGTGAGAGCGAGAGGATGGAAGCCGTCACTGCGAGGAAGTTCCGCATTCGATGCGCACCTTTCCAGGTGAGGGGGAACGCGCAACCAAGCATTCCCCGCGAACAGAGCCAAGGGGCCTTCTCGTAAATTCTTATTTACGAAGACAAAACAAGGTTTCCGTTGACTCGGTCTACATCGGCCACCTCGGAGCACCCCGAGGTGGCCGGAGTCCCCCGGCTACCGGGTGCGGCGGGTGGCCTTGCCCTTCATCTCGTAGAGGGTGTCCTCCACCGCGGCGCGCAGCTCCTGGATGATGGTGTCGAGGAAGGGGCGGCCCTCCAGGTCCTCGGTAATCCAGGGGTCCATGATGACGGAGCGCAGCACGGTGATGCGGCCCTCCTCGGCGTCCTCGGGCGTGGCGGTGCCCAAGAGCCGCTCCTCGTAGTCGGCGAAGAACTTCTTGCCGTAGTCCGCCTCGATGAAGTCCGTGGTGCTCACCAGCAGCCGGTAGCCGTAGATGTCGCGGCCATCCGCCTTCACGCCCAGCCGGTCGTAGATGCCCCGGTTGAACTCATTGGCCTTGGCGAGGCTGGGATTGAGCCCATCCGCCGTCTGGAAGTTGAAGGCATACGTGAGGATGTTGAGGTCCGCGCCCATCTCACGCAGCAGCTCCAGCTCCTCGGGCTGCGCGCTGGTGAGCAGCTCCTCGTGGCGCTTGCTGGTGAGCTGGTGTCGCAGCATCTCCAGCGCCTTCTGCGTCCCGCCGTACTTCTTGCGCAGGTTCTCCGGCAGCTCGAAGCGCGGGCCGGGCACCACCCGGTAGTCGTCCGCCACCGCGTTCATCATCAGCAGGCGCGCGTGGAACAGCTTGCAGTTGTAGAGCGCCCTGCCGAGGATTTTGCCGTAGCCGCGCTGGTCCGGCGGCACGACGGCGTGGCTCAGGTACACGCCCGCCGCGGCGGCGCCGGGCTTGGAGCCCTCGATGCCGTACTTGCCCACCGTGAGGTCCTCCTGGCTGCCGGCGGTGTTGATGTACGGCGCCTCGAAGGCGACGAGGCTGCGCATGGCCTGGTTGCGGTAGCACAGCGCGCCGGCGGGGTACGGCAGGTAGCCCGTCTTGTGCGGGTCCACGGTGATGGTGTCCGCCTCCGGCAGCGCCTCGAACTGCTTCATCGCATAGGTGCTCAGCTGCAGCACCGGCGCCGGGGGACCCGAGCGCGCGCCCTTGGGCCCGGGCGCCGGGCGCAAGAGCGACGCGAAGTAGCCGCCCCACGCCGCGTCCGCGTGCACGCAGAAGGACATGTCCAGCGGGTGGTACTTCTGCTTGCGCAGGGCCGTCACCGACGCGAGCGGGTCCACCAACCCCTCCTCCGTGGTGCCCATCACCGCCGTCACCGCGATGACCGGTCGCTTGTCCGCGCGGCACTGGTCCAGCCGTGACTCCAGGCTCTCCATGTCCATGCGCCCGGCTTCATCCAGCGGGATGCTGTACATGTGGTCCGCGCCCAGGCCCAGAATCGCCGCGGCCTTCGGCAGCGAGTAGTGCTTGGAGCCCGGCACCATGAACACCGGCGCCTTCACCTCCCCCAGGTGGCGCCGGGTGAACTCCACCAGGCCCAGGTCCTGGAGCGTGTAGTCGGACAGCCGCGCCGTCAGCGCCTCCACCGGGATGCCGAACTGGTCCTGGATGCGCGTGGGCAGCCCCAGCACCTCGTCCACCTCCAGGTTGAGCGCCTGCCACGCGTTCAAGTCCAACAGTCGCGCCTTCTTGTCGGACGGCAGGGTGACTTCCAGCCCCTTCGCGGCGGCGAGCGAGGGCTCCTTGCTCAAGGCCTCGCGCAGGGACAGCGGGTAGAACTTGAGGTTCCGCGCGGCCCACATCGCCTCGATGTTGGCGGTGGTGCCACCACACGTCAGGTGGCTCCAGGGCCGCACCTGCCCCTGCTCGGCGTAGCCCACCATGCGACACAAATCCTCACCGACGCGGACCTCCAGCACCGTCGTCAGCGGCGAGGCCTCCAGCGCGACGTTGTTCTGGTTGTAGAGCATGGCCGCGAAGTAGCCCGCCATGCCCGGCAGCGTCTGGTCCCACGTCATGTGGCCCTGGTAGCGCATGCTGAAGAAGGGCGCGGACTTCTTCAGCTCGGCCAGCAGGGTGTCGAACTCCGTGTGCAGCGTGTCCAGCGCGCGCAGGTAGCCAGGGTCCCGCTTGATGCTCTGGGTGATTGCGGGCGGGTCCGTGGGGTGGAAGTTGCGGCGCCAGAAGGAGTGGTCCCTCAGCGCCTCCAACACCAGCTGCTCGAAGAGCTCCGCGTTCTCCGCGCGCGGGCCCAGGAACCACGCCTCCACGTCGCGTCCGCCCGTGAGCGGCGACTCCTCCGCGCGCGAGGAGCTCCAGGGGACATCTCGGTGCACGAGCTGATTGCGGTCCAATCGCTCGAGCAACGCCTGCTTCAAGCTGTCGAGGGCACGACCGGCGTAGTCCGGTTGGGACTTGTTAGCCATGAGGGACGCTCCTTGCCGACGGGGAAGGACCGTGGCGCGACGTGGGCGCGCGCGCTGGGGGGTGGCCACGGTCCGCGCCAGACATACAGGAGTCGTGTCCCGCCCCCGTCACGCTCGCGACGTGGCGACAATTCCAGACAGTCCCACCGCCCTCCGGGGCCGGGAGCCGTCGACCCCTCCCTCAAAGGCAGACGGCCCGCTCGAAAGCGGGCCGCTCCCTCATCGACAGGTGCTCACGTGGGGGAGTGACTACGGCCCCACATCCACCTCACGGCTGAGCCAGCCCACGCCGCCGCGTCCGTCGCGCGCCACCACGTACACGGTGATGCGCTGGGGCGTCTTGGGCGTCTCGTACTTCGACGTCGGGTCCCCCGGCCTGCCGTCCACCGGCTCCAGCGAGCGGAACTCCTTCACCTCGCCGTCACCCGTGGCGAACCAGCTGTAGAAGACCTGCTCGGTCTCCGGGCCGTCCTCGCCGGTGAAGACCTCCAGGCTGCCCTCGGTGAGCGTGGGGCGGAACACCACCTCCTGATTCAACGGCAGCGGCCCCACGAGCGGCGCGTCGTTCCACAGGATGTCCGCCACGCCCGGGTTGTGGTTCGGCTCGCGCGTCATGCGCACCAGCACCTGGCGCACGCCGCGCTCGGAGCCCTCGGGCGTGCCGGAGCCGTCCGTCGCCTCGTAGCCCACGAACAGGGGGATGCCCTTCTCCAGCGCCGCGCGCGTGCGCGGGTCGTCCGGGTTGGGCGTGGCGCCACCGTTGGGGTTGGCGGCCTGGAGGGCCTGCAGCAGCACCGCCTGCACGTCGGGGTTCTGCAACGACAGGGTGCCATCCGCGAGCGTCACGCCGTTCTCACCCGGGCAGCGGCCGTCGTACGGGTTGCCGTTGAGGCGACACAGCGCATAGGTGACGGTGACGGGCCGCGCGTCGGGCGTCACCGCCAGCGCGGTGAAGGACGTGGGCCCGGGCAAGGCGCCGGTGTCCGGGTCCAGCACCAGCTCGGGCGGCTCGGCGCGGATGGCGAGCACCCGCACCCGGCGGATCTCACTCTGCAGCTCGAAGTCGGGGCCACACGCCAGGAGCGCCGCGGCCAGGGAGATGAAGACACACGCGCGCATGGTCAGAAGCTCCCCTTGGCGCCGATGACGGGGAGGATGGGCAGTCCCTCGAAGTAGGCGCTCTGGGTGTAGTTGTAGTTGTAGGCGATGCCCTCCACCGCCGCGTTGTTGTAGACGTTCGTCAAGTCCAGGTAGAGGTCCAGCGTCCACTGGTCGAAGACGAAGATCTTGTCGACGCGGACATCCAGCTGGTTGAAGGACGGCAGCCGCCGCGAGTTCACCCCCGCGAACAGCGGCAGGAACACGTCGGTGCCGTCGTCACGCACCGAGCCCACCACCGGCGTCGTCGGGTTGCCGGACGCGAAGCGGAACCTGGCGCCCACCTCCCAGCCCCTCGGCAGCTTGTAGGACGCAATCGCCGTCAGCACGTGCGTCTGGTCGTTGTCGAACAGGCGCCAGTTCGCCCCGGGCGCGTCCCGGCGCTCGCTCTTGCTGAGCGTGTACGCAATCCAGCCGAACAGGCGCTCCGTCAGCGCGCGGCGCACGAGCAGCTCGAACCCGTAGACCCGGCCGATGCCGCCGTTCTTCAGCCGCTCCGGCACCAGCTCCCCGTCGCGCTCCACCAGCGCGTCCGAGCGGCTGATGAGGTTGTCCAAGTCGTTGTAGAAGACCTCGCCGCTGACGAACCACTCCTGCACGGGCTGCCACTCCGCGCCCACGCCGTACTGGAGCGAGCGCTTCGCGGAGAGGTCCGGGTTGCCGAACGCGAGGCTGGGCTCATCCTGCACCGGAGGCCCGTGGTACACGCCCGCGCCGCCCTTGAGCGTCAGCGTGTCCGTCAGCGCGTAGCGCACCGCCAGGCGCGGGTTCAGCGTGCGCTTGACCTTCTTCTGGTCGGTGAAGACATACCCCTCGTACCGCACGCCCGGCACCACCAGGAGCCCCTTGAACGGGCGCCAGCGCCCTTCAATCCAGAGCGAGGGGAAGTACTGGAGGAAGTCGCCGTCGGTGTCGAGCAGGTCCTCGGTGATGAGCGGGCTGGGCGGCTCACCCTCGCGAGGCGGCCGCTGGATGCGCGCCTTCACGTTCGCGAAGCTGCTCGTCACGTCCACGCCACCCGCCAGGGTGAAGGGCTCCACCAGCGCGTACTCCGCCGTGGCGCGCAGGTTCAGGTCCGTGGAGGCGATGCGCAGGTTGCGCTCGCCAATCTCGAACTCCACCAGCGTGTTGCCCACCAGCGCGTGCGTGTCCAGCGTGAGCCGCTCCCCGCGGTACTGGTGACGCAGGCGCAGCTGGTTGAAGCCCGTCGTCACGTCCAGGTTGCCGTTGACGGACGGGTCGTTGTCCGACGGCCGGTCGAACACCAGCCCCAGCCGGTCGCGCGAGGTGATGCCCTGCAGCGTGAAGGTGTGGCGGGAGATGGGCTTCCACACCAGCTTGAGCTGCGCGTCGTAGTAGCGCGGCGCCACCTGGAGACTCGGGCCGTCGTCGCCCTCCGGAATCACCCCCAGCACCAGGTCGATGTACGAGCGCCGGCCGCCGATGGCGAAGCCCAGCGTGTCCGTAATCGGCCCCTCGATGACGGCGTTGGACTCGATGAGGCTCACGCCCACGGTGCCGTGGATGCGGTCCATCTTCGGCTCGCGGCTGTTGACGTTGATGACGCCGCCGGTGATGTCGCCGTAGTACGAGGAGAAGTTGCCGGGCAGGTAGTCCAGCGACTCCAGGAGCTCGGAGTTGTAGACGCTCGTCAGGCCGCCGAAGTGGAACAGCAGGGGGATGCGCTGGCCGTCCAGGAAGACGCCGGACTCCTGGGGGCTGGTGCCACGGATGACCAGGGCGCCGCCGTTGAAGGCCGGGCGCGCCACGCCGGGCAGGTTCTGCACCACCTTGAGCGTGTCGCCCTGGGTGCCGGGCACGCGCTGCACCTCGGCCACCTGGAGCGTGGTGCTCGTCACCTCCTTGCGCTCACGGTCGCTTCGCACCACCGTCTCGAAGGGGCTGAAGATGCGCTTCTGCACGTAGTACGTGGCGCGCGTCTCACGGCCCTCGGACACCGTCTCCCGGGTCTTGAAGCGGTCATAGCCGCCCTGCACCACCAGCACCTCGTGGGTGCCCAGCGGCACGCCCCGGAAGGAGAAGCGCCCCTCCGAGTCCGCCACGACGGAGCGGTCCAGCTCCGGGAGCACCACCTCCGCGCCGTTGAGCGGCTTGCGCGTGCCGCGCTCCAGCGCCTGGCCGCTGAAGTTCACCGGGGCCTCGGGCTCCACGGTGCCGCCGTCCGCGTCGGTGGGCGGGGCCACGGGCCGGAAGACGAACTGGTAGGCGTACTGGATGCGCACCGGGGAGGGGACGTTGTCGACCTCCGCGGGGGAGAACTCGAACTGCTTCACGGCCTCCACGGCGGCCTCGTCGAAGCCGTGGCCGGCGGGCTGGGTGATTTCGACATTCGTGACGGCGCCCGTCTCCGAGATGTCGATGAACATCACCACCGTGCCCTCGAGCTGCTGGGCGGCGGCTTCGGGTGGATAGGGAGCCTCGACCTGACGCAACAGCTCGGGCGGTTTCGTCAACACGCCCGTGGGGACGCCCGCGTCGGGGTCGGCGACACCGCCGTCCGGAGCCTGGGCCCAGGCTCCGGCGGCGAGGCAGAAACACAAAACGGCCAGGAACGTTCTCATGGGAGGAAGGGCGCGAAGGCGCCCGACCTCCCTAACCCTTTCACTACTTGGGCGCGAGGACGATTTCGATACGACGATTCAGACTGCGATTCTCGGGCGAGTCATTGACCGCGATGGGCTGGTATTGCCCATAGCCCGCCGCTGACAGCGTCGTCGGGTCCACGCCCGCGTCCTGCAGCGCCCGCACCACCGCCATGGCGCGCGCCAGGCTCAGCTCCCAGTTGGTGGGGAACTGGCCGCCGCCCGTCGGAACGTCATCCGTGTGTCCTTCGACGCGGATGATCTTCCCCTGCACCGTCTTGAGCGCGTCGGCGATCTTCTTCAGGGCGTCGCCGCCCTCCTTGCCCACGCGCGCGGAGCCGGAGGCGAAGAGGATCTTGTCCTTGAGCTGCACCGTCATGCGGCCCTTCAGCTCGGACAATTCAATCTTCCCGTCGGCGATCTCCGACTTGAGGCTCTGCGCCAGGTTCTCGTACTCGGAGCTCTTCTTCTCCAGCTCCTCCTTGGCCTGGGCCAGCTTCTTGGAGTTGCGCGCCAGCTCCTCGTTGAGCGCGGCGAGCTGCGCGTTCTGGTCCTGCAACGCGCGGCGCTCGGCGGCGCCCGCCGTGAGGCGCGACTCGGAGGTGGTCAGCCGCGTCTCCAGGGCCTTCTTCTCCTCCTCCTGGGCGGCGATCTTCTCCGTCAGCTCCTTGACCTTGGCCTCGGCGGCCTCGCGCGCGCCCTTCTCGTCGTTGAGGCCCTTGGTGAGGTTCTCCGCCTCCAGGGCCTTCGCGTCGAAGGTGCCCTGGGAGACGCATCCCGTGGTGGAGAGCGCGATGAGCGCAGCCAGCATCAGCCGTGTCCGCATGTGTATGTTTTCTCCTGACAGCGATGGTTGGAGCTCCAGCCTACCGCCAGGAAGCACCAAGGTCAGGGAGAACCCACACGGGCATTTCGCCAGCCCGGCCCCTCGCCAGAGGGCCCGGGTGGAAAGATTCAGCGAGGGAAGATGGGGTGCACGTCCAGCCAGACCGCGAAGAGCGCGTCGGCGAACGTCTTGCCGGGGATGAACACGCCGCCGCTGGCCGCGCCGCCGACTTCCAGGCCGCCATCCGGGGTGTAGGTGATGATGAGGTCCCCGCCCTTCTCCACGTCACGCAGCGAGGCGAGCATCACGCCCAGCTGATGGGACAGCGGCCCCTCGCGCAGCTCCGGGTTGCGGTGCAGGCCGTTGCGCAGGCTGTCCACCAGCTGCGAGCGGGTGATGTCTCGCAGGAAGCGGAAGTGCAGCCGCTTCACGGAGTTGGAGGCGATGGCCTCCGACGCGCTGCGTGGCCGCGACTCCAGATAGAGACTCCACACGTACACCTTGAACAAGAAGCGCTTGTGCAGCTCCATGTGGGCCAACTCCACCGTGCGCCCCTGGAGCTGCAGGGAGTCCGGCATGTCGACCCCACCCACCTGCTTCTGTCCCGCCTGCGCCGCGCCCGTCGCCAGCACCAGCCCCAGCACGAGCCACCGCGCGCTCCGCCACGCCTGCTCTCTCATGCGTCCGACCCCCGCCCCGTCCGAGTACGGTGCCCGGATAGGTGCGCATGCCTGGACGCGACCGCCAGCCGATCGTTCCAAATCCCTGTGGAGCAGTGGACGGAGCGGACCTGGGGTGAGGCCCCGCCCATGCCCGGCGTCGAGGCACACCGGTCCGGGGCCGTGAGCCACGAGGAACTCGGGAGGGGGATGTCGCGGTGTGTCGGGGCCATGGCGCTCGTTGGAGAACATACCAGCGGTCTCCGACGTGCGGGGGAGGAGGCTGCATGACGGGCGCCCGGGCGGACACTTCGAGCCGGGGCGGCCGGGGAGCGCCAGGGGGGCCTAAGTGCGCTCGAGCAGGGCGCCGGCCCAGGTGAGACCGCTGCCCACCACGCTCAGGACCAGGGCGTCGCCCAGGCCGGGGTCGTCCCAGTGCTCGCTCAGGACGCCCGGGGCGCCGGCCGCGCCGGTGTTGCCCCGGACGTGGACGTTGAAGAAGTGGCGTGACTCCGGGACTTCGCAGCGGCGCTGGACGGCCTCCAGCATGCGCAGGTTGGCCTGGTGGCCGATGAAGGTGACGTTGGCGTTGCTCCGGTCCGGGTGGCGGGCCAGGTAGTCGGCGCGCAGGTCCAGGAAGGTCTCCCCCGCGCGGCGGATGGCGAACTTCTGCACCTCCGCGCCGTGCTGGGTGAAGTGGCCGATGCGCGGCACGCGCACCTTGTCCGCGCCCGAGGGGTCTCCGGCGAGCCGCGTTTCGGTGATTCGCCAGCGACCGGGCACGCGCGGGGACAGCACCGCCGCCGAGGAGCCATCACCCCACAGCACCGCGCTGGAGCGGTCCGTGTAGTCCACCACGCGCGTGGAGTTGTCCATGTTCACCACGAGCACGTACTCCGGCAGCCGCTCCGGGCGCATGCCCGTCAGGAAGTGCAGCTGCGTGCAGAAGGACGAGCAGGCGCTCTGCAGGTCCACGGCCGGCGCGTCGATGCCCAGCTCCTGCGCCACGCGGTTGGACTCGGCCGGGATGCATTCATCCGGGCTGCATCCGCCGGCGACGACGAGGCCGATGTCGGAGGGCTTCAGCCCCGCGCGCTCGAGCGCCATGCGCGCGGCGTGGGCGCCCGTCTGGGCGTTGCTGTAGAGCGCGGCCTCCTGCGCGGCCCTCACGTCCCGGTTGCGCGTCTGGCGCAGGTAGTCCAGCGGCAGCACCGTGTGACGGGAGCGGATGCCCACCCGCTCCAGAATCCACGCGTCCGAGGTCTCGAGCCCCAGTTCCTCCAGGAAGGCATTGGTGAGGAGGTTGGGCGGATGGAAGTGCCCGAGCGCGTGCAGGAACATGGGAACCCTCTAACGCCCAACCCTGCCCATTCTCTGTCAGCGTGCTGTCACGCTCGCGCTGCTTCGCGGGGCAGCCGGCCATCCGTGCGTCACGCCGGACCATCCCCGTCACAGCGCGACGACGGCCTGACGCGACGTGTCGTCAGGGCTTCGCGGCGGGCTGGACGGAGAAGAAGAGGACCGAGTCGCCCTTGCCCTCCACCTTCATGCCCTTGGCCTTCATCGCGGGAATCGGGGTGTAGACGACGGGCCCCTGCAGGTTGAAGGCGGTGAGCTCGGTGCCCTCGCCCAGGACGTTCATCGTCCCCTGGTAGGCGATGGTCGTCGTCATGGGGTTCTGCTCGTCCGGGGCCATCTCCAGCGTGGTGGAGACGAGGAACAGGCCGACGAGGCCGCGCGGGTCCTCGTGTATCTCCTTGAGCTGCACGCGCGTCTTGCGGAACTTCACGTTCGCGGGGTTGCCCTTCTGCAGGAGCTTCTCGAAGGCGCGCGCCACGCCGTCCAGCTTCGCGCCCACCTTCACCGGCCCCTGGGGGAAGGCGGCGGTGATGGGGTCCTCGACGCCCAGCCCGTCCAAATCCTTGCGCACCAGCTCCGCCTCCTCGGGCGTCACCGGCTTGCCGTCCGCGTCCGTCACCTCGATGCGGCCCGCCTTGGCCTCACCCACGTAGGTCTTCTGGTGGACGAGGGTGACCTGCCGCTTCTGCCGGCCCTGCGGGTCCTTCATCACATCCACCACGTCGCCGTAGGCGAGCTTCGCCTTGGTGACGAGGGGCCCCTTCACCTCGAGCGGGGTGAAGACCTGCGCCTGGGCCATCTCGGTGGAGACGTCGATGGGCTCCGGCTCCATGTCGGGCGCGGTGATGTAGAAGTCCTGCCGCATCGTCATCCCCATCCGCACGTCCTCGGCGCGCCCCACCACCGCGTCCTGCCGGGTGAAGGTCAGCGCGCGGGCCTTGGACACGGCGACCCGGGGCGGCTCGGTGGCCTCCACGCTCAGCGGTGACAATGCCAACAACCCCACGGCGATGACCCACGGCTCCATCCGGCGCATGTGTTCTCCTGGAGACACAATCCTTCCATGGCACCGCCATCCGCGTCAGCCATTGGCGTTGTGTAGAGTGCGCGGCATGAGCGCCAAGGCCACGTCCCGGGTCCACTTCCGTACGTGCAACCTGTGCGAGGCCATGTGCGGCCTGCGCATCGAACTGCGGGAGGAGCGCATCACCTCCATCCGGGGAGATGACGAGGACCCGTTCAGCCGGGGCCACGTGTGCCCCAAGGCGCTGGCGCTCAAGGACTTGCACGAGGACCCGGACCGGCTGCGCCACCCGATGCTCCGCACCCAAGCAGGGTGGGAGCGCGTGTCGTGGGACGAGGCGCTGGACGCGGCGGCGAAGGGCCTGCACGCGGTGCAGCAGGCACACGGGCGCGACGCGGTGGCCTCGTACCTGGGCAACCCCAACGTGCACAACCTGGGCAACATGGTGTTCGGCTCGGAGCTGGTGCGCGCGCTGCGCTCGAAGAACCGCTTCTCCGCCACGTCCGTGGACCAGCTCCCCCACCAGTTGGTGTCGTACTTCATGTTCGGCCACCAGCTGCTGGTGCCCATCCCGGACCTGGACCGCACGCGGTACCTGCTGGTGATGGGCGCCAACCCGCTCGCGTCCAACGGCAGCCTGATGACGGCCCCGGACGTGCGCACCCGGCTGCGCGCCATCCAGCAGCGCGGCGGCAAGCTGGTGGTGGTGGACCCGCGCCGCACGGAGACCGCGGCCATCGCGGACACGCACGTCTTCATCCGCCCCGGCACGGACGCGCTGCTCCTGCTCGCGCTGCTGAACGTCGTGCTCCACGAGCACCCGCCGAGGACGGGCCACCTGGACGCGCTCACGGACGGGCTCGACACCGTGCGAGCCCTCGCGCGCGACTTCCCACCCGAGCGCGTGGCGCCCCACACCGGGGTTCCGGCCGAGACGGTGCGCACGCTCGCGCGCGACTTCCTCGCCGCCGAAGCGGCCGTCTGTTACGGGCGCATGGGATTGTCCACGCAGCCCTTCGGCTCGCTGTGCCAATGGCTCATCAACGTGCTCAACGTGGTGACGGGCCAGATGGACAAGGAGGGCGGCGCCATGTTCACCCAGCCCGCCTTCGACATCATCTGCGGCCCCAAGGCGATGGCGCTCGGCCGGGGCAGCCATGGCCGGTGGAAGAGCCGGGTGCGGGGCCTGCCGGAGACGGGCGGCGAGCTGCCCTCGGCCGTGCTCGCCGAGGAGATGCTCACCCCGGGAGACGGCCGCGTGCGCGCGCTCGTCACCATGGCGGGCAACCCCGTGCTGTCCACGCCCAATGGCGCGCAGCTGGAGCGCGCGCTCGAGGGGCTGGACTTCATGGTGAGCGTGGACCCGTACCTCAACGAGACCACGCGCCACGCGAACATCATCCTGCCGCCCGTGTCTCCGCTGGAGCGCGGCCACTACGACGTGGCCTTCCACGCGCTGGCCGTGCGCAACACCGCCAAGTACTCGCCGCCGTTGTTCGAGCCCGGGCCGGAGGGGCGTCACGACTGGCAGATCGTGCTCGCGCTGCAGCACCGCCTGGAGACCTTGCGCAAGGGTCGTCCGTCCGTGCGCCAGACGCTGCGCTACCAGGCCCTCACGCGGCTGGGGCCGGAGCGGATGCTGGATGTCGGCCTGCGGATGGGCCCCCACGGCAACCGGTTCCACCCGCTGCGCCAGGGCTTGTCCCTGTCGAAGCTGCGCGCCGCGCCGCACGGCGTGGACCTGGGCCCGTTGAAGCCGTGCCTGCCCGAGCGGCTGCAGACGAAGGACCGGCGCCTCCACCTGGCCCCCTCGCTGCTCGTCGCGGACGTGCAGCGGCTCGCACAGAGTTTCCCGGAGGGCGCGGCGCCCGACGCACGCGCGGGGGAGCTGCTGCTCATCGGCCGCAGACACCTGCGCGACAACAACTCCTGGATGCACAACGTGCCGGGCCTGCTCAAGGGCAAGCCGCGCTGCACGCTGATGGTGCACCCGGAGGACGCGACACGCCTCGGGCTGACGGACGGCGTGGACGCCACCGTCACCTCCCGCGTGGGCGAGGTGACGGTGCCGGTGGCGGTGACGGACGAGGTGATGCCGGGCGTGGTGAGCCTGCCGCACGGCTATGGCCATCGCCGTCAGGGCACGAAGCTGCGCGTGGCCACCGAGCACGCGGGCATCAGCCAGAACGATTTGACGGACGACCACGCGGTGGACGCCGTCAGCGGCAACGCGGCCTTCAACGGCACGCCGGTGCGGGTGCGGCCGGCCGCGCCACCCCAGGCAGCCGCCACACCAGCGGCGTGAGCGCGCCCGCCAACACGAAGACCAGCTGCACCAGGTGGCCCAGCAGCGCCACCGACATGGCGCGCGCGGCGGTGGTGTCCAGCACGCCCGCCGCCAGCGCGAAGGCGCCGTCGCTCACGCCCACCTGTCCAGGCACCAGCGAGCCCACCGCCAGCGCGCACAGATAGAGGCCCTGCGAGAAGAGCGCCTGCACCAGCGACGTGTCGATGCCCACCGCGTGCGTCAGCACCGCGTATTGCGCCACCTGCAGCGTGCGGCTGCCCAGGAAGGCGAGCACCGGGCTCCTGGGGAGCAGCGACCCATGGCACGCCGTCTGACGGAACTGCTCCGTGAGCTGCGCCCACCTGCGCGAGCGCTTCGCCAGCCACGCGCACGGCCCATGGGCCCGCATGCACGCGCGCACGCCCGTGGAGGCCAGCACCAACACCACGCCGTGGCCGAGCATCGCCAGCGTGAAGACGGACCAACCGGTGAGCAGGAACGAGGCCGCCGCGCAGGGGAAGGAGATGAGTCCGCCGGCCGCCAGTGACGCCGCCTGGGACGTGGCCGCCGCCGCCGCCGCCGTGCCGCCGCCCATGTGCGCCGACAGCAGCGCGGCCTTGGTGGCCTCCGCCGCCGCGCGGCCCGCGGGCGCCATGCTGGACACCGCGGTGCCGATGAGCTGCGCGCGCGCCAGCACCCTCAGAGGCACCCGCTCCGCGCTCGCGCCATAGGAGGCGCGCGTGGCGAGCGCGTCCATGCCCTGACGCCCCACCTCCAACAGCGCCACCCACGGCAGCCACGGCGCGGCGTCCAGCAGCACGGCTCCGAGCTCCTGGGGACCCACCTTGCGCACCAGCAGCGCCAGCATGCCCACCCCGGCCACCGCGAAGAGGGGCCGTAACATCCCCATCGCCCTGCGTCTCCAGGGGACGGCCAGCGGAGCCGCCACCGTCGCGGCCTCCATCGGTCGGCCCAGGGTCATCCCCCCGCGCACGTCGCTGCCCACTGTCGCCTCCTCGCCACCCAGCCGCCCCGAGTCACCACGCAAGGTGAGCAGCACGACGCGGGAATGCGAGGCCCTCGTGCCTCCCTGCCCCTCCCCGCGCGTCCTCCGGTGGACACCGTGCCCGGTGCCCCCACCCCGGCGAACGGGTTGTCGCGACGACTTGGAGTGCGTGCTCGGCTCCGGGGCCGAAGGTCGCTAGGGTGCGGCCACGATTTCCCGCGCGCACTCGGAGCAACCCATGAAAGTGGTCCGGTTTTCGAAGTTCGGGCACCCGTTGAAGGTCGTGGAGGTGGTGGAGGAGCCCGACGCGGCGCTCGAATCGGGGCAGGTCCGCATCGAGGTCCTCGCCACGCCCATCAACCCCTCGGACGTGCTCACCCTGTCGGGCCAGTACGGCTCGCTGCCCAAGCTGCCGGCGGTGCCGGGCAACGAGGGCGTGGGCCGCGTGGTGGAGGTGAAGGACACCTCGGCCGTGAAGGTGGGAGACCTGGTCTTCCTGCCGCTGGGCGCGGGCACGTGGCGCACGCACCTGGTGGCGCCCGCCGAGGGGCTCTTGACGGTGCCGCCCGGCACGGACGTGAAGCAGGCGTCCATGTTGTTCGTCAACCCGCCCACCGCGGACATCCTGCTGCGCGAGTTCGGCGCGCTGAAGCCCGGGGACTGGGTGCTGCAGAACGCCGCCAACTCCGCGGTGGGCCGCTACCTCATCACCCTGGCGAAGCAGGCCGGCTACAAGACGCTCAACGTGGTGCGCCGCGAGGAGCTGGCGAAGGAGCTCACCGAGCTGGGCGCGGACGTGGTGCTGACCGACACGGACGATTTGCCCGAACGCGTGAAGGCGGCGACGGGCGGCGCCAAGGTGCGGCTGGCCATCGACGCGGTGGGCGGCGACTCCACGCGGCGGCTGGGGGACTCGCTCGCCACCGGCGGCACCGTGGTGAACTACGGCGTGATGTCCGGCAAGGGCCCCAAGCTGTCGGCCGCGGCCACCATCTTCAAGGACATCACCCTGCGCGGCTTCTGGCTGGTGCTGTGGCTCAAGCGCGCCCCGCGCGAGCAGCAGCAGGAGACCTTCGGCCGGCTGGCGAAGCTGGTCGCCGACGGCACGCTGAAGACGGCCGTGGAGGGCACCTTCACGCTGGACGCCATCCAGGAGGCGCTGGCGCGCTCCATGGAGGGTGGACGCGGCGGCAAGGTGCTGCTCACGCCCAATGGGCCTGTCTGAAGACACGCTGTTCGACGGGAGGCACGACGATGAAGCGCGTGGAAGGCAAGGTGGCACTGATTACGGGCGCGGCGGGCGGGCTGGGCAGCGCGGCGGCGCGGATGCTCGCGCGCGAGGGCGCCAAGGTGGTGGTGACGGACCGGCCCCAGCAGGAGGAGGCTGGCGTCCAGGTGGCCCAATCCCTGGGTGAGGGCATGGGCCTGTTCGTCCCGCTGGACGTCACGCGCGAGGAGGACTGGGTGCGCGCGATGGAGACGACGCTCGCGAAGTTCGGCCGGCTGGACGTGCTCGTCAACAACGCGGGCCTGGGCGTCCCCAAGGACGTGGAGAACATCACCCTGGCCGAGTGGCGGCTGGTGCACGCGGTCAACCTGGACGGCACCTTCCTGGGCTGCAAGCACGGCATCCAGGCCATGCGCAAGTCGGGCGCCCGGGGCTCCATCATCAACATCTCCTCCGTGGCGGGGCTCATCGGCGTGCCCACGCTGGTGGCGTACGGCAGCGCGAAGGCGGCCGTGCACATGTTCACCAAGTCGGTGGCGTTGCACTGCACGCACCACGGCTACAGCATCCGCTGCAACTCCATCCACCCCACGTTCATCGAGACGAACATGGTGAAGGCGCTGATTGCCTCCTCGGGCTCGCCGGAGCGGGCGCGCGAGGGGCTGCGGCGCACGATTCCCCAGGGCGCGCTGGGGGAGCCGGATGACGTGGCCAACGCCGTCGTCTACCTCGCCTCGGACGAGTCGAAGCTGATGACGGGCGCGGAGATGATTCTCGACGGCGGCGCCACCGCGCAGTAGCGGTTCAGCTCCAAGGCGCATGGAAGAGCTGGGAGAAGCGCAGTCCCAGCTCCGGGCGTCGAATCATCGCCTCGCCCCAGGCGCGGGCCTCCGTGCTCCACGTCGTCATGGACAGACCATTGGCGGCGAGCAACTCCATCCAGTCCCCGGCCCCGCTGAGGGCCTTGAGGGTGCGCGAGTAGTCCAGCACCGAGGCCATCGTCGCGCCGGGGAAGATGACCTCCACGTCTATCGGGAGGAGCTCCACCTGGGGGCTCGCGTCGAACCGTCGCAACTGCACGGGACGCGGCCCCAGCCGCTCCAGCGCGTCCGCCAACCGGGCCTGGTGCGCCTCCTGCTCCGCGCGCGCCCGCGCGGCCTCCAGCGCGGCGGCCTCGGCCTCGCGTCGGGCGAGCTCCTGCTGACGCTCCCGGTCCCTGCGCCGCGACTCCTCCACCCGCTTCAGCAGCTCCGCCTGGCGTTGGGACTCCGCCTCCTGGGCTCGACGCTCCAGGGCCTCGCGCATCAGTCGCACCTCGACGCGCAGGTCCTCGAGCAAGTCCCTGTGGTAGCTCGACTCGGCCTCGGGCGAGGACGCCGCGAGCACCCGCGCCTCGAAGCCGGGGAACCACGCGAGGAAGCGCTCCGCGCCGGGGACGAGGGCGTCATGTCCCGAGCGCAGCCCCCCGGCCAGCGGCGCCGCGGCGAGGAAGACGGCGTGCGACGTGGAGCGGGGCCACGCGTCCACCCGCGCCTCGGCCGCCGCCCACACGAAGGGGAGCCTCGCGGGCAGCGCCTCCGCGGGCGCGTTCTCCACGAGGAAGGACACCAGCTCCGGCAGCCGCCGCTGTGAGTCCACGCGCCACCACGTCTCGAAGGTGGCGATG
Organism: Myxococcus guangdongensis; assembly: GCF_024198255.1. Classification (NCBI taxonomy): domain Bacteria; kingdom Pseudomonadati; phylum Myxococcota; class Myxococcia; order Myxococcales; family Myxococcaceae; genus Myxococcus; species Myxococcus guangdongensis. The sequence goes on from NZ_JAJVKW010000002.1 coordinate 921,914, forward strand.
GCGTCCGGCTCCGCCGCGAGCTGCCGCTCCCACAGCTCCTGGCGCCAGGGCTCGAACGCGGCCAGCAGCTCCGCGCGCTCGACGGGGTGACGCTGGAAGCGCAGCCACACCGCGTCGATGAGCTCCTCGCGCCCGGAGATGCCGCTCCAGGAGCGCACCGCCTTGTTCAAGGGCGCCAGAATCGACGAGCGAGAGGGCCGCTCCCACGCGGCCATCAGCAGCCGCGCACAACGCCCCGGCACCGCGTGCTCACGGCGCAGGCGTCCGGGCATCGACACGAGCAGCTCCAGGAGCGGCGCCGCGCACACCGCGTCCCGCGCCCAGGTGTGCACCAGCGCCAGCTCCTCCACGTCACCGTGAACGAGGAAGTCCACGAGCACCCGCGACTGCAACAGCTCCGCGCGCTCGGCCGAGGACGCGGAGGACAGGGCCCGGGCGGCGGCCCGCTGGAAGGCTCGCGCGGACGCATCATCCGGGGCCTCGTCGCCATCGCGCACCCACTCCAGCATCTTCAGCACACGCGCCGCGGGCCACGTCCCCAGGCTGTCGTGGGCCCACTGCCGCCAGCGCTCTCGCACCTCGGGCGACAGGCGCATGAAGGGCGTCTGGGGCGCCCACTGGGACAGCGCCTCGATGAGCCCGCCATCGAACCCGGGCGAGAGGGTCAGCAGCGCGTCCACCACCTCCCACGGGGCGGGGGCGGGCCAACGCCGCATCACCTCGCGCGCGAGCACCGCGCTCCGCGTCTCCCGCAGGACCGCGAGCAGCGAGGCAGCGCCCATCGAGGCCAGCGTCCTCGCCGCCAGCGCGGCCCTGTCCTCGTCGTCCGAGCCCACCGCGGCGAGCAACCCCAGCTCATCCCCCAACACGAGCGCGCACTCGAAGGCGATGTCTTCGTCCTGGGCGCGCAGCCCCGCGCGGAGCGCGAGCAACAGGTCCACCTCCGGCGCCTGGCCGGTGGCGCGCACCCAGGCCACGGCGGCGCGGGCGGCATGCTCCGGACGCGTCTCGAACACGTCACGCGCATGGCGGGCGATGAGCTCACGCTGCGGCCTGCCCGACGACGCGACGAACCAGATTCGCCAACGCGTCAACGCGAGCGCGGCCTCCAGGCGGGCGAGCCCGTCGGTGTACAGCGCGCCCTGCGCCGCGGAGTACAACTCCCGCGACGGTTGGCCTCGATTCACCGCCGCGAGCGCCGTGAGTTGTCGCACGCTCGGGTCCTGGCTCCGCTGGTACAGCGACTCCAGCGAGTCGTCCTCTTCCGGTGTCGCGTCACGCGAAGCCGGCGGCTGGCTCCAGGGGAGCGCGTCCGCCCAACGGTCCTCCGCCTCCTCCGCGAAGCCTCCGAGCGTCAGGAAGGGCTCGCAGCGCCGCGCCTCCTCGACGACGCGCAGCGCGGCCGCCCACTGCGCGGCGTACTGGGCCTCCAACTGTCGGGACAGCCCCGGCTCCAGCACCTCCAGTCGCCCCGTCAAGGCGAAGCGGTCCACCCCCGCGTGCAGCAACATGCGCGCGGCGCCGTAGTGCTCGGGCGCCACCGGGCCACAGGCGCAACTGGGACACCGGACACCGGGAGGATTGAAGCGGGTGCAGCCCGGACACCGCACCCGCGCGCCACGCACCGCGCCATTGTCCCAGAAGGGAGCCATGCCCTCCTGTCTACAACGTCCCGGCGCCGGTTGCCCTCCCGACGCTCACGGCTCCGGCACCAGGCACTCCCCCTCCGGATGGAACGGCAGCGCATAGAGCCGCCGCACCCCGGCCGCGTCCTCCGCCGAGAAGAAGACGCTCCACCCCGAGCGACGGAAGTTCCTCGGCGACGAGCCCCGCGGCCCCGGCGCCAGCTCCGTCAACGCCACCGTGCCCACGCGGATGCCGTTGCTCACCCACGGCTCCTGGCCCCGCCCCCGGACGTCCGCGCTGAAGAACAGGAAGTCCTCCACCACCGTCAGCGCCTGGGGGAACGAGCTGCCCGGCCCCAGCTCCAGGTCTCCGAACAGGCGCGTCTTCACCGCCGTGCCGTCGCTGTCCCAGGGCTCCACGCCGTTCGTCCCGTTGTCCGCGGCGAAGAAGAGCGTGTCCCCGAGCACCGCCAGGTGGTCGGGCGCGGAGCCGACGTTGCCCGCGCGCACGTCCTCCACCAGGACGGTGCCCGCCACCGTGCCATCGCTGCGCCACAGCTCCGTGTTCTCGTCCTCCATGTGCGCCGCGGCGACGAAGGCCAGCCAGTCGCGCTGCGCCACCATGTCCCCCACCCGGCCGAAGATGCCCACCGACACCGACGGCGCGCCCCCGTCCGTCACCCGCAGCGAGACGGCGCCGTGGTGCTCCATGCGGGTGACGAAGAACAACTTGCGCCCCACCGCCACCATCGGGAACTGGAAGCCCAGATCACTGGTCGTCCGGAACACCTCCACCGGAGAGCCGCTCACGCCCAGCCGCATCAGCTTCACGAACACGGACTCCGCCGACACGACGAAGTACAGCGCGCCATCTCCGCCCTTCGTGAGCTGGTCGGGCGCGGAGTCCTCGACGCCGGGCTCCAGGTCCGCGATCATGACCGTGCCCGCGGCCGTGCCATCACTGCGCCACAGCTCCCGCCCGTACGCCGGGGTGCCGGCCGTGAAGTACAAGAGCCCCTGGTACTCGAAGAGCGCGTTCGGGAACGAGCCCACCTCACCGGGCCAGATGTCCTTGACCCGGCGGGTGCCCGCCGTCGTCCCATCCGTGACGAACAGCTCGCGCCCCGCCACCGGGTCGGTCGCGGCGAAGAACACCTGTCCGCCCACCCGCGTGAACCACCGGGGCTCCGAGCCCCGCGTCCCCGGGAAGAGGTCCACCAACAACCGCGTGCCCGCGCCCGGCGAGCCCGTGCTCACCCAGGGCTCGTGGCCGCGCGCGCTGTCATCCGCGGTGAACACCATGCCCCCCGCGCTGGGCGCCATGGGCGCGGCGAACGTCACGTCGTCGATGAGGTTGACGCCCAACGACACCGCGGTCCGCGAGCAGTATTCCCACGCATCCACCAGCGGCGCGGACGTCGCGCCCACCGGCTCCGGCGTCCCCTGCGACTGGGTACACGCCGCGAGCAGACACATCACCACCAGGCCACAGCACCTCATCGGGACGTCTCCTTCGTCGACCGGAGTCGACCGCGAGCGCGCGACGAGACGAACCCCGCCCGAGCCACCCGCGCACAGGGCGGAAGACGACGCCCTTCCGGCCCCCGGGACAATCCCCCCGGGGTGGGGGCATCCCGTCGCGCGGATGGCAGGCGCTTGCGACGCCGGGACAGCTCGCGCCCGCGTGACCTGCCCCTAGGTTCTGCCCCCTCGCCTGGCCTGTCCCCGCTCGGAGCCCGCAATGAAGAATCGCCACCTCCTCACCCGGCCATGCCCGCTCCGGGCTTGGTTGTTGGGAATCGTGATGCTGGCCTCCGCGTCGGCGCGGGCCCAGACCCCCAACCCCGCCCAGGTGGGCCGCTGGTCCGCGGTCATGAACTGGCCCATCTCCGCCACGCACCTGTCCGTGCTGCCCGACGGCAAGGTGTTCTTCTACGGGGAGTTCGAGGAGGGCGCGCAGCCGCCGCAGCGGTGGGACCCGGTCACCGGAGCGCTCAACCCGTACCCGTACGCCGGCTACAACATCTTCTGCAGCGGCCACAGCTTCATGTCCAACGGCAAGCTGCTCGTCACCGGGGGCCACATCGCCACGCGCGTGGGCCTGCCCCACACCAGCTCCTACGACTACCTCTCCAACACCTGGACCCGGCTGCCGGACATGAACGCGGGGCGCTGGTACCCCACCAACACCACGCTGCCCAACGGGGACGTGGTGGTCGTCTCCGGTGAAATCGCCGGAGCGGGCGACATCAACCAGATACCCCAGCGCTTCATCGCGGGCACCAGCCTCTGGCGCACGCTGACCGGCGCGCAGCTCAGCGTGCCCTTCTATCCGAAGATGTTCCTGGCGCCCAACGGGCAGCTCTTCTACGCCGGCCAGCTCAGAGGCTCGCTGTGGCTGAACCCGAACGGCAACGGCGCCTGGACCCCCGGCCCCCTGAGCAACTTCGGCGGGCGCAGCTACGGGCCCGCGGTGTACATCGACGGCAAGGTGACGCTCTTCGGCGGAGGAGAGCCCCCCACCCCCACGGTGGAGCAGATCGACCTCACCGCGGCGGCGCCGAGCTGGCGGTACATGACGTCCATGAGCATCCGTCGGCGCCAGCACAACGCGGTGCTGCTGCCGGACGGCACCGTGCTCGTCATCGGCGGCAGCAGCGGCAGCGGCTTCGACTCGGCGGACTCGCCCGTCCTCTACGCGGAGCTCTACAACCCCGCCACCAACACCTGGACCAAGCTCTCCAGCCAGGTGCGCTACCGCGGCTACCACTCCACCGCGGCGCTGCTGCCGGACGGGCGCGTGCTGTCGGCCGGCGGCGCCCAGGAGCGCACCGCGGAGGTCTTCTCCCCGCCCTATCTCTTCAAGGGGCCTCGCCCCGTCGTCACCGCCGCGCCCACCACGTCCCAGCCGGGCGCCACCTTCTCCATCACCACGCCCGACGCGGACCGCATCACCCTCGTGTCGCTCATCGCGCTCAACTCGGTGACGCACACCTTCGACATGAACCAGCGGCTGCTCACGCTGCCCTTCACCCGGACCGCCGGCGCCCTCACCGTCACCGCGCCCCCCAATCGCAACCTCGCGCCGCCGGGCTACTACCAGCTCTTCATCGTGAACGACGCGGGCGTGCCCTCGACCGGCCGAAGGCTGCGCATCCCGCCCCCATGAGCCCCGTGCCGACTCGGCCCGCGGTCCCCGCGGTTTCATGGGAGGATGCACGGTCCATGGAACGCTCCTGCCCCGTCTGCCCGCCTCCCGCGCCCACGCTTCGCGTCATCGACCTGCGCGGTGTCCCGGTGGACACCTGCGCGCGCTGCCAGGGCCATTGGTTGGATGCGGGCGAGCTGGAGCGGCTGGCACCGGGATGGAGGACGGAGGCGCTCCAGGCCGCGCTGCCCTCCGCGACCCGGCGTTGCCGTCATGCGCGGCACCATGTTCCGGCCACGCGCGAAGAATGTGGCCTGTGTGGGTCGGCCGTCGCGCGCTGTCCGTCCTGCGACGAGACGCTGTCCCAGGTGCGCACGGAGGTCTGCGCGGTGGATGTGTGCTCGCGCTGCCACGGGCTCTGGCTGGACGCGAACGAGCTGAAGCAGCTGATGGACTGGCACCGCCGTTGGAAGCGGCCGCTCGTCGTGGGGCTGACGGCGGCGGGCACCACGGCGGCGGCGGCCATCGCGCTCTCCCAGGTGGCGGCCGACACCCCCACCCGCACCCGGGTGACGGAGGTCCTCCAGTCCACGGTGGAGCAGGCGGCCGAATCGGTGGACGTGGTGGAGCTGGCCGTGGGGGCGGTGGACCTGGCGGGCAGCGCCGCCGAGGGGGTGGGCACGGCCGTCGAGGCCGCGGTGGAGGGGGGCGAGGTGGTCTCCGCCGCCGTGGGCGGGCTGCTCGCGGTGGTGGCGGGGTTGTTCCAGTGACCCACCTGCACAGAACGCCTGAATCCCCTATGCTCGTGACAGGCCCGTGAGACCCGCCGGATCCTGACGGGGGGAGCGCCGATGATGAACCCAGCAAGTCAGAAGAGCAGCCTGGCGGATGACCGCCGTTTGTTCCCCCGCCTCCAGGCGGCGCTGTACGCGCGCCCCGCGCGACTGAAGTTCGGGGACAAGCAGCGGGTGCTGGATGCGAGCCTCGGCGGCGTGCGCATCTACTCCGACGACGCGTACACCGAGGGCAGCAACCTGGAGGTGGACCTGTTTCTCGGGGACGGCACGACGCTGGAGTGTCGCGCGCGCGTCGCGTGGCTGCGCAAGCTGCCCAAGGACGCGGAGGCCGTCTACGAAGTCGGGCTCGCGTTCATGGACGTCACCCCGGAGGCGCTCGAGCGCCTCAAGTCGGTGCTCGTCGCCGAGGACTGAGGCGCCCCCCGCTCACTTCGGCGGGGTCGTCCAGTCGGCCCAGAGGGCGCGCAGCTCCTGCTCCAGTCCTGGCACCGCCACGGAGCGCAGGCTGCCGCCGCCGCGGAAGAGGGACAGTCCTTCGAAGAAGGCCATCAACAGGGCGGCTCGCCGCTCCCTTCGCGCGGGCGTGAGCGCGGGGGTGAGTGGCTGGAGCAGCTCGACGAGCCCCTCGCGATAGCCGGCGTAGAAGACGCCGAGCGCCTCGGCCACCATGGGGTCGCGCGCGGCCAGGGCCCAGAGTTCGGCGAAGAGCTGGAAGTGTCGGGGGGACTCCTGGTCCTCCAGGATGGCGTCCAGCGCGTGTCGCAGCCGTTGGTCGGGGTGCGCGCCCGCGCCGTCCATGCGCTCGCGGACGTGGCGGATGGCGGCCTCCAGGTAGCGCGACAGGAGCGCGCGCACGACGTCCTGCTTGGTGGGGAAGTAGTACTGGAGGTTGCCCAGGCTCAGGCCCGCGCGCTGGGCCACGCCGCGCAGGGCGAGGCCCGCGTAGCCCTCCTCCACGAGCACCTCCATGGCCGCGTCGAGGATGCGCTCCACGCGCTCGTGGCCCTTGGCGTGGACGGCGGTGCCCTCGCGGGGCTTCGCGGAGGGGAGCGTGCCGGGCGTCTTGCTCGCGCGGCGGGGGCTCACGCGGCCACCTTCAACGGCGCGGGGGCGGAGGCGACGAGCGACGCGTCGATGCGCACCTGGACGCCGCAGGCGCGCAGGGCCGCGAGGGACGCCTCGGCGCGGGGCTCGTGCTCGGGGAACCAGACGCCGGGGGCGGGTGGAGGCGCGCCGTCGACGCCGAGCAGTCGTTCGACGCCGAGCAGCGCGCCCACGGCCGTCAGGTGGGCCTGGCCCTTCGGGTCGAGCACCTCGATTCGGGCGCGGCCGTGTTCGCCCACCACGTCCGCGACCCAGGCCGCGTCACCGCCCTTGTTGCTGGTGGCGAGCAGCGCGCGGCGCAGGCGCGTCAGGCGGGGGTGCTGGAGGAGCTTGAGCACGCCGAGCCGCTGGAGGACCACCAGCGACCAGGTGGCCGAGTCCGAGTCGAAGCCCATGCGCGTGGCCACGCCGCGCGCGCCCAGCACCGCGGGCAGCGTGGCCTGCTCGGGGGTGTCCAGGCGGAACACGCGCGTGCTCTTCCCGTCGGAGAAGGTGACCTTCCGTCCATCCGTCATTGGCAGCACGTGGCGCTCCTGGCCGTCCTCCTTCACCTCGAAGGACAGGGCCAGCCGGTCCATGTACTCGAGGGAGTCCGGCCCCGCCACGTCGGCGAGCGCGAAGCGGATGCCCACGTCCACCTGGGACAGCGCCCCCACGCGCGAGGCGGCCACGGCGACGAGGCGAGGCACCAGTCCGGCCATCCACGCGGAGCCCAGCAGCACGGGTGCGCGAGGGGGCATGCCCGACAGTCGCAACATCGCGGAGCGCATGCGCGAGGTCCATCGGGTGATGTCCAACAGCGGCACTCCGGCGCGCGCGGCGGAGACGAGGAGGTGGTCCTCGGGGTCGTTCACCAGGGCGACGACGGCGGCGGGTCGTCCTTTCAGCACGGCCAGCGGGTCCTTCGCGCGGATGTCCATCGCCACGCCGCGGGCCAGGCCGAGCTGGGAGGCGAGCGCCTCGGCCGGCTCCTGCCGCCGGCCCGCGATGACCAGCGGCAACGTCGGGTGCCGCTCCCGCAAGAGCCGGGCGAGCCGGACGCCGACGATTCCATAGCCACCCACCAGGACGACGCTTCCCTCGGACTCCATGACGACTCCCGTGCACGGACACGGGACATCCGTGCCTCACGGGAGGTCAATATAGGTCATTCGACCTAATTTTCACGACAATCGTCCGGAGGGTCCCTGCCACCTCGGGCCTCAACCCTCCAACTGGAGCCCTCTCAGACACCAGCCATTGTGCTCCCCTACCAACTGGCCCAGGCTCCCCCCACGTGAGCCAGGTCCCCTCCTCCGAGACACCCCGACGCGCGGGCTTCGCCCGGCTCGCCTTCGAGCGCGCAGGTGAGCGCACCGTGGTCCGCACCGCGCTCGCGCACAGCCCGCTGCGACTGCTCACACCCCGCAACCACGGCCACGCCGCGTGGGCCTACACCAGCTCGTTCGGCGGCGGGCTCGTGGACGGAGACTCGCTCCACCTCGACATCGACGTGGCCCCCGGCGCCTCCGCGTGGCTGTCCTCCCAGGGCGCCAACCGCGTCTACCGCTCCCCCTCCGGCTGCGCGAGTGACGTGTCCGCCCGCGTGGGCGACGACGCCCTGCTCGCGTGGGTGCCAGACCCCACCGCATGCTTCACCGGCGCGCGCTACACCCAGACACTCGCCTTCCAGCTCGCGCCCACCGCGTCGCTCGTCGTCGCCGACATCGTCACCTCCGGCCGCAGCGCCAGCGGCGAGCGCTGGGCCTTCTCCCACTACGCCTCCACCCTGCGCGTCCACGTGGGCGAGCGCGCCCTCGTCGACGAGCGCTGGCTCCTGGACCCCACCCACGGCCCCCTGTGCGAGCGACTCGGCCGCTTCGAGGCCATGGCCTCCGTCCTCCTCGTCGGCCCCGCCCTCGCCACCGCCCGCGAGGCCCTGCTCGCCCGCGTCACCGCGCTGCCCGTCACCCCACGCGCCGACCTCATCCCCTCCGCCAGCCCCCTGGGCACCCACGGCCTGCTCCTCCGCGCCGCCGCCGTCTCCGTCGAATCCCTGGTGCGCACCACCCACGACTGGCTCTCCTTCCTCCCCGCCCTCCTCGGAGACAACCCCTGGGCCCGCCGCGTGTGAGCCCCCCGCTGGCGGCCCGCCCCGACCTTGCACTAGTGTTGACGCGTCAAGTCATGGCGCCGTCGAACCCCGGGAGTCGCGCGCGTGCACCTGTCCCCTCGAGACGTCGACAAGCTGTTGCTGCATCAGGCGGGCTTCCTGGCCCAGAAGCGGCTCGCCCGAGGCGTCCGGCTGAGCTACCCGGAGGCCATCGCCCTCATCGCCACCCAGTTGCTGGAGTTCATCCGTGACGGGAGAAGCGTCGCGGAGTTGATGGACCTGGGCCGCAAGCTGCTGGGCCGCGCGCAGGTGATGGAGGGCGTGCCGGAGATGCTCGCGGAGGTGCAGGTGGAGGGCACCTTCCCGGACGGCTCCAAGCTGGTGACGGTGCACCACCCCGTCGTCGCCGAGCACGGGGACTTGGAGCTCGCGCTGTACGGCAGCTTCCTGCCAGTGCCCTCGACAGAGCGCTTCACGGCCACCACCACCCCAGGCGACGGCATCCCCGGCGAGGTGCGCGTGTTGCCCGGCGAGGTGGAGCTCAACGCGGGCCGCGAGAGCGTCTCCCTCTCCGTCACGCACCGGGGAGACCGCCCCATCCAGGTGGGCAGCCACTATCCCTTCTTCGAAACCAACCGCGCGCTCGTGTTCGACCGGGAGAAGGCCTACGGCCACCGCCTGGACATCCCCGCGGGAACGGCGGTGAGGTTCGAGCCGGGGGAGACGAAGACGGTGAGCCTGGTCGCCATCGCGGGCGAGCAGGTGGTGCGGGGCGGCAACGCGCTGGGCAGCGGCAAGGTGTCCGCCGAGAACCGGGCGCGCGCGATGGCGCAGGTCCGCGAGCGGGGCTTCGGCCACGAGGAGGAGCGCGAATGAGCCGGAAGATGGACCGTCGTCACTACGCGGACATGTTCGGCCCCACCACCGGGGACAAGGTGCGGCTGGGCGACACGGGCCTGTGGGCCCAGGTGGAGCGCGACGCCACCGTCTACGGCGACGAGTGCAAGTTCGGCGGCGGCAAGGTGCTGCGCGAGGGCATGGGCCAGCGCGCCGGCGTGGGCGACGCGGACGCGCTGGACCTGGTCATCACCAACGCGCTCATCCTCGACTGGACGGGCATCTACAAGGCGGACATCGGCGTCAAGGCGGGCCGCATCGTCGGCATCGGCAAGGCGGGCAACCCGGACATCATGGCGGGCGTGACACCGGGCATGGTGGTGGGCGTGACGACGGAGGCCATCTCCGCGGAAGGACACCTCGTCACCGCGGGCGGGCTGGACACGCACATCCACTTCATCTGCCCGCAGCAGGCGGACGAGGCGCTCGCCAGCGGCATCACCACCTGGGTGGGCGGCGGCACCGGCCCCGCCACCGGCACCAAGGCCACCACGTGCACCCCGGGCGCGTGGAACCTGCAGCGGATGCTCCAGGCCACCGACACGCTGCCGCTCAACATCGGCCTCACCGGCAAGGGCAACACGTCCCTGCCCCACGGCCTGGTGGACCAGATTCGCGCGGGTGCCATCGGCCTGAAGCTGCACGAGGACTGGGGCACCACGCCCGCCGCCATCGACACCTGCCTCACCGTGGCCGAGGACGAGGACGTCCAGGTCACCATCCACACCGACACGCTCAACGAGTCGGGCTACGTGGATGACTCGCTCGCGGCGCTCAAGGGCCGCACCATCCACACCTACCACTCCGAGGGCGCGGGCGGCGGACACGCGCCGGACATCATCCGCGTGTGCGGCGTGGACCACGTGCTGCCCTCATCCACCAACCCCACGCGCCCGTACACGGTGAACACGCTGGATGAGCACCTGGACATGCTCATGGTCTGTCACCACCTGGACCCGGGCATCCCCGAGGACGTCGCCTTCGCGGAGAGCCGCATCCGGGGCGAGACGATTGCCGCCGAGGACATCCTTCACGACCTGGGCGCCATCAGCATCATGTCCTCGGACAGCCAGGCCATGGGGCGGGTGGGCGAGGTCATCTGTCGCACGTGGCAGACGGCGCACAAGATGCGCGAGCAGCGCGGGCGGCTGTCCGGCGAGCAGGGCGACAACGACAACCTGCGCATCCGCCGCTACGTGGCCAAGTACACCATCAACCCGGCCATCGCCCACGGGCTGTCCCACGAGGTGGGCTCGGTGGAGGTGGGGAAGCTGGCGGACCTGGTGCTATGGCGCCCCGCCTTCTTCGGCATCCGCCCGGAGCTGGTGCTCAAGGGCGGCTTCATCGCCTGGGGGCAGATGGGGGACGCCAACGCCTCCATCCCCACGCCGCAGCCGTTCATGATGCGGCCCATGTTCGGCGCGAGGGGCCGGGCGCTCGGGGCCACCAGCCTCGTCTTCGTCTCACCGCGCGCGCTGGCCGAGGGCACCACGCGCGAGTTGGGCCTGGGCAAGCGCGTCGTCGCCGTGAAGCGGTGCCGGGGCCTGGGCAAGCGCGACATGCGGCTCAACGACGCCTTGCCCGTCATCACCGTGGACCCGGAGACCTACGAGGTGCGCGCGGACGGAGAGCTGCTCCGCTGCGAGGCCGCCGTCCGACTGCCGCTCGCGCAGCGCTATTCGCTGTTCTGAAAGCACGAGGGCACGCGCGCATGGGCTCGTCCTGGAAGGTGCTCCAGTTGGCGGACTCGGGCTTTCCCACGGGCGGCTTCGCCCACTCGGGAGGGCTGGAGGCGGCGGTGCAGGCCGGCGAGGTGCGCGGCGCGCCGGAGCTGCGCCGCTTCACGCGGGAACTCTTGTGGCAGGCGGGATATGGCGCCCTGCCCCTGTTGAGCGCGGCGCACCGCGAGCCCTCGCGGCTGCCGGAGCTGGACGCGCGGGCGGACGCGTTCCTCACCAGCCACGTCGCGCACCGGGCCAGCCGCACGCAGGGCCGGGCCTTCCTGGACACGTGCGCGCGCATCTTCCCGGGGCCGGTGGGTCCGCTGCGCGAATCGGCGCGGGCCCAAGGGCTGGGCTTCCACCATGCGCCGGTGTTCGGCGCGGTGCTGGCCGCGCTGGAGGTCGAGCTGTCGGAGGCGCAGCGGCTGCACCTGTCGCTCACGCTGCGCGGCACGCTGTCGGCGGCGGTGCGGCTGGGCATCATCGGCACGCACGAGTCACACCAGCTCCAGCATCAGGCGGCGCCGCTGTTGGACGCGGTGCTGGAGCGCTGCGCGGGGCTGGGGTTGGAGTCGCTCGCGCAGCCCTCGCCGTTGTTGGACTTGCTGGGTTCCACGCACGACCGCCTCTATTCGAGGCTCTTCCTGTCCTGAGGTGAAGCGCACATGCACGACGACCACAGGGGCCACGGCCACGACGATGACCACGAGCACACGCATGAGGAGTGGGAGCATCCGGGCCACTTCCACGAGCGCGAGGAGCCACAGAAGCGCGATTACAAGGCCCGCGCCTTCACCATCGGCATCGGCGGGCCGGTGGGCAGCGGGAAGACGGCGCTGGTGCTGGCGCTGTGCCGGGCGCTGCGCGAGCGTCACCGGCTGGGCGTGGTGACCAACGACATCTTCACCAAGGAGGACGCGGAGTTCCTGGTGCGAAACCACGCGCTCTCGCCCGAGCGCATCAAGGCGGTGGAGACGGGAGGCTGTCCGCACGCGGCCATCCGTGAGGACATCAGCCACAACCTGCTGGCGCTCGAGCAGTTGATGGAGGCGCTGACGCCGGAGCTGCTCATCGTGGAGAGCGGCGGAGACAACCTGGCGGCGCAGTACAGCCGCGAGCTGGCGGACTACACCGTGTACGTCATCGACGTGGCGGGCGGGGACAAGGTGCCGCGCAAGGGTGGACCGGGCATCACCCAGTCCGACCTGCTCATCATCAACAAGACGGACCTGGCGCCCCACGTGGGCGCGGACCTGGGCGTCATGGAGCGCGACGCGAAGAAGATGCGCGGCGACGGTCCCTTCGTCTTCACCCAGGTCACCAAGGGCGTGGGCGTGGACGCCGTCGTCGAGCACCTGCTCACCGCGTGGAGGCAGCGCACCGGGGCCCGCGCGGGCTGAGCCTCACCCAGGCGGCCGTCGTCGTGAATCACGGCCGCCTTCCCTTTCGACGAGGGAGCACGTCAGTCCGCGCGCATCGCCACCAGCGGCGAGACGCGCGTGGCCTTCCGGGCCGGCACGTAGCAGGCCAGCAGCCCACACCCCGTCAGCAGCACGCAGACCCCCAGGAAGGTCCACGGGTCCGTCGCGGTGACGCCATAGAGCCAGCGCCCGAGCATCCGCGACAGCACCAGCGCGCCCACGAGCCCCAGGGCCACGCCCGCGAGGATGCGCTGGACGCCCTGCCGCAGCACCAGCCACAACACGTCCGACGCCTGGGCCCCCAGCGCGGCCCTCACGCCGAACTCGTGCGTGCGCTGCGCCACCGTGTACGCCATCACACCCGCGAGCCCCAGCAGCGTCAGCACCAGCGCCACCCCCGCGAAGGCACCGAGCAGGAGCGTCACGAAGCGCTGAGGCACCAGCGCCTCGTCGACGAAGCCCTCCACCGTCCTCGCCTCCGACAGCGCGAGCCCCGCGTCCAGGGCACGCACCTCCGCGCGCACGGTGGGCACCAGGGACATCGGCTCGCGCGACGTGCGCAGGAACACCGTCAAGGCGTTGAGGGGGAACTGCGCGTGGGGGACGTACACCTCCGGCTCCGGAGAGGCGCCCAGGGACTGGTGCCGCACGTCCCGCACCACGCCAACAATCTCCTTCGGAGCTTCCCCGCCCCACCCCAGCCGCAGCCTGCGACCCAGCGGGGACTGCCCTTCCAGGTGGCGACGGACGAAGGCCTCGTTCACCAACACCACCGGAGGCGCCGTCCGGTCGTCGGCCACCGAGAAGTCCCGGCCGGAGACCCGCGAGATGCCCAGCGTGCGGAAGTAGTCCAGGCCCACGAAGCGCAGTTGCGCCTCGTCCTTGCGCGGAGCCGCGCCCTCCAACTGCACGCTGGTGCCGTTGTCCAGGCCGCTCAGGGGCAAGAACTCCGCGGTGCTCACGGAGAGCACCCCAGGTACCCCACGCAGCCGCTCCGTCAGTCGCGCGTAGAACGCGCTCACGTCCGCCGAGCGCATCGGGTAGCGGGAGACCGGCAGGTCCAGTCCCACCGCGAGCACCCCGCGCGTGTCGAAGCCCGGGTCCACGTGGGTGAGGCGCACCAGGCTGTTCACCAGCAGCGCCGCGCCCACCAGCAACACCAGCGCCAACGCCGTCTGCGCCACCACCAGCGCGCCGCGCACGCGCAGGGCCGCGCGGCCTCCCGTCGTCCCCCGAGCCGCGTCCTTGAGCGCCTCGCGCAGCCCCGGCTCGGTGCCGCTGAGCGCGGGGAGGAGCCCACAGGCGAGCGCCGTCACCAACGACAGCACCACCGCGAAGCCCGCGGCGACCGCGTCCACCCGCACCTCGTCGAGCCGGGGCACACCGGGCGGCGCGAACGCCTGGAGCACATCCACGCCCCACACGGCGAGCAGCAACCCCAGGGCGCCGCCGAGCAGCGACAGCACCACGCTCTCGGTGAGCATCCACTGGACGACGCGCGCGCGGCTGGCGCCCAGAGCCAGGCGCACCGCCACCTCGCGGCGCCGCACGGTGGCCCGGGCCAGCAGCAGGTTCGCGACGTTGACGCAGCCGATGAGCAGCACACAGACGACGGCGCCAAAGAGCAGCCACAACACCGGCCGGATGGGTCCCACCAGACGCTCGTGTCCGGAGGTGACCCGCACGCCCGTGTACGAGCTGGCGTCCGGATACGTCCGCGAGAGCTCCTCGGCGAGCGCGCCCATCTCCCGCCGCGCCGTCTCCAGCGAGACACCGCGCTTCAGCCGCCCGAGGGCCGCGTCGTAGCGCATGTAACCCCGACTGGTGGGGATGGTGCCGCCATACACGCTCGGCTCCGCGTCCACCGCCACGCTGACCCACAGGTCCGCGGACTCGCGCTGGAGCGGGAAGGAGAAGCCCTCCGGCAACACCCCGATGATGGTGAAGGGCAACTCGTCCAGACGCACCACGCGCCCCAGCACTCCCGGGTCTCCCGCTCCCGCGCCGGGGAAGTGCTTGCGCCAGAACGCGTGACTCAACACCACCGGGCGCGCACCATCGGGTCCACCGCCGAGCCGGTCCTCCTCCGGGAGGAACGTGCGCCCCAGCAGCGCCGACGTACCCAGCAGCGGGAACAGGTCCGCGGAGGTGATGGCGCCCGTGACGCGCGTCGCCTCACCGTCGCTGCTCAGCGTGAAGCGCGTGGCTGTGTACACGGCGATGCGCTCGAACGACGTGCCCCCCGCGCGCCAGTCGAGCAGGTTCGGGTATGCGACTCCGCCTGTCTCGCCCTGCTTCTCCTGCTGCAGGACGACCAGTCGCTCCGGCTCCGGGTACGGCAGGGGCCTGAGCAGCACGCCGTTCAACACGGAGAAGAAGCTCACGTTCGCGCCGATGCCCAGCGACAACACGAGCACCGCCACGAACGTGAAGCCCGGAGCGCGCCGAAGGCCACGCACGGCATATCGAAGGTCCTGCCAGACTGCCGTCATGCCGCGTCCTCCGCTGGGGAATGACCCCGGCCATGGAATTAGCGTGCCATGAGGGACACCCTCGGCGCGCCAGTCCTTGCGTGAAGTCGACGCTCCGCTTCTGGGACGCGCGCATCCCAGGCGTGGAACGCGCGCCTGCTCGCATGGCCCCTGGGCGCACGCCCCGAGGTGCTACGCTCCGCCCACATGTCCGCGACTCCCACGGGCTACTGGGGCCCGAGCACCTCGACCGTGGATTGGTGCGAGACGAACTACCAGCACTTCTTCCACATCGGCGAGCTGTTCAACTCGGCCTCCAGCCTGGTGCTGGTCCTCGTGGGCGTGCTGGGCGTCGTGCTCCACTGGCGCGTGCTGGAGCGCCGGTTCCTGCTCGCCTTCGGGTTGCTCGCGCTGGTGGGCGTGGGTAGCACGGCGTTCCACACGACGCTGCGCCGCGAGCACCAGATGCTGGACGAGCTGCCGATGCTCTATCTGGCCATCGTCATCGTCTACATCCTGCTCGAGGACCGACCGCAGCGGCGCTTCGGGCGCTGGTTCCCGTGGCTCCTGTTCGGACACGCGGTGCTGGTGACGTACCTGACCGCCTTCACGCGCGGCGAGCTCCAGTTCTTCCTCTTCCAGGTGAGCTTCGCGTCACTGGAGTTCTTCGCGCTCGGCCGCGCCTACGTCCTCCAGCGGCGCAGCCCGGACGCGAGCACGAAGCGGCTGTTCCGGCTCGGCATCGCGTCCTATGCGCTCGCCATCATCCTGTGGGTGAGCGACATCCAGTTCTGTCCCACGCTCAACGAGGCGCTCCCCGCGCACGGCATCCCCAACCCCCAGTTCCATGCCTGGTGGCACGTGCTGGTGGCCTTCGGGTTCAACGCGCTCCTCCTGGTCATCGCGAAGGAGCGGCTGCGGACGCTGGGGAAGGACTCACGCCTCGGGAGGCTCCTGGGCGTAGTCCCGCGCGTGAGCCTGACACCGCCCGGAGCGTGATGCGTCAGTTCAGGCCCAGCTTGCACTCGGGGAGCGCGCGCCGGAGCTGCTCGATTTCCTGGGGAGGCAGCGTCGTCGAGTAGAGGTCCAGTGCCCTGAGCCACGGCATCCGGAAGAGGACCGGGGGCACCGTCGTCAGGGGCGTGGACTGGAGGTCGAGGTACTTCAGGCCACGCAGCCGCTCCAGCGAGTCGGGCAACGTCTTCACGCCGGTCTGCCGGAGGTCGAGCGACTCGAGTGACTCGAGGTTCCCCAGCTCCGGCGGAAGCTCGACCAGCAGGGGGTTGAAGGACAGGTCCAGCTTCTTGAGCTTCGTGAGTCGCCCCAGCTCCGGAGGGACCTGCTGGATGCCCGTGGTGCGCACCCACAGGGACTGCAGCTCGGTGAACTCGCCGATGACGGGCGGCAGCTCTCCCAGCTTGCGGCCGTTGAACAGCAGCTCCTTGGAGTCGCGCGGGAACGTGTCGAACAGGGCGAAGGCGCCCTTGGCCTTCGCGGCGGCGGGGGCCTTCTTCTTCGCGGTGGGGAGGGAAGCGTTCTCCAGGTCCGGCGGCTCCTGAGAGGTGGCGCCCTCCTCCACGTCCGCGAGCGACGCGGCCATCGAGTCCAGCTCCTCCGCGAGCCAGTGGGAGAACGACCCCAGCTCGTCCACGGGGAGGCTCTCCTCGACGCTCCAGACGACCAGCCCGTCGCCCTGCGTGCCCTTGCCGAAGGCGAAGCCGTTGACGTCCTCGAGGTCGCGAGCGGCGAACATCACGAACGAGTACGGGTGAGTCCCTGCTTCGCGCTCGGCGCGGACCTCGATCCAGCTCCGGTCGGGGACGCCGGTCTGCTGGGACAGGCTCACCCGCCAGCGCGGCGGGAGGAACCCCAGCGTGGACTCGGAGGTCGACAGCCAGCGGTAGCCGAGCGCCTCGATGAACTCGACGTACTCGGGAGGCAGCAGCGGCGCGACGTCGGGTGCGGACGCGAACGGGACGACGCGCGGCTCCAGGTCCTCCGGATAGCGCCCGGCGGAGCCCTTCCCCAGCACCTGGGTGGCCTGCTTCTCCACCTTCTTCCACTGCGTCGTCGGCGACACGGACTTCTTCGGCATTCCTCGTTCCCTACCCGCATCCGAATGAGCGAGGGAAGCGCGAATTCATCCCGGAGCCCGGCTCGCGACGACAGCGCGCCCGACCTCCCAGACTTCCAGGCCAGACCGTGCCTCTTCGAAAACATCTATTCCCACTTCAACCCCACCCGTCTCATTTGCGGCACCAACGGCAAACATGCTAGCAATTGAACCCATTCCCACAATGGCATTCCAGGAGGTTCTCGTGACGCGAAACGTGAAGCGATTGCTGGCCCTCGCCCTGCCGCTGTCCCTTGCGCCGATGGGCGCGCTCTCGGAGCCCCTCAGCCCGTCCTGGACAGAGACCTTCGTGCTGCCTTCGCGCCTCACGGGCGCGGACACGGCCTCACTCTTGATGCCCATACAACAAGACTATTACGTGGGGAACTTCACGGGCCTCATCATCTCGACCTTCAGCTCCTTCGCTCCTCCCATCTCGAGCCCGACCGCCAACGGCAACTTCGCGATGGGGAGGGTGGCCGCCTGGATTCCGGTCACCCAGCAATACTACTCCACGACCAATCCCGCGGACCCGACTGGCAACGCGAAGACGTGCTTCTGGCAGTTCGCGGTCCTCTTCGACAACAACGGTGTCTGTACCGGCACCCTCAACCAGGCCGCCCTCGGCAATCAGGGCGTCCAGTGCGGCGTCGACACGGCCAATTCCTATATCGACCCGGTGACCTGTCAGAGTCAGATCGTCACCTACATCCAGTAATGCACAACGACTGACGCACCGCGCTCAAAGCCTGCCTTCGAGCGCCGAGGTGGCGACCGACCCGGCCGGGGTCCATTTGAACTGGCTGGGATAAGCGTCCAGGATTCGCCGCGCCCGAGCGGAGAGCGATTCCCGCGCCGTCGGGCGCTCCCATGAAACGAATTGCACTCCTCCCTGCCCTGCTCACGCTCCTCGCATGTGCGGCCTGTGGTTCCTCGGCCGTGGAGTCACCGCCTCCCGCCACGGATTCTCAGACATCCGTGCTGGCGGCGCCGCAATGGCTCCCCACCACCTCGGCGCTCCAAGCGCGGGGCAACGCCACCGCCACGCGACTGGCCACCGGTCAGGTGCTCGTCGTCGGAGGCAGCGTCTCCAACGTCGTGACGGCCAACGCGGAGCTGTACAACCCGGCCAACGCCTCGTGGACGTCCACGGGCTCGATGACGGGTGCTCGCAGCGAGCACACCGCCACCCTGCTCGACAATGGCCGCGTGCTGGTGGCGAACGGTTACGGCGGGGGTGGCGCGGGCGTCGTGCTCAACACCGCGGAAATCTACTGGCCGACGACGGGGACCTGGACCGCCGCGGCCGCCGCGCCCTCGATGCGCACGCAGGGGCAGGCCGTGAAGCTCACCACGGGCAAGGTGCTCATCAGCGGCGGCTACTCGGGCGCCATCGGTATCCTCTCCAGCGCGGACCTCTATGACCCGTTCACGAACAGCTGGACGGCCACGGGCATGAACGGAAGTCGCTACCGCCACACGATGACCGCGCTGCCCGGCGGCAAGGCGCTCGTCACGGGAGGCAGCAGCCGGCTGAGCACGCTGAGCACGGTGGAGGTGTTCGACTCCGCGACGAACAGCTTCACCTTTGCCGCCCCCATGATCCAGGCGCGCCACAGCCACACCGCCACGCTGCTGCCCTCCGGCAAGGTCCTCATCGCCGGTGGCAGCGGCATCAACACGGCCGAGCTGTATGACCCGGCCACCAACACCTGGGCGCCCACGGGCGCCATGTCCCGCGCCCGCTCCAACCACCACGCCGCGCTGCTGCCGTCCGGGAAGGTGCTCGTCTTCGACAGCAGCGGCACGAGCGAGCTGTACAACCCCGCCACGGGCACCTGGAGCATCACCGCGCCGCTGGTCTCCAGCCGCAGCGGCGGCGTGTCCGCGCTGCTGCGCTCCGGGCAGGTGCTGTTCTCCGGCGGCTACCTCGGCTCCACGGTCACGGCCTCCTCGGAGCTGTATGAGCCGGGACAGCAGTCGTGGAACGCCACCGGTTCGCTCTGGGTGGGGCGCTGCCAGCACACCGCCACGGAGCTGCCCTCGGGGGCGGTGCTCGTGGCGGGCGGCTCGAACTCGGGGACTCCGCTCGCGAGCGTGGAGTCCTATGACCCGGGTACCAAGACCTGGACGTCGCGGGGCTCGATGACCGAGGCACGCAGCGGGCACGTGGCCGTGCGACTGCCGTGGGGGCAGGTGCTGGTCATCGGCGGCAATGCGTCCACCACGCAGACCACGACGGAGCTGTACGACCCGGACACCAACACGTGGACGGCGCGCGGCAGCCTGCTCAACGCGCGCTCGGGCTTCACGGCCACGGTGCTGCCCACGGGGAGGGTGGTCGTCGCCGGAGGCCGCGCCGCCACCATCAACTACCTCACCAGCGCGGAGGTCTACGACCCGGCCACGGGCACCTGGTCGGCCACGGGCAGCCTCAACTTCGGCCGCGCGGACCACAGCGCGGTGTTGCTCCCAGATGGTCGGGTGATGGCGGCGAGCGGCGCGTACTTCGCGAGCTCCATGACGATGCAGACGCCGACGGTGGAGCTCTATGACCCGGCCACGGGTGCCTGGACGTACACCAGCAACATCGCCTGGGCTGGGAGGAGCGACTTCACCCTGGATGTGCTGGGCTCGGGGCTGGCGCTCGCGGTCGGTGGACGTTCGGGCAGTTCCCTCAACTTCGGCGCGTTCTCGGTGAAGGTGGCGGACGTGTACTCGCACGCCACGGGCACCTGGACTCCGGTGGGGAGCCTGGCCACCACGCGCCACGAGCACTCGAGTGCGTTGCTCGCTTCGGGCTCACTCATGGCGGCGGGAGGCTGGTCGCGCGTGGGTGGCGGGCAGCCCGTCACCACTACGCTGGCCAGCGCGGAGCTGTTCGACCCGGCGACGAACACCTGGAAGGAGACGGCGGGCATGCGCGTCGCCCGCGCGGGCTTCACGCTGACGCCGCTCTACACCCAGGAGGTGCTCGCGGTGGGATGCGCGCCCGCCGGTGAGCCCTCGGCGGAGCTGTACACGCCGTAGCAGCGTGTCACGGGGCGACGGTGCTTCGGGCCCGTCGCCCTGGAGGTACTGCGAAGAGAAGACGCGCGCCGAACAGCCTCGGGCAAGACGCCCGAGGTCAGTCAGCTGAGTGGAGTTCGCTCCACTCCGAAGCCATCGGTCCGACTCAACTCTTGTGGGCTTGTGCGGAGGGGGACGCGATGTCCGCGTTCTCGTCCTCGCCGCCCGCGGTGCCGTCCGCGCCATAGGAGAGGACGACGGGACGCCCGCCTTCGTTGAGGTACACGTAGTCGTTCTGCCACGGGTCCTTGGGGAGCTGCTCGAGGACGCGACTCTCCACGAGCGCGCCGAGCCCCGTGCTGGTGTCCGGGAAGCGCCCCGTCTTCGTGTAGTGGAGCTTGAGCGCGGTCTCGATGTTCTTGATGTCCAACGAGGCCCTGTCTTCCTTCGCTTCTCCCAGCATGGGCATGACGGCGACGCCGACGGCCGCGGCGATGAGTCCGAGGATGGTGATGACCACCATGATTTCGATGAGGGTCATGCCGCGACGGTGACGACGGTGCTGCCTGGATTTGTTCCGGCTCATGACTGTTCTTCACCTCATGTGACGTTCTGGCAGGCCCGCTTGCGTCGCGCGCGTCGCCATGTCGCTCGAACGCCTGGCTTCACGCATGGCGCTGCCCCGTGGCCCTACCGCCGACAACTGGAGATAGGCGCCACGAGGAGGCCAGTGCAGACCACGTGCCGTCATGAGGCTCTTCCTGTTCGGGCCCACTGTCGGCGATGTCCCAGGCCGAGAGTTCCCGCTCAGGGACCCGTCACCTCAGTTCTTCGGCGCGGGCGTCGCGGGCGCCGCCGGCTTCGACGCCTCGGCGATGCGCTTCACCACGTCATCGACGATGTCGTTCGGGATGGGGATGGACAGGTTGTACTGGGCGATCTTCCAGGTGGCGCCGTCCTTCACCAGCACGCCGCTGCCGCGGCTGGGGCCCAGGTTCGGCGTGTCGAGCACCTCGTCGAACCAGGCCACCTTGCCGTCCTTGGACAGGGTGATGTGGCGCGAGGTGGCCTTGAAGCTCCACGCCTGGCCCTTGGAGAAGTAGGGCTTCGCCCACGCGCGGAACTCGTCGCGCGTCCAGCGCTCGGTGGCGTCGGTGCCCAGGTAGGTGGCGTCGGGGGTGAAGTACTTGAAGTAGCGCGCCTCGTCCGCCTGGGCGGCGGCCAGGTGCCAGTCGTCCAGCAGCGTGGTGATGGCGGCCTTCGGGTCAGCGGCCTTACCCGTCACGGGGGCCGCGGCGAGCACGAACAACAACAGGGAGACAGTGGACACGCGAAGCAACCTCGTCGAAGAGAAGTTCGCGGTATGAAGCGGCACGGCCCACCCCCGGGTCAAGCGCACCCGGGCTGGCCAGAAAGGTGTGACTCGCGTGGTCCTCGAGAGCTTCCAGGTCGGTGAGGGGGATGTGCCCACGGTGCTGCTGCACGGCTTCCTCGGCACGGGGCGCAACCTGCGCTCGCTGGCGACGGCGTGGAGCCAGGCGGACCCTCGGCGACGCTTCCTCCTCCCGGACCTCACCGGCCACGGCGCCTCTCCCGTCCCGCCCCCCAGCTCGGACCTCTTCAGCATGGCCCGCGACGTGGTGGACACCGCGCGAGCCCAGGGCTTCACCGGCGCGCTCCACTGGGTGGGCCACTCGCTCGGAGGCCGCGTGTCGCTCGCCGCCAGCCTCCACGTCCCCGAGGCCGTGGCGCATGTCTCGCTGCTCGACATCGCGCCGGGTCCCGTGCCGTACGACTTGTCCGACAGCGGCATGGTGCTGGGCATCCTCCTCCAGGCGCCGCAACGCGCGCCCAACCGCAAGGACATGCGCGCCGAGCTCACCTCGCGTGGACTGTCGGACCACCTGGCCGACTGGCTCGTGATGAACCTGATGGCGGAGGGAGACGGCGTGCGTTGGCGCTTCGACCGGCAGGCGCTCGCGGAGCTGCACTCGCGCGTCAACGGCACGGACCTGTGGGCCGCGCTGGAGCGCCCGGACCATCCTCCGATGCGCGGTGTCCGAGGCGGCCGCTCGCGCTACGTCTCCGACGCCGAGGCCGCGCGCCTGGAGGCCGCCGGCTGCCCGGTGACGACGTTCCCCAACGCGGGCCACTTCGTCCACGTGGACGCAGCCAAGGAGTTGCTGGAGTGGCTCCTGCGCGAGTGAGGTCCGCGCATCGGCCCCTCCGCACACACCTCACTGCTCGACATGGCGCCCGACTCCGCGCCGTGTGGCCAGGATGAAAGGGCCATGATGACGGTGGAGCACGCACCGTCCCTCGGCGAAGATGCGCAGGGATTGCTGGCAACTCGCCGGGGGGATTCTCCATGTTGCTTCGCAGCGCGATTCCGCTGCTCCTGATGCTGTGGGCCTCCGGCTGCGCGACGAATCGAATCGTGCGGCTGGAGACAGGGTACGACTCCGTGACGCTCACTCCCTACGAGGAGGTCGGCGGAGAAGTCGAAGAAGCCCGAATCGACGACGATGAGTTCGAGGAGTCGCTGGCGGCGCTGGCCCAGGACGTACGCGCCTTCCGAAACCCCATGAAGGAGGCAAGGGAGCTCTTCGGCGTGCCCACACGCAGCGGGGTGTACCGGTATGAGCGCGGTCCATCACGGCTCATTCCTCAGTCCCGGGAGGATGAGGATGGACCCCGTCTGCTCGAGTCCTACGCGGACGACGAACTGACGCGTGCCTATGGCCAGTGGTGTGAACGACGTGACCAGCCCGGAGACTGCTTGCGTCTGCTGGACGAGGGCCCCTTGCTGGCCAGCGATGGCAAGTACACGCTGGCGCTGGCCATCGCCCTCGGCTCGGTCTGGGAGGAGTCGCTGGAGGCCCTCGATGACATGACGGACCCCAGCGCGGTCATGGCCACCCTCACCTCCGCGGTGACCATGTACCTGCTGCTCTGGGCACTGCCCGAACCCGTGTCCAAGGGCGTCGCGGCCACCTTGACGGCCCTCGCCATCGCCTATCTCGGCGTGGACACGGTGTGGAGCTTGTTGGACGGATGGTTGATGCTGGTCCGCGCAGTCGACCAGGCCAGGACCTTCGAGCAACTCCACTCGGCCGGCGAAGCCTACGGCGAAGTCCTCGGGGAGAATTCAGCACGCGTCTTCTTGATGCTGGCCACGGCCGCCATCGGCAACACGGCCGGGCTCGCGGCGAAAGCCCCCCGACTCCCAGGTTCGGCGCAGGCAGCCCTCGCCGTGGAGGCCCAGGCGGGTTTCCAATATGCGGCGGCAGGAAGCGTGCGGTCCATCGCTCTCACCTCGGAGGGATTCACCGTCGCACTCGCTCCGAATGCACTGGCGATGGCGAACCAGGGCATGGGCAAGCCCCACAAACATCACATCGCCACGAACAAGAACGACATCTCCACCGCGCGAGGGGGACCTTGGACGCCAAGATTCCGGGAACTCTTCACCCGCGCGGGGATGGAACTCAAGGACCCGGAGAACATCGTCAAGGTCGCGGGCCACAAAGGCCCCCATCCCATGCGCTATCACAAGCAAGTCGATGAGCGACTGAGGCAGGCCCTGTCAGGCTGTCGGACCGTGGTGGATTGTCGCAAGGCGCTGACAAGCGAGCTGCGCAAGCTCTCCCAGGAAGCACAGACGCCCGGGACACGAATCCACAAGCTTCTGACGCAGGGCTAGTGTGGTAGCTAGAGCGTCCGTCATGCCGAACCCACCGCGATACTTCAGGCTCAGCGAGGACGTCCAAGGCGGGAACTGGTACCTGGGAGACCCCTTGGATGCGACAGGCCAGGAGGTCGAGGACATCTGGGCCTTCAAGATGGGACACCCCATCCCGCCTCCAGGTCGCCTGGCGTTCCCCATCAGAGAGCCTGGACGGCGATTGGACTTCTGCACGGCAGGCGTCGGAAGCGCGCCCATCGTCCATGTCCGGGTCGCCGACCTCTTCGCCAAGCTGGCTCCCGACGACGTACAGCTCTTCCCCGTCGACGTCGAAGGCTGCCCTGAACAGTACGTCATGCTCGTGGCCACGAAGCTCATCCGCTGCATCGACGACCAGGCCACCGAAGAAGTCCTCTACTGGAAGCCGGAGGACGAACGCCCCGATAAGCTCGGTCAGTACCGCAGTGTCTTCGGAATGCGAATCGACTCCACGAAAGTGGGCGACGCCAAGGTGTTCCGCACCTGGGGATGGTCCATCGCCCTCATCGTCTCCGAGGACCTCAAGGTGGCCCTGGAGCGCGCCAGGGTCACCGGGGCCGCGTTCGAGGAGGTCTGACGCGCGTCAGATGCGCACGCCCAGGAACAGGCCGGGCCACATGCGCGTGCCGGAGGCACCGCGTCCCGTCTGGAACTGCGGCATCCACGTGACGCCCTGGTCCGGGTCCTCCTCGGGCGGCTTGTAGGCGTTCAGCGACAATCCACCGAACAGCGCGAAGCGCCGCTTGAGCTCCCAACCGAAGCTCGCGCGCAGCCGATACAGGTGGTTCGGCGTCCCATCCTCGAACAACTGCGGCGTCCAACCCCCCATCGAGAGGTCCAGGTCCACGTAATAGCGGTCCGCCACCCCCACCGGCAGGTGCACCCCCACGCCCAACGACTTGAAGGAACGCCACGAACCCTTCCAGGGCGACACCCCGGCGCTCGCAATCACATGCACCGTGCGACTGCCGTACTTCACGCCCACCGACAACGGAGAGACCTCGTCCGCCCAGATTTCGAACGCGATGCGCCCCTTGCGCACCAGGCTCAACAACCCGATGGGCACCGACACGTCATCCGCGATGTTGATGAGCCCCAGCTGCACCCCCTTCACGTTCCCCGCCACGTTGATGAAGCCCACCTGCGCACCGGACACACTGCCCGCCAGGTTGAAGAGCCCCACCTGCGCCCCCGTGAGGCGCTCCACCATGTTGACCCCCACCGCGACCTGGGAACCCTGCATCTGCGCGTCCGCGCGGTTGCCCACCACCGACAGCTGG
Organism: Myxococcus guangdongensis; assembly: GCF_024198255.1. Lineage (NCBI taxonomy): Bacteria > Pseudomonadati > Myxococcota > Myxococcia > Myxococcales > Myxococcaceae > Myxococcus > Myxococcus guangdongensis. The sequence goes on from NZ_JAJVKW010000002.1 coordinate 947,316, forward strand.
AGCCCACCGAAGGCGCGCTCCGAATAGTTCACGATGGCCGCCGCCTGCACGCCCGTCGCGCCACCGAACGCCAGGTTGCCGCCCACCGCGAGCTGGAGCCCCAACACCTCGCCCCCCGTCACGTTGCCGATGCCCGCCACCTGCGCGCCCTCCATCGTCCCATCCACCCAACCCAACCCACCCGCCAACCCCAACCCGCGCAACTGGAACGAGCGCACCGCCAACCCACCCAACGCCACGTGGTTGAGCCCACCGCCTCCCCACAGCATCGACGTGGACAGCGGCGGCACCAGCGACAGGTTGATGGGCACCGACGGCAAATCCGCCCGCCCCTCCGAGGAGGACTCCCGCGCGAGCGGCACGTCCGTCACCACGCCGCCACGCGACACCGTGCGCGTCAGCGTCACCGGGACGAAGTCCCCCACCCGCAGCTCCGCGCCGCCCTTCACCCCCACCACCAGCTCCGCCTCGAAGCGCTGCGAGGGACGCTCCAACGTGACGTGGTAGCGCCCCGGCTCCAACCCCAACGACAACCTCCGCCCCAACGGCTTCTGGAGCTCGGCCACCAGCTGGTTGCCCCAGTCGCGCACGAACAGCCGGCCGTGCACCTCCTCGGCAATCCCCAGACGCGCGCTCGAGCCGCGCAGGTCCGTCATCACCAAATCACCACTGCCCGCCAGCTGGATGTCATAGGCCGCGTGCTGCGGCCCACCCTGCGAGCGCTCCGTGCGCGCCAGCGTCTCGTGGAACGCGAACTGATACGCCTCGTGCAGCGTGACGCGCCCGTCCCCGGACGTGTCCGCCGCGCCGCGCAGCCCCGTCACCAGGAAGTGCGTGAAGAACGACGCGCCGATGATGTCCGACTCCTGCGCCACCTCGTCGGCGGAGCTCGAGGCCAGGTACGCATGGCCCCGCACCTGCGCGGACGCATCCGTCAGGAACGAGGGGCGCCTGAGCCCACCCTTGTACCGCGTGAGCGCACCCGAGCCGCACGAGTCCAGGATCGCGATGCGCACGTCCACCGGCACGCGGGACATGAGCTTGCGCAGGTCGTCGTAGGAGACGCGCTCGCCGCGCGGCAACAGCCCGTCCGCGTCCGAGTGGCCCGAGTAGTACACCACCAGCTCGCGCCGGAGCCCCGGCACCGCGGCGGCCTCCACCAGCGAGACCAGCCGCTCGAGCGCGGCCAGCAGCGTGCCCCGGTCCGCCTCCAGCAGCAGCACCTGGTCGGCCGAGGCCACGCCGCCCAGCTCCTGCAACACCCGCGACATCGCCAGGGCGTCCGAGCCCGCGTAGCGCAAGCGCTCGCGCCCCGGGCCGCCCTCGCTGGAGCCCGCGATGAGCGCGAAGCGGCGCAACGTGGCGTCGGGCGCCTCGTCACGACGGGCCGCGCGGACCTCGCGCGTCCACGTTCCCAGCACCCACATGGCCAACATGCAGGCCACGCGTCCCCACCGGCGCGCTGTGCTCCCACTCATCATCCGCGTCCCACTTCCGCTCCTGCTCCGGCCCGGCCTCGCGCGAGCACCGGGCATACCTCGGATGGCCGCCCCCTTGCGAGCCATCCGCTACCACGTCACGGCGTCCAGCGCGCCTGACGGACGAGCCAGGAGCTGCCTCCCCGCCCGTCGCGCACCACCGCCCAGAAGGTGACCACCTGTGCCACCCCGTCCTTCTCCGGCGGCTCCCACTCCGTGCGATGGCGCCCCGGCTGCCCGTTGAACTCCACGCTCTCCGTCTGCTCCACGGTGAACTTCCCCAACGTCGCGTGCCAGGTGATGGCCCAGGACTCCTTGAGCTGCACCGCCTCCTTGCGGAAGCCCGGCACCACGTACGACTCCTCGAGCGCGGAGATGTCGTTGGCGCGCACCACGAACGGCCCCTCGCCCTTGAGCTCGGGCAGCGCCTCCGCGTCCCACGCCGCGTCGTCCAACGTGAGCCCCTGCAACCGCGGCTGCTGGTTGGGCGCCATGCCCGGCACCAGCGGACACGTGAAGACCATCAGCTTCTGCGCGTAGACGCCCTCCTCGCCCGCGGTGACGTGCAGCACCAGCGGCATGCGCAGGCCCCCGAAGCCCTGGTACGGGTCCGCCTCGCGCACCGCGTCCAGCAAGAGCGTCCCGTCCGCGAGCTGCGAGGCCCCCGGGCGGATGGGCAGCACCAGCTCGCCCGCCGTCGTCGTGCCCCGCGCCAGCTCCACGCGCTTCGAGGCGTCCGCGCAGAGCGAGTCCTCCGGGTCCGCGCAGGCCGTCAACGTGTAGTCGATGGCGCGCCCCTGCCCCAAGGGGTCCACCAGCAGCGCCCGATACGACACCTGCTCGGTGAGCACCTCCAGCGCCTCCGCGGTGGCCTCGCACGTCGGAGCCATCAGCTCCGGGCGCTCCACGGCGATGCCCAGCACGCGCAGGTCGCGCACGTGGGAGGAGTGGTCATCCGGGTCGACGCAGGCCACCGCGCCCAGCGCCACCAACAACAGTCCGCCACACTTGAACCAGGTCCCCATGGTCAGAAGCTCCCTTTCACGCCCAGCACGGGGAGGATGGGGATGCCGGGAATCTCCATCTCCTTGCGGTAGCGGTAGTCGTTGAAGACGAACTCGACGTTCTCCGCGTTGTAGAGGTTCTGGACGTCCAGGTAGAGCGCGAGCGTCCAGTTGTCGAAGCGCCAGCCCTTCTCCACGCGCACGTCGAGCTGATGGAAGCTCGAGGCCCGCCCGGAGAGATAGCGCCCGTACGACGGCGAATAGTTGTTCGAGTCCGAGTTGTAGATGTCATGCGGGTGCACCAGCGGCGTCACCGGGCGGCCCGTGGTGAGGCGGAAGCGCCCACCCAGCTCCCAGCCGTTGCCGAGCACGTAGTTGGCCACCAGCGTGAGGATGTGCGTCTGGTCCCAGGGGCTGGGGCCGTAGGTCTCCTCGCCCACACCCGGCAGGCCGCCGTCTCCCAGGGGGCCCTCGGCGCGGGGCTTGAGGCCCGCGCGGCCGTCCTCGGCGTGGCTGAGGGTATACGACAGCCAGCCGTACCACTTGTCGGTGGCGGAGGCGCGCTCCTTCTTCACCATGAGCTCCACGCCGTACGCCTTGCCGATGCCCATGTTGACGAAGCGGTCCTGGACGAAGCTGCCGTTGTCCGAGGGGCGCACGTCGCCGGGGGACACCACGTTCTCGAAGCGGCGGTTGAAGAAGCCCGTGACGTCCACGTTCCACACGTCGGTGATGCGCTGCTCCACGCCGAGGCTGGACTGGAAGGCGCGCTGGTAGCCGAGCAGCGGGTTGCCGTACGGGGCGAAGACGAACTGGAAGGTGTCCGCCGGCTGGCTGTAGAGGCCGAGCGAGCCCTTGAAGGCGGTGCGCTCGCTGAACCCGTAGCGGACCCACAGGCGCGGGTCCAACAGGAAGTTGCGCGTGCCGCCCACCTTCTGGAAGTTGCCGCGCACGCCCGGAGTGATGGTGACGGGGCCGAGCTTCAGGTCCGCCTCCGCGAAGAGCGCGCCGTCGAAGCCGTTGATGGTGCGCTTCTCGTAGATGAGCTCCGAGACGGGTTCCGCGCCCGGGAAGGGCACGTACTCGGCGCCGCCCACGGACGGGGCCTGCACGTCGATCTTCACGTGGTCGAAGTAGACGTCCAGGCCCGTGCGCACGGTGAGCAGCGAGGAGACGTCCAGGGCCATCACCTCGCGCGCGCCCAGCGAGTAGATGGTGTCGTCCTCGACGTAGTTGCCGAAGGAGATGTCGAAGTAGTCCACGCCCACGTACGGCGTGAAGACGGAGCTGAAGTTGCCCTTGCGGTACGTCCAGTCGCCCTTCACGCGGTGGAAGCGCGTGTGCGTGTTCAGCTCGATGTCCGCGGACGACTCCTCGCCGCCGGTGACGAGGCGCAGCTTGTCGTCACTGCCGAAGGCCATGACGTAGCCGGTGCTGCGCGCGGCGCCGGGCTCCGGGGTGGAGCCGCGCGGGGCGCCGAAGTCCAACCGGAGCTGGTAGTCCCAGTACACCGGGACGATGGAGAGCGTGGTGCCCTCGTCCTTGGGCAGCACCGCGGGGAGAATCGTGTCGATGTACGAGCGCCGCGCGGACGCCGCCACGCTGATGCCCTCGGTGATGGGCGCCTCGAGGAAGAAGCCCGCGTCGAGCAGGTCCACCTTCACCGAGCCGTGCACCGTGTCCGCCGCGCCCTTGCGCGTGGTCACGTCCACCACACCGCCCACCGCGCGCCCGTACTGGCTGCCGTAGCCGCCCGGGAAGAAGTCGAGCGAGTCGATGAACTCCGCGTTCACCACCGACGGGCCGCCGAGCAGGTGGAAGAGGTTGGGGATGCGCACCCCGTCCATCAGCGTCGCCGTCTGGCCCGGGTTGGAGCCGCGCACCAGCAAGTCACCGGAGATGAACGGCGCGCGCGCGACACCGGGCAGCGTCTGGAGGACGCGGATGGGGTCACCGAAGGTGCCCGGCGTCTTCTGCGCCTCCTCGCGCGTCACCGTGCGGCGGACCACTTCCTTCTTCGGGCGGTCCGAGCGCACCACCGTCTCGAAGGCGCTCCCAGCCGGGGCCAGATAGAAGTTCACCTCCGTGGTCTCGTTCTCCTTCAGCGTCTCCTTCGTCTGGTAGAGCTGATAGCCGGAGGCGACGACGCGCACCGCGCACTCCCCCGGCGGGACCTCGAGGGTGAAGCGGCCGTCCACGTCCGACACGGCCTCCGTCGCGTCCGCATCGTCGCCGCAGCGCACGGTGGCGCCCGCCACGCGCGAGCGGCTGCCGCGCGAGATGAGCTGACCGGTGAGGACGGCCTTGGGCCGCTCGGCCTCCTCGGTGGCGGCGCCCTCCGCGGGGGCCTTCTCGGTGAGGGTGAAGTGGTAGACGTACTCGACCTGCACGGGCGCGGGGACACCGTCGACCTCGGCGGGCGAGAAGCGGAACTGGCGCACGGCGGCGAGCGCGGCCTCGTCGAAGCCGTGGCCCGCGGGCTCGGTGGGCTGCACGTCGGAGACGCTGCCGTCCTCGGCGATGGTGATGATGAGGCGCACCGAGGCGGTGAGGCCCTGGGCGAGCGCCTCCGGCGGATACACGGCCTCCACGGGCTGCACCAGCGCGGGCGGCTTGGTGATTTGGGGCTGCGCCGCGGCTTCCGTGCCCGGGGCCGGAGGCGTGGGCGCCTGGGCGAGCACCGGAGTCGCCACCCACAGGGAGGCGGCGGCGAGCGCGGCGCGGGCATTCACATTCGAGGACATAAGTCTTTCAGGAGCAGGGACGTGGAGACGGGGTGTGGGCTCTCGCGCGGAGCGGGGTTTCAATCGAGCAGGAAGGTATAGGCGTACTTCATCTCGGTGGACACGGCCTCGCCGCCCTTGAAGGCGGGACGGAAGCGGAAGCGGAGGATGGCGTTGCGCGCGGCCTCCTCCAGTCCGTGCCCCGGCCCGTTGAGCACCCGCGCGTTCACGACGCGGCCCTCCGGGTCGATGGTGATGGACAGCGTCACCGTGCCCTCGACGCCCAGCCTGCGCGCCTCCTCGGGATAGGGGACCTTCACCTCGCTGGCGAGCTGCGGCTCACGGTCCACCTGGTAGATGGGCGTGTACTTCGGCGCGCTGTAGGTCTTCACCTCTTGCGGCGCCTTGGCCTTGTCGGCGGTGCGACCGTAGAGCGTGTTGCCCACCGGGGCCGCGAAGCCCCCGGCGCTGGTGGTGGAGGACATCGACATGCCCACCACCAACGGCGCGGGCTTCGCGCTCGGAGGCGGCGTCTCGTTGGGGGGCGGCGGCGCCTCCTGGGGCGGAGGCGGCAGGGGCCTGGAGGCCTGGGCCACCTTCACCGGCGGAGGCTTCAGGCGCACCTTGGGCGGCGGAGGCGGCTCGGGCTTGGGCTCCTCCTTCACCTCGGGCGGAGGAGGCGGCGGCTTCGCCACCTCCACCATCACCAACTCCACGGGCCGCTGCGGCGCGGTGCGCTCGGGAGGACGGGTGTGCAGCACCACCAACCCCAACCCGTGCAACACGAGCGAGCCCGCGACGAACCCCACGAACAACCCGTTGCCGCCCCTGCGAGGGAGGACGAAATCACTGTCGAGCGCGCTCGTACTCATGGCCTTCACGTCAGCCCCGCGGCGCGGGCGCGGCGTCCTTCTCGATGTTGAGGGCGAACTTCGCGATGCCCTGACCCTTCACCGTGTCGATGAGGCGCATCACCTGTCCGTAGGCGATGGTCTGGTCGGCGCTGATGATGGCGCGCGTGTCCTTGTCCTTGGCCACGGCCTCCGCGACCTTGGCGGACAGCTCCGGCTCGGTGACGGGCGCGCCGTCGAAGTAGAGCTTGCCCTCCTTGTCGAGCACGACGTTGACCAGGCCCTGCACCGTCTCGCCGCCGTTGGCCGCGCGGGGCAGGTCCACCTCCACCGTCTCGCGGACGATGAAGTTCGCCGTCACCATGAAGATGATGAGCAGCACCAGCACCACGTCCACCAGCGGCGTGACGTTGATGCCCGTGATTTCCTCTTCGTTCTCCTGCGCTCCTCCGGCCATGGCTAGCGAGCCTCCGCGCGCAGGCTGCCGACCAGGGCGTGGCCCAGGGCGTTGGCGCGACTGGTGAGCGTCTTGAGCTGACGGTTGAAGACGTTGAACGCGACGACGGCGGGAATCGCGACGGCCAGGCCCACCGCCGTGGCGACGAGCGCCTCGGAGATGCCGCCCATGACGGTCTGCTGGATGGCCGCGCCCTTCACGTTGGTGGCGCCCAAATCATTGAACGCCTTGATGATGCCGAGCACCGTGCCGAACAGGCCGATGAAGGGCGCGTTGTTGCCCAGCGTGCCCAGGAAGGACAGGAAGCGCTCGTACTGGGGACGCTCGCGCGCCATGGTGGACGCAATCACCTGCTCCACGGTGTCGGCGCCTTGCTCGCTGGAGGCCAGGCCCTCGCGGATGATGGCGGCCTCCATGCCGCGCTTGCCCTGGATGGCCACGCGCACCGCCTCGTGCTCGCCGCGCGCCAGGCGCACCGCGAGCGCCTCCGAGTCCGCCAGCCGGTACCGGGCGAAGTACACCGCGCGCTCCAGCATGATGCCGATGGACAGCACCGACAGGCACACCAGAATCCAGAGCACCCACTCGGCGGAGGTGAGCGTGAAGCCGAGCAGCTTGCTGCTGAGCCACCCGAGGTTCTCCGCGTGAGCCTGGGCGATGACCGCGATGGACGACATGGTGTTCCTTCCCCTCATGAAAAGCGTTGGCGCGACTGGAACACCGGGGGCTCCAGGAAGTGTCACCCGGATGATTTACGGGCGATCTGAATCCTCTGTGCGCGGGTGTAGGACCCGGAGCAGGCGGCCTCGACGGGCCGCCTCCCACGCGGTGAGAATGCGGGCCATGCAAGGCAAGTGTGTGGTCGTGACGGGTGCCTCCATGGGCATCGGCGAGGAGCTGTCGGTGGCGCTGGCGGCGCGGGGCGCGAACCTGGTGCTGGCGGCCCGGAGCGAGGACGCGCTCCAGCGGGTGAAGCAGCGCTGCGAGGCGGCCGGCGGCAAGGCCGTGGCGGTGGCCACGGACGTGGGAGAGCCGGAGGCGTGCCGGCGGATGGTGGCGAAGGCGGTGGAGGTCTTCGGCGGCGTGGACGTGCTCGTCAACAACGCGGGCATCTCCATGGACGCGAAGTTCGAGGACATCACGGACCTGGGCATCTTCGAGCGGCTGATGCGCATCAACTACCTGGGCGCGGTGTACTGCACGCACGCCGCGCTGCCCTCGCTGAAGTCGCGGCGCGGGTTGTTGGTGGCGATCTCGTCGCTGACGGGGAAGACGGGTGTGCCCACGCGCACGGGCTACGCGGCGAGCAAGCACGCGATGCACGGGTTCTTCGACTCGCTGCGCGTGGAGCTGATGGGCACGGGGGTGGATGTCACGGTGGTGTGCCCCGGCTTCGTGTCCACCAACGTGCGCGCCAACGCGCTGGGCAAGGACGGCAAGCCGCTCCAGGTGAGCGCGCATGACGAGAGCGAGGGCAACAACATGGACGTGGCCACCTGCGTGGCCATCATCCTGCGCGCCATGGACCGGCGCGAGCGCGAGGTGGTGATGACCCCCAAGGGCAAGGTGGGCCAGTACCTCAAGCTCTTCACTCCGGGCCTGCTGGACCGCATCGTCTTCAAGACCATCCAGGACCGGCGTCGGTAGGACGCAAGGCTCCGGTCCACCGTGACGGGGGTGGACCGGGAGCCGTGAAGCCGTCAGCAGCCGCAGATGCGCTTGCGCGTGGTGGTACAGGCGCCGTTCGCGTCACAACACGTCGTGGTGAGAATCTGGAACCGGTCGAGCGCGCCCAGCTCGCACCGCCCCACGTTGCACGTCCCCCAGGTCTCCGTGCACGTCACGGCCGCCTGGGACACCTGACCCTCGGACGCCTCTTCGGAGAGCGTCTCCTCCTCCGGGACAGGACCACAGCCAACGACAGACAGCGCCACCGCGCACATCAGCCATCGCAGGTTCTTCATCGAGTCTCCCGTGCCGTCCGCGTCGGTGCGGACGTCAGGCATTACGAACCCGCACTCGAAGTATTGCAAGGCAGACTGGCCGGCTGACGTACTGACTTCCCTTTCGGGCCCGCGCTAGAGAGGTCCCATTCGCGGGATGAGGGCCTGGACCATGAATGCATCGCGTTGGGGCTTGTGCGCCCTGCTATCTGTCTCCTTCGGACTGGCATGTGGCGAGAGCAACATCATGAAGGACCCGCCCGATGCCGTGGATTCGGGCACACAGCCGCCGGACGGGGGCGCGCCGGACTCCGGTCCGGGTGACGCGGGGACTCCGGACGCGGGGACACTGGATGCTGGGGTTCCGGATGCGGGCGGACCTGACGCGGCGCCCATCACGAGCGCCCGGGTCTTCTTCTCCGGACACAGCCTGCTCGACAACCCCATGCCCGACCACTTCGCGGACATCGCCGCGAGCAAGGGCAAGGACTCCAAGTGGAACCAGCAGAATGTGATTGGCTCCCCCCTCCGGGTGCGGACCTGGGGCAACAGGAACTGGGAGGGGTATCGCACCGGGAAGAACCGCGAGGGCTCCGACATGGACGTGGTCCAGGAACTGTTGTCACCCCGGACGCTGGGCACGGGAGAGAAGTACGACACCCTGCTCATCACTGAGCGACACGACCTGCTGGGCACCATCGAGTGGGAGAACACCGTCGGCTATCTGCGGCACTTCCATGACCGGTTGATCGCCGGGAACCCACAAGCCGTCACGTATTTCTATCACACGTGGTTGGACATCGATAAGGCCAACCCCTCGCGGTGGATTGCCTATGAGAAGAACGCCCGGGTGGCATGGGAGTGTGTGTCTTCGAAGGTGAACCTCACTTTGCAGGCCGCGGGACGGACGGACCGGGTGCGTGCGCTTCCGGGCGGAGCGGCGCTGGTCGACTTGGTGGAGCGGGTCATCGCGGGTGAAGTGCCGGGAATCACGGGGACGACGTCACAGCGACTCAACGTGCTCTTCAGCGACAACGTCCACCTGACGAACCTGGGCTCGTATTTCATGGCCACGGTGCACCATGCCGCCGTGTTCCGGTCCTCGCCCGAGGGGGCCGCGGGCCCCACGGGCGCGAACGCCGCCACGGTCCAGGCGCTCCAGCGCATCGCGTGGAACTTCGTGAGTGCGTACTACGCGCAGCCGAACGCAGGCGAGCGGACGATGGCGGACTGCCGCGTGCGCATCTCCGCCGAGGTGTGTCAGGGCTTCTGGGAGTCTCGGGGGGAGCCGGGGAACACCGAGGGCTGCCGGCGCTACTTCGGCAACGCGAGCCCGGGCCAGGGCGGCAATCCGTTCGTCTGGCCCGACCCGAACTGGCAGCCGCTGCCGGCGCCGTAGCCGGGGCGCGGGAGCGTCACCCCGCGAGCTCGGCGCCACGGGTGGCTTCGAGGCGCATGGTGTCCTGAGCCTCGAGCTGCTTCTTGAGCCAGGCGCTCTCCTCGAAGGACTGGCTCTGCATGGAGCGCTCGACGGCCTGCGTCTCCCGGTACTCCCGGGCCTCGGAGGTCATCGTCCACTGGGTCTGCAGGCCCATCTCGTCGACGACCTGTCGGATGTCGCTGAGCGCGACGCGGAAGAACTCCTTCCGGGGGTTGACCTTGTTGACCTGGGCTCGGACGAAGCGCTTGTGCAGCTCGCGTTCGAGGGACGGCGCGTCCTCGCTGTGGATGAGGGCGTGCACGTCGAACTCGAAGGGCACGCTCGCGTCCCCCAGCTCCCGGATGCGGTCAAGCGGCTCCAGCCGACGGGTGAGTCCGACCTTGAAGACATCTTCGCCGAAGGAGCCGATGTTGGAGATGACGTAGACGTGGCCCGTCTTCGTCTGCTGGGCCATGGAGAGGGCTCGCTTGTTCTTCTCCTCCGCCTCCTGGAGCTTCAGGGCGAGTTCGGCGAGCTTCTCTTCATACTTGGCCTTCTGCGCGTCCCCTGCCTTCTCGAACTCGCCTCGGGCCTTCTCCATCGCCTTGCGGAGGACGTCTTCTTCCTTCTCGGCCTCACGCAGTGCGCGCTCGAACTCCCGCTGGGCCTTCTCCTCCTCGCGGATGCGCTCCTTGATGAGCCGCTGCTCCTCGCGTTCCTTCAACTTCAGCTCGTTGACCACCACGGCCCACTTGAGTTCATCGAGGCGCACGTTCAGGTAGTCCTGCTGGATTCGCGCCTCACGGAAGGCCTGCCCGTTGTGGTTCACGACACTGAAGGCATCGCGGACCTTCTGTGAGAGCGTGCCGTGGTTGTCGTGGCGGACGTCCGCGAGGATGGAGTCCACCTTGCCGTTGAAGGCGTCGAGGACAAACTCGATGGCGGTGGCGCGGCGATGGGCCTCCGCGTAGTTGCAGGTGGCCGCCTTGCCGGTGCGAATCATCGAGCGCATCTTCTCTCGGGCGGTCTTGAGCCTGGCACCGGCGTCGGTGAAGCCGAACTGCTCTCCCAACTCATCGAGCACGCCGTAAGAGGGAACGAGGTAGCGATCTCCGTATCCCTCGATGACGTTGCGCATCGCCGTGGCGGTCTGTTCCAGTTGCTTTGCTTTCTGGATGGCCGTGAAGGCCTCTCCGGCGATCTCCTGTGCGCGCTTGCTCGCCGATTCGATGAGCCGACTGGCCTCACCGCTCGCATCCGCGAGGACTGCGTCGGCGCGCTTGCGAATCGCAGCGGCGTCAGCGTCGGCCCGGCTCAGCAGGGACACTGAATCCTCCGAAGCGCTCGCCAGGACCGCGTCCGCTTTCTTCTGGGCCTCGGCGCGTATCGTCACCACGTGGGCTTCCACGTCGATGATTCCCTGGTACTTCTCGAGCACGCGATTGCGCTCACGCAGGGTGGAGAGCTGCCGCTCGCTCTCATCCTTCACCGAACGAAGCGTTGCCTCCGCATCCTTCTTCAGCCCGACAAGGACGGAGATCGCAATGAACTCCGCGAACGCAACAGCCAGGAGCAGCAGACACCACCCGGTCATACAGGGCCCCCTTCCAGCAATGATTCACACCAGCATCGAGTGGAGCCCCATGACCGGCCATACCACCCGAGGGGTAGAGACATCGATGTCCGGGGCCTGCGTTCGCGGAACCTCAACAGTTGGGGGGCGTCTGAACGTTGTCAGCCCTTCACGATACTCATCGCAGGCCGCAGGACTCTCGCTGGGGAGACTTCATGGCCGCGCACCAGATGGCTTCGTTGCTCCTCCTGATGATGGTCACAGGATGTACGACAAGCCGGGTCGTCCGGCTGGACACGGAGCTCGATTCCTTCGTCGTCACTCCGCACGAAGCACCTGGCGCGGAACTGTCCGCAGCCGAAGTCGAGGATGACGAATATGAAGAGGCGCTCACCGAACTGGCCCGCGACGTGCGCCGTTTCCGCCATCCGTTGCAGGAGGCACGAGAACTCTTTGGCGTGCCGTCGCGCAGCGGAGTCTATCGGTTCGAGCAGCGCCCAGCGCGACTCATCCCCCAGCGGGATGACGTAGATGGACCCCGCCTGCTGGAGTCCTACGCGGATGATGCACTGACGCGCTCCTATGGCCACTGGTGCGAAGTCAAGGACCGGCCCGGAGACTGCCTGCATCTCCTGGACGAGGGCCCGCTACTGGCCAGTGATGGCAAATACGTCTGGGCCTTGGCCATCGCCATGGACTCCGTTTGGGATGAGACCGCTGAGGCACTGGAGGACATGACGGACCCGGGCGCCGTCATGGCGACCTTGACGGCCTCGGTCACGATGTACCTCCTGCTCTGGTCTCTCCCCGAGCCGATCTCGAAAGGTGTTGCGGCGACGTTGACCGCTCTCGCCATTGCCTACCTCGGCGTGGACACGGTGTGGCGGCTGCTGGATGGCTGGCTGATGCTGGTGCGGGAGGTGGACCAGGCCACCCGCTTCGAGCAAATCGACGCTGCGGGACAAGCCTACGGCGAGGTGCTCGGGGAGAACGCGGCGCGCGTCTTCGTGATGCTGGCGACGGTCGCCATCGGAAACACCGCCGGGCTCGCCGCCAGTTCGACGCGGCTACCTGCCTCCGCGCCAGCGGCACTCGCCGTGGAGACCCAGGCGGGCTTCCAGTACGCCGCCGTCAGTGGTGTGCGGTCCGTTGCCCTGACCTCTGAGGGCTTCACCATCGCGCTCGCGCCCAACGCCGTCGCCATGGCGAGCCAGGGGATGCGAGGCAGGAGCGAGCGTCACCACATCGCCACGAACAAGAACGACGTCTCCACCGCGCGCGGTGGTCCGTGGACACCGCGGTTCCGTGAGCTCTTCCAACGGGCCGGGATGAAGCTCAAGGACCCCGAGAACATCGTCGAGGTCGTTGGCCACAAGGGGCCTCATCCCGAGCGATATCATCGGTTCGTGATGGAGCGACTGGCGAGGGCATTGGGGAACTGCCGGAGGATGGTAGATTGCCGGAAGCGACTCGCAAGCGAACTGACGCTTCTCGGCAAGGACGCCCAGACCCCAGGTTCGTATCTCCACAGGCTTCTGACTCAACGAAAATGAGGTCGTCAGGTCGTCCACCATGCCGAAGCGCTCTCGTTACTTCAGGCTCGCTGAGCATGTTCAGGCTGGCAATTGGTACCTCGGGACTCCGCTAGACGAACGGGGACAGGAACCGGATGACCTCTGGGAGTTTACATCGGGGCGGCCCACCAAGACGCATGGCCGACTGACGATCCCCCTGCAGGAAGCTGGGAAACGACGTGACTTCAGCCTGGCGGGCGTCAGCATGACTCCCGTCATTCATGTCAGAGTAGCAACCCTCTTCGCGGAGCTTGCACCTGGGGACGTTCAACTGCTCCCCGTGGACATCGCGGGCTGTGCCGACGAGTACGTCATTCTCGTCGCCACGCGGCTTGTCCGCTGCATCGACGACGCGGCGACGGAGGACGTCCTCTATTGGAAGCCGGAGGATGACCGGCCCGACATGCTCGGCCAGTACCGCAGCGTCTTCGGCATGAAGCTCGACCCGACACGGGTCGGTGACGCCAAGGTGTTCCGCACCTGGGGCTGGCCCGTCGCGCTCATCGTCTCCGAGGACATCAAGACCGCCCTGGAGCGAGCCAAGGTCACCGGCGCTGAGTTCGAAGAAGTCTGACCCCGTCTGTCAGGACTCCCCGCCCGCGCTCGCGCCGCCTCGGCGGTCCACTCGGGTCAACAGGCCCGCGAGTCCCTCGAAGCTGGCGTTGCCCACTTGATGCAAGCCGAAGCCCCACAGGAACGCCGTCATCCCCGCGCCAAAGCCTCCCCACGTCGGTGAGAAGACATTGAGCAACTGAAGCCCCAGCACCACCGCCACGCCCGTCAGCAACACCAACATCGCCAGCTCCACCAGCCACAGGTGGCGCGCCGACGGCAACGGCATCCCCTCCAACTCCCCCAGCGCCCCGCCCGCGTCCTCCGCCCCCACGGGCGCCTCCGGCAACGCGGGCAGGCTGCCTCCCGTGGGCGCACTCGCCGAGGGCACCTCGGGCAATGACGGCGACGAGCCCCGCTCCACGAACGGCATCGGAATCCCCGGTCGTCCCATGCCGACCCCCTGGGAGCTCGGATACCCCTCCAACGCCAGCTGCGCCTTGTCCGCCTTGTACTCCGCGTCCTGCAACGTCTCCGGCGTCAGCGCCAGCTCCGCCTCGTTCAGCAACGCCTGGATGTGACCCAGCTCGTGCAACTGCCCCTCGCCCTCCGCCTCCCCCCGCTTGCGCGACACCTCCGCGCGCAACCCGGCAATCCGTAGACGCACCTGTCCCGTCTGCGCGCGATGGAGCGCATCCCTCGCCTCGCGATACCTCGCCGAGGCCTCGTGCGGCGACTCCGCCGCCAGCGCCAGCATCGCCTCGCGCAGCTTCGCCTCCGCCGCGTCCAGGTCCGCCTTCTGCCCCTCCGTCGCCGTGCTGCGCGCCTCCTCCACCGCGCCACGAAGCTCCAACAACAACCGCCGCACGTAGTGCGCGTACGCCCCCTGGTACAGCCGGAAGCCCTCATCCACGTTCACGTCCGCGCGCGCCCGCGCCTGCTTCAACCGCTCCTTCACATCCGACGTCAGCTCCCGCCACTCCTCCAGCGAGAAGCCCCGGGGATTGCGCGGCGACGCCACCGCCTGTGACAACTCCGCGCACAGGACATCGAAGTACGAGCGACGCGCCATCTCGAACTGCTGCCGCGCCGTCGCCACGTCCCCCTGCCCCAACCGCGCCCTCACGTCCTGCAGCAACGGCAACAACTCGTACGTGAGCCGGAACCCCAGGCTGTCCTCCCCCAACTTCTGCGCCAGTGCTCGCGCCTGCGCCTCCAACTCCTCCAGCTTCGCCTTCAACCCCGCCCGCGCCAGCTCCTGCACGTTCTGCCCGCGCAGCACCTTGAGCTGCTCCTCCAGTCGCTCCGCCGGCACCGTGCCCATCCGCAGCGACGTCTCCGCCTCCTCCAGCGCCGCGCTCGCCGACTCGGGGCGCATCTCCGCCGGAAGCGCCCGCAGCTCGCGCGAACAGCCCCGCCACGCCTCGTACAGCCGCAGCTCGGACTCCACCCGCGAGAGCTCCCCGTCCGCCACCCGGCCACCCCTCACCGGCGAGCGGATGCGCGAGATGAGCGCGTCGATGCGCCCACGCACCTCCAAGCCCACCTTGCGCGCGTCCTCCTCCTGCCCCTCCAACAACACGCTCATCCGCCGCCGCAGCACCCGCGCCCGCTGGAGCTGCTGCGCCCTCGGCCGGATGCTCTGCGTGTACAACCGCACGCCATACGACGACACCGCGCCCGCCGCGATGAGCAGCGCCCCCCACAACCACGGCGTCCTCACCCACACCGTGAAGGGCTGCTCCACCGCCACGCCCTGCGGCACCGCCATGCGCACCGTGCCCGTGTACTCGCCCGGCCCATCCAGCCCCTTCAACCGCATCAACAGCGTGCCACTGCCATTCGCCGCCACCGTGACGCCCTCCACCGTGGCCAGGTCCAAATCCCTCCCATCCTTCCCCCCACCCTCCAACCAGAAGTCCGCGCCACCGAAGCGCGGCTGCACCAGCGTGGCCCCCAGGTCCGGCGCCTTGTGCGCGAGCTGGAGCAGCCTCGGCACCGACACCTCGCCCGTCACCCCCGCCGTCTCCTTGAACGGCAGGCGCACCGTCGCGTCCACCACGCCGAAGCCCCACCCCGGCGCGGCCACCGCGGGCGACGTCGCCACGAACTGCACCGCGGGCACCGCCTGCACCCGCGTGACGAGGAGCGACGTCGTCTCCCGCCCACCCGCGTGCACCAGCACCACCTGCCCCGTGTAATCCCCCGCCGCCGGCAGCCTCCCGGACACCTCCACGTGCAGCGGCGAGCGCGGGGACAACGGCGCCACGCCCGCGTCAGCCGAGGCCGTCTCGCGCACCACCGCCGTCAGCGCCACCTGGGAGCCGTCGCTCGCCTGGAGCGGATCCACCAGCACCGTCACGCCGCCGGGCAACCCGTCCTCCACGCCCGCGTCCACGGAGGGAGGCGACAACAGGTCCACGCGCAGCACCGCGCGGAAGTCCTCCGACGTCGTGCGCAGCTTCACCTCGTTGCTGGCCGTGGCGCCCGCCACGCGGAGCCGCGACTGGGCGCTCGCGCCATGCCACGGCGTGACGAGCCACACGAGCAGGGCCAGGAAGCAGGAGCCCCGACCACGGAGGAAGCGGGCATCGAGGACGAACATCCACCGACGATAACAGGCGCGCCCCCCGCCTCCAGTTCGCGCCCGCCCTCACGTCCAGCCGAGCAGCGCCTTCACCTCCGGGGACAGCCCATGGCGGATGGTGTCCGTGGGGATGCCCTCGTTGTGACCGGTCGCGGACGGCATGCGCGGCCCGCCGCTGTGATGCAGCGCGACGAGCCGCAGGTCCTGCGTGAAGCAGGGCGCCCCCGAGGAGCCCGGGCTCGTGGACGTCCGATAGGACACCCGCGTGCGCGAGGCGTTGACGCCCAGGAACTCGTCGAGCGCCACGCTCATCGGCTGCCCCTCCGGGTGCTGGACGATGAGCGCCAGCTGGCCGGGGATGAGGGGCGTGCGCTCCTCGGGCAACTCCAACCAGCCCCTCGGCGCGTCCTCCACCCGCTCGTCACCGGGCGCGCCCTCCACCTGGAGGAAGGCGTAGTCGAGCTCGCCCACCGTCGCCTCCCTCGGACGCGGGTGCATCAGGTCCGCGGGGCTGTACGGGCTGCGCGCGATGCAGCGCTTCACCGCGTACTGCTTGCCCGGCTGCAAGAGCGTCCGGTCCGGCAGCACCTTGTGGTCGAAGCGCACGCGCAACGACTCCAGGAGCCGGTTCTCGATGACATGGAAGTTGGTGAGCACCACGTCGCGCGACACCAGGAAGCCCGTGCCCAGCGAGGCCCCCACCACGGGCTCCACCCGACACACGCGCCGCTCGATGGCGGACAGGCGCTTGCGCCACCCGTCGGCCGCGCCCTGCTCCCACACCGGGCCGACGATGCGCTCCAGGCTGCGGCGCGGGACGCTGCGCTGCACCGACGCGAGGTAGCCTTGCATGAAGCGATTCAAGCGCGGGTGGCGCGGCTGGGCGCCGTGCATGCCCGTCACCAGCTCCCGCGTCCACCCCTCCGACTCCGCGCGGAGGATGAGCCCCGACGCCCGCTCCCTCGGGCCCCCCTTGGGCACGAGCAACTCCAAGTCGCGGTGGCAGACATTGGCCACCACCCGACGCAGCTCCTCCACCGAGGGGAAGGCCCCCAGCAGCGCCAGCAGCAACTCGTCTCTCTCCGCGCCGTCGAGCTCCATGGTGCCACCCGTGAAGAACCGCTGACGAGGCCTGCCCCGGCCCGCCGCCGCCGCCGTGACGCTCCTGTATTCTCCGCACGGCGCGACGGGATTCCCAGTGGAAGCGGCCCGCATGCCCTGACGTGCAGGGCCCCACCTCCTGGCAGGCCCCCCCACCCCATGGCCCCAGCCCCTGAGGCCCGGGGCCGGGAGTCGACGCGGACACCGCGCTCAGCGCACCGCCCAGGTGGCGGGGGGGACGTAGGAGACCAGGTCCGGCCGCGCCACCACGCGCAGCGACGACGCGCCCGTCTGGAGCGTGCCCGCCAGCGTGGGGATGACGCGCAAGCGCGCCTGGAAGGGCGTCCCCGGACCGCGCGGCGGCAGCTTCAACGTCACCGCGCCGTCCTCCGACGTCCAGGAGGACACGCTGCCAGAGGCCACCAGGGCATCCAGGCTCGCCGCGTCCACCTGCGCGCCCGCCGGCAACCCGTGCCGCAGCTCCAGCGCGAGGCCCGAGGGCGTGGTCGCCTGCAACGTCACCTCCACCGGCTGGCCCACCTTCGCCTCACGGGGCGAGGCCACCGCCAGCTCCAGTCCTCGCGAGTCCTCCTTCGCCCACGGCACCGCGGCGGACAGCGCCAGCGCGAAGCCCAGTCCCGGCACCGCCGGCTCCGCGCGCACCGTCCACGCATGCGCGCCGGCCGAGCCCGTCGCCGGGGCCTCCATCACCAGCACCTCGCGCAGCGCCTTCGCGTCGTAGGTGCCCTCCGTCACGGCCTGGCCGTCGCGCTCCAGCACCACCCGCACCCGCGCGGGCAGGGGCTCCTTGAAGAGCGACACCACGGCCCTCAGCGCCAGCCGGTTCGCGCGGCCGTTGCCCCAGCCGGTGGACGGCGCGTAGCCGGACAGGAGCGACGCGCCCAGGTCCGCCAGGGGCGCCTGGGGGTCACCCTCCAGGCCCAGCACCGCCAGCGCGGTGGCCTCGGCCTCGGTGGGGGACTCGCCGTTGGCCGCCACCACGCCGGACTCCACCGGCAGGTACACGGAGCCGTCCTCGCGCTTCTTCAGCGCGTCGCGCACCTGCGCCCGCAGCGCCTCCCGCAGCGAGCCCTTCACGACGCCACTCGAGAGCAGCGCCGCCGCAGTATAGCCGTCCTTCACGTGCGCGCGGTTGCGCTCCAGCGCGCCCTCCGCCAGCGCCGTGAAGCGCGAGGCGCGCCGGGCTCCCGCGGGGCTCCCCGACGCCGCCACCACCGCGCGCGCGCAGTCCGCCGTGGCCACCAGCAGCCGCTGGAGCGTCCAGCCATCACCGCCCTGGCACGTACCATCCGGCCGCTGCGCCTGCGCCACCCAGCCCGCGAGCCGCTCGCCCAGCCGCGCCAGCACCGGGTTGTCCGGATGCGCGAGCGCGCCCTCCACCAGCAGCGTCCCCGCCACCACGTCCGGCGTGCGCGACATCCGCAGCGCGCGCTGCGTGGCCTGCGCCACCAGGACGCGAATCGACTCCGCGTCCACCAGCCCGCCCGAGGACTCCGGAGGCATCGCCACCCGGCCATGGCTCGGCGAGAGCGCGGAGCGCACCGCCTTCGCCGCGTCGGGCTCGCCCAGCGCCGTGAGCAGCTCGGGCGCCTTGCCCGCCAGCAGCAGCGCGTGCGCCACGTCCTCCACGCTCGCGCGCCCGCCCGCCGACGACAGCTCCGAGCGCAGCACGCCGAGCCCACCCGGGTACACCTGCAGCCGCACGCGCTCACTGCCCTCCTGCGCGTCCGCGGGGCCCGTGAGCGACAGCGTGCGCGGCGTGGCCAGCGTGCCGCTGCGCGTCTGCACCACCGGACGTCCCGTGGGCCAGACATCCAGCGGACGCTCCACGCTGTCCGCGTCCCCCAGCGCCGCGCGCACCGCGACGGGCCCGGGGCCCGCGACGCGCACCGTCACGTACTCCACCACGCTGCCCCGGGCCGGCACGCGCACGGTGCGAAGGCCGCCCTCCACCACCGCGCCCGTCACGGCCACCTTCAGCGGCGCCTCCACGGCGGACTCCGTGGTGTTCACCACCTGCACCGGCACCCGCGCGGTGTCTCCCGCGCGCAGGAAGGCCGGCACCACCGGGTCCACGTACGTGGGCAGCGTGCCCGCGAAGCTCGTGACAGCACCCGCCTGCGCGCCCGAGCGAGAGTGCGCCAGCGCCAGCACCCGCCAGCGGGTGAGCCGGTCCGGCACGCGCACCGGGAGCGTCGCGGCGCCCGAGTCGTCCGTCACCACCAGCGGCTCGAAGAGGAACGTCTCGGGGAACCAGGCGCGGCTCGGCGCACCCTCGTCCTGGGGCTTGGCCTCGTCCTTCGTCGGGCCGCCTCGCGAAGCGCCCTTCTTCTTGCCGAAGAAGCCATCATCCATGCCGCCGATGGCCACGGCGCCCGGTCCACCGCCGCCCTCCGCCTCCTCCATCATCGGCTCTGCCACTGCCTCCATCGGCGCCGCGGCCTGGGCCTTCAACGCATGAATGGACTCGTCCCTGTCCACCAGCCGGACCTCGTTGAACGAGCCGGCCAGCGCGTCCGCCGACGAGCGCATCAGCGGCTGCGCGGCGAAGAGCACCAAGAACACCGCCACCACGCCCGCGATGAAGCCCACCACTCCGACGATGACCGTGCGCTTCATGGCGCCTCCCGGGCAACCCACGCGTTCCAGTTCTCCACGTCCTCCGGCAGCCGCGTCCCGCGCGACACCACCGCGCGCGGGTCCGTCAGCTCCAGCAGCGCCTGGGGCAGCCGCGACAACCGCAGTCGCTGACCATACGCATCCGTCACCTTCTCGCCGCGCGCCTCGCAGGCCGACAGCGCCTGGGCCCACAGCTTCGCCAGGCCCTCGGGCGCCAGCGTCTCCCCCTCGGGCGCCTTCTCCTCCCACTCGCGCACCCGCGCGTGCAGCTCCGCGAGCACCGCGTAGAAGGGCTCGGTCAGCTCCACGTCCGGGTCGAACTCGCTCACCTTCAGGCCCCGCACCCGCGTCTCCGTGTCCACCAGCGTGGGCACCGAGCTGACCCGCAGCAGCGCCGCGGCGGCCGCGTTGGAGCCCCGGATGCGCCCCTGCGCCAGCGCCACGCCATCCAGCACCCCGAAGGCGGGCGAGGACACCGACGGAGAGGGACGCAGGCTCGACAGCGCGTCCCCACCCGGCAGCGGCACCAGCTGCCCCAGCGTCTCGTCCACGCCGACCAGGCCCACCGCCGCCGAGCCGTCCTTCCCATCCACCCGCGTGCGCACGAGCAGCCGCGCCAAATCGCCCGGCGCATACGCCGGCTTCTCCGGCGACACCTCCACGGACAGCCGCGCGCGCGGCGCCACGTACACCCGCGCCCGCGTCCCCTCCCACTCGGCCTCCGCCCAGCCCTCGAAGTCCTCCGGCAACCGGAAGCGCGCCGAGGTGGCGCCCTTCTCCAGCTTCGTCACCAGCGTCTGCTTGCCAGCCTGGAGCCGCAGCTCCTCGGGCAGCTTGCCCTGGAAGGATGGGCCTCGCATCAGGTCGATGCGCACCTCCTCGCCACCGCGCGCCAGCACCGGCGTCGCGCGCAGGCGGAAGGGCGGCAGGCTCGCCGGGCGCAGCAGCCACTTCGTGTCGCCCACCGGCTTGCCCTCCACCGTCGCGGCCACCTTCAGCTCGTAGCCCAGGAAGGTGGTGGCCTGTCCCTCGCCGTCGTCCTCGCCCTCACCTCCGGCGGGGTGGACGACGAGGTTGACGATGCCCATGGCCTCCAGCCCCGTGTCCTCACCGGAAGCGGAGGCCTTCAGTCGCGAGAAGCGCTCCTGGATGCACGCCACCGTGGACACCCCCAGCGTGCGCTCCACCCAGGGCCGCGAGGACCAGGACGTCGTCAGCGCGCCCTTGGCGCCCAACCGCCAGCCCAGCGCCAGGGGGAACAGGCTGCTCGTGGACTGCGTCGAGGGCACACAGGCCCGCGCATCCCGGGACGCCTCGCCGAGCGCCTCCATCAACGCCGTCGCGGTGCCGAAGGCCGGATTCACCTCCAGCTCCAGCCACGGCAGCCCCGGGTCCCGCACCTCGAGGCTCAGCGACAGCATCCGCTCACGCCCCGCCGGCAGCGTGCGCGTGCGCACCGCCTGGGCCAGACACCGGGAGAGCGCGTCGCTCGCGCCCACCACGTCCACCACCGCGCCCCCCGCGCCCACGCGCGCCGCCAGCGGCACCTCGCGCACCGAGTCCTCCGGCAGCACGAAGCGCGCGCACGGGAAGAACGCGGGCAGCCAGGCCTCCACCGCGACGCGGTCCTGGAGCGACTCCTCGCCGTCCTCCTCCAAGAGGCTGCGCACCTCCGTCAGCGTCACCGAGGGCGTCGGCGGCGGGCGGCGCACCGGCATCGGCGGCACCACCACGTTGACGGGCGGGCCCGGGTCCAGCTGGAACGCCGCCACGCCGTCCTCGTCCGTCACGCCCCGCACGCCCTCGTCCTGGGAATCCCACGCGCGCGTCACCGTCAGCTCCGCGCCCGGCAGCACCCGTCCGTCCGGCGTGGTGGCGCGCAGGTACACGCGGTTGCTGAAGCCCTCCACCAACCCGTCCTCCAGCTCCGTCACCGAGGACACCGCGAGCGCGTCCTCCGACAGCAGCAGCGACACGCCGCTCGCGACCCGGTCACCCGCCGCGTCCTTCGCCACCACGCTCGCCGACAGCCGCGCCTGGCCCCGCAGGTCCTCCGGCACGCGCGGCAGCGTCACCTGGAAGCGGCCCGCCTTGTCCGTGCGCGCCTGGCCCGGCAACCCGCCCGCGCTCCACTCGGGAGGCGGCGGCCACGCGCCCGAGACCTCCCACGTCAGCTCCACCTCCGCGTCCGCCACCGGCGCGCCAGACGCGTACACCACCTGTCCCTCCACCTGGGGCACGTCACCCGCGCGCCAGTAGGGCCGCAAGCTCTGCGCCTCCACGCGGAAGCGCGGCAGGGTGAACGGCTTCACCGTGAACTGCGCGCGGGCCACCGCCTCACCGCTCGCCCACTCCACCGTCCACTGTCCGGTGGGCGCGCCGCGGTCCAACGGGAAGCCTCCCGCCACCACGCCCCACGGCCCCGCGGGGGCGCGCTCCTCGAGCACCACCTCGCCCGAGGGGTCCTTCAGGAACCACGTCCCGGGCCGCCCATCCAGCGGAGCCAGGTCCTTCGCGCGCAACACGACAGCGCGGAAGCGCACCTCGTTGCCCGGCTCATACAACGGCCGGTCCGTCAGCACGTGCGCCACCGCGGGCGCATAGAGCGGCAGCGGCATCTCCACCGTGTCCTCGCCCAGCGGCGTGGAGAGGCGGGCGCGCAGCCGGTAGTCACCATCCGGCACGTCGGGCAGCTTCACCGTGGCTCGCGACACCTCACCGTCGTCGCGCTTCCAGGGGCCGTCCTTCTCGGGCGTCAGCGGCGTCTGCTTGCCCTCGGCGTCCACCAGGAACAACTCCACCGAGCCGCGCCGCACCCGCGCCGTCATCCGCGCGCCCCGCGAGTCGACGCCGTGCGCGTCCACCCACGCGAAGACCTCGCCGGAGAGGTTCCGACCGAGTCCCTGTGCACCCAGGCTCACCGTCTGACGCAGCGTCCCCGCCGGGCAGCGCGCGAGCTTCACGCCTCGCAGCATCCACGTGGACACGCACACGTCCCAGTCCGTGAAGGCCCACAGGCCCGCCAGCAGGAACACCACCAGGCCCCCCGTCAGCCATGGACGGCGTCGCAACCGCTCTGTCATGCATCCTCCCCGAGTCCCTACTGTACGCCGGGACGCCCCCAAACCGTTCCCAGCGTCCCTTTTCGCGTACACGGCACCCATGCGGTAGCGTCGAGCGCTCCATGCCTGTGTCGCCACCCAAGCCCCGCGCGCCCCGCGTTCCCCAGGATGCCCTGCCCTCCCGCCTGGAGGCGCTGCTGCATTCCCTCACGGACCGACACCTGGCGGACCGGCTGGAGCGCGTGCACCGCGCGGCGGCGGTGGCCATCGACCGGCTGGGGCACCTGAGCATCGCCAAGTACGAGCCCACCACGGTGGAGCCCGAGGGCGGCGCGGACCTGGCCCTGTGGGAGACGATGGCGCCCGCCATCGGCGACACGCTGGTGGGCGTCAACCAGCTCGTCACCGCCATCCACCACGAGTTCCCCCCGCCGCCCGCGCGAGCCTCCTCGGACGGCGGCTGGGCGCCTCCCCCGGCCAGCTCCGACGAGCGGCTGGCGCAGGAGGTGGAGACGGTGCTGCACGCCATGGCGGAGCGGCTGTCCAAGCGCGTGTCGGAGCTGGGCCAGCAGATGCGCCGGCCGGAGGTGGTCAGCGACCAGTGGACGCTGATGGCCAAGCTGCAGGCCTTCCGCGCGGACTTCCGCGTGCGCATCGGCGACCTCGTGTACCTGACGGCCGCGGCCTTCGAGGACGTGCGGCGCGAGGACGTGGTGCCCGGCTACGTGCACCAGGTGGGCGCGCGCGCGGCCCTGCGCGCGGCGGCGGCGGACCTGCGTCGCTCGCTGCAGGGGCGCCTGGAGCGCGCGGCCAAGGCGGAGGCGCCCTCACGGCCCACGCTGGCGCGGCAGGCGGCCGAGAGCCTGTCCGCGTTCATCACCCTGCCCGCCTCGGTGGCGCTGCGCACGCCGCAGAAGCAGCACGTGCTGACCTTGCGCGCGCGCATCCAGGAGGCCGCGGGGAGGAGCGAGCTGCCCGCGGAGGCGCTGCCGGAGCTGGTCGACCCGTTCCTGGGGTTCCTCGACGAGGCGATGGACGAGGTGACGCGCACGTGGCTCACCGTGCATGACCGCGAGCTGTGGGCGTCGTGCGGCGCGAAGCTGGAGCAGGCGGAGATGCACCTGACGCTCGGCTCCCAGGGCGCGGCGCGCGTGCTGGCGGACGCGGTGGACACGGCCGCGGCGCTCTATGGTCGCTCGACGCCCTTCGACGGCTTCCTGCGCAAGGCGCGTCAGGAGGCCGCCGAGGGCCTGGACGAGGCGGGCTCCTGGGGCCTGCTCGAGCGCTTCCGCGAGCGCCTGGCGGCCCTGCCCTTCAGCTGACTACTTCTGCTGCGTGTCGGCGGGCAGCGCGGGCGCCTCGGGCTTCGGCGGCAGCACGCGCAGCTCGTTGAAGCGCTCCGCCAGCGTCTGCGGCGTCATCTCCTCCTGCCACTGCTTGGGGCTGGTGTTCCAGCCGAAGTCCGCCGGCACCTTGCCGCCACCCTGGTTGCGGTAGCCAATCATGTCCGGGAACTGCGTGCTCCAGCGGCCCGCGGGGTCCGGCTCCTGCGTGATGTACTCCCGGTTCGGGCGGTGGAGGAAGTTCTTGCTCGCGTCGCTCATGGCCCAAGCCTCTCCGAAACCCGGCCCCAAGGGTAGTCAGAAGCCACCAGGCCCGGCTCCCTGAGGCCGGGCACGAGGGCTCCCGGCTCAGGCGGCCTTCCGGGCCTTCCCCCGTCGCACGGGCGGCCACACCCGGGGACCGAGCTCGAAGATGGCCGCGAAGTAGCGCGCCTGCGCCTCGCTCGCGTACCGGTAGCGCCTCACCTCGCCGTCCGAGGTGACGACCTCGACGCCCCACCCCTTCTTCTCCTCGCGCACATCCACACGCTCCACACCACCCATGCCCTCCCCCTCTCGTGTTCCCGGCGCGTGGCAGATCAATCCACGTGCCAGTCGCGCCACGTCGGAGCCAGGGGTTGCGATGTCGCCCGGACGTCACTCGCGTCCGAGCCCGTAAGGAATGCAGGTGCGCTCGCCTGTCCGCCTGCTCCTTGCGGGATGGGGGCCAGCAGCATACGGGAGGGTCGGATGCGGTCGGCTTGTGCCGCGCGATTCCTGCGTTACTTGTGAGACATGACCGAAATCGAGAGCAACCTCGGCGAGCGATTCGCCGAATTCGTCCTTCCCGACGGCTGCGTGCTCTGCGGCGGAGAGGTGAGCGTGCGCGCCACTCCCTCCGGCGCGAACAGCTACTGCGCGCACTGCCACTGGTTGTCCAAGCCGCGCATGCGCGTGAAGGACAACGGCGTGGAGCTGTCCTTCGGCGCGACCGCCACCGCCTGAAGTCTTCCTCCGCGTCGAGCCCGGGAGAGGGCTCGACGCGCATCTCCCTCCTGACTCAGGACGCGCTACACGCCCACTGGCCCGTCGGCATGCAGTAGCAGTTGCCCACGCGGCGGTTGATGCAACACGAGCGCGTGCCGCCCACCGGTGAGCAGGAGCGTCCCGCCAGATACGAGCAGGCGCTGTTGGGCGACAGGCAGACGGAGGGGAACGTCGGGACGCAGATGTTGTGCAGCCCGTCGCACTCCACGGACTCGCCTGGATAGGTGTTGCACGTCGTGCCCTCGCACGTCACCGTCGAGCCGTTCGGACACGTCGTCGAACAGACGACCGCGCTCGAAATCTGCCCCAGCGAATCCTCCTCCGGCTCCACGACGCCGGTGCCACCGCAGGCCAAGAGACCGGACACGACGAGGGCCGACAACACACCCAAGCACAGCTTCATGGTGGGACTCCCTTTCCGCGGGAAGGATGGGCTCATACCCAACGCGCGAGCGGAGAGAGGGATTGAACCACGAACCCCAAGGGGACTCTCGCGAGTGCCCCGTGACTCACCATGGCGGCTGCATCCGGATTGCACGATTCCGCGTGGAGCGGCCCGCTGTGTCACCCGCCGGACGGGAGGCTATCTACAGACCCAGCGGGCCTGGGCGCTGCTGGCGATACAGGTACAAGTCCCCGCCCCATTCTGCGGGAGACAACACGATTTGGTGCTGCCGGGTGACGCGCACGGCTTGCCCGCGTGGGAGGAGCAGGCCCCGGCCGACGGGATGCAGCTCGGCGTGATGACGCAGGTGGTGGGCACGCCATCGCACCAGACACCGACCCCGTCATTCCCGGTGCACGTCTGGCCCTCACAGAAGACCGAGTTACCATTCGCGCACGTCGCCACGCAGATGACCGAGGCCGACACCTCCGCCTCCGGCGGCTCCGGCTCGACGGCGTCCGTGCCACCACACGCCCACAAACAGGACACGACCAGGGCAGACAACACAGCCGACGACAGCCGCATGATGTGACTCCCTCTCTCGCGAAGGATGGGCCCCCCAAAGGGCCCTCACGCACCGACGTGCGCGCGAGCAAGGAATTGAACCATGCGCCTCCCACGCAAGGACTTGCGGGGGACCTTCCGCGCCAACAGCACACACCGCGCTGGCGTCAGCGTCGGGGGGTGTCGCTCAAGCCGGGCCCCTCCAGCGTGCGCCCGGTGTTCGCGGGCGCCTCGCGCGGTGGCGCGGGTGGCAGGCCCTTGGCGGAGAGCAGCAGCGACAGGAGCGCGGCCTGCTCCGGGGTGTCGAGCGCGAGCACCGTCTCCGGCAGGCTCAACGTGACGGCGGTCGGCTCACCCTCCAGGTCCGGCTGACAGGTGCGCCAGCCGGTGTAGCGCCCTCCCGCCACCGTCAGCGAGTAGCTGCACCCGCCCACGTCCCCGGAGATGCCCACGGGCGAGAAGACGAGCGAGGTGGACCAGTTCGACAGCTCGCCGTCCACGCGCATGCCCTGCTCCGAGGAGAAGCGCGACAACTCCAGCCGCGTGTCCTCCACCCCCACGCGTCCCACGATGGGGCCTCGTCGCCAACCGAGCTCCACGTCGCCTCCACGCAGCGTCCCCTGGAAGGACGCCCCCGTGCGGCGCAGGTCGAAGCCGCCGCCGCTCAGGCGGTCCTTCCCCAGGGAGACGGCGAGGGATTGGTCGCCCACCTGCAAGCGGATGGGCCCCGTGCGCTGGGACGTGGCGAGCTGCGCGCTCGCGGGCGCGACGACACCGAAGGACAACAGCACCGCGCCGAAGCGGCCGAGCGCGCGTCGAGGTCCTGATGGGGGACGGGACACGGGACACCTGCCTTGTTCGCGAAGGGACACTGGAAGCAAGGTAGGGCCGTGAGCCCGGAAGGCACATGGGCCCATGACTCGGGGGCTCGCACGGTGGGACGTGGAGCCCCTCGAGTCCGGGCGCTCAGTGGGGCCCGTGCAGGCCCGGCGCCTCGCCGCTCGCGACGGAGTCCGCCTCGCGCTGGCGCTCCTCCTTGTCCCAGGTGTGCCCGTCCTGGAAGCCCCACTCGTCCACGTCCACCTGGTAGCTGACCTTGGACAGGATGCGCCCCCGGCAGATGCGCTCCTGCCAGTTGCCCGCGTCCACGGAGCCGCTCGCGCGCGCGAGCAGCTCGCGCATCAACCACTCCGGCACCGTGGCGCGGTCGGACGGATAGGCGAAGCGGAAGAAGAGCAGGTGCGAGAGCAGCACCTCCCAGTACCGGTCGAAGCGGCGCAGCAGGCGCTGCCAGTCGAACGTGGGCCCCACCTTCAACAACAGGTGGGTGAGCTCGTGGCCGTCGTAGCGCTCGCGCTCGAGGACGAAGGCCTTGCTCCAGAAGATCTCCTCCGCGGGCGGGACACGGCACGGACAGCCCAGCACCTGGGCCGGCACGGCGTGCTCGAACCACGCGTCATCCACGGCGGTGAAGCCGTTGCCGGAGCCGTAGATGAGGTCGACGAGGAAGTCCTCCCAGAAGGCCTTGTGCAGCCAGCCGTGGACCTCGCTCTCGGTGCGCCACTCGTGGCGCGCGAGCAGCTCCACCGCGCGGTCGCCGTCCTTGCGATGCAGGAAGAGGTCCAGGTCCTTCGTGTCGCGGTAGAGGCCCGTGTAGTGGGCGAAGGCGTAGGCCCCACCCACGAGGAACGGGATGCCTGCGTCGGTGAGAAGTTGGATGGCGTAGGTGCGCGCGCCCAGCTCCGCCACGGAGCGCCGCACTTCCATCCGCCTCGGGTCTCCTCCGGGTGCCCCGGAAGCCTTCGGTGGTTGCTCGGCCATGACGGAAGATAGGGGAGCCCCGGCTACATGTCAGTGAGCCGTCCAAACACCCGCCCGCAGAGCAGGCGAGCAGGCCGGACGCCCGCTCCCCCGAGCCCGGCGAAGGACTCAGCGCACCAGCCACAACATCAGCGGCGCGGTGGCGAAGGACAGGGGGATGCCCACGCCCACCATCAACACCGCCAGCTCCGGGTCCAGGCGGTGCTCGGCGGCCAGAATCGCCGCGCTCACCATGGGCGCCATCGCCGCCTGGAGCACGGTCGCCTGCACCACCATGGGCGACAGTCCGGGCAGGGCCCACAGGCCGAGCATCACCACGCCCGGCACCAGCACCAGCTTGTAGGACAAACCCAAGGCCAGCGCCGGCAGCCGCGCCCTCACGCCCGACAGTCGCAGCTGCAGGCCCACCGAGAACAGCGCCAGCGGTGTGAGCAGCGCGCCCAGCCGCTCCAGCACGGAGTCCACCCAGACGGGGTAGCCCACGGGCCGCAGGAGCAGCGCCAGCACCAGCGCCACGAACGGCGGAAAGGTCGCCACCTTCTTCGCCAGCGCGCCCAGGGGCAGCGCCACCTCCGCGCTCGCCCTCGCCGCCGCCAGCGTCGCGAGCGTGGACAGCACCAGGAACGAGCCGAGCTGATCCACCACCACCGCCACCGCCAGCCCTTCGGAGCCCAGCAGCGCCTCCGCCATCGGCAGGCCCACGAAGGCGGTGTTGCCCAGGCCGCCCGTCAGCACCAGCGCGGCCACGGACTCCTTGGACAACCCCAGCCTGGGCCCCAGCCACCGGAAGAACGGCCCCGCGGCCAGGTAGTACAGCCAGGGCACCACCGCGGCCACCAGCAGCGACGGTACGAACTCCAGCCGGTGCATCACGCGCAGCACCAGCGCGGGCAGCGCCACGTACAGCACGAAGGTGTTGAACGGCCCCGCGGAGCCCTCCGGGAACTTCCCGCTCCTGCGGGCCAGCACGCCCAAGACCAGACACGTGCCCAACAACCCGATGACCTGACTCATGACGCCCACGCCCTCCTGCTTCGCCGCGCCGTCCCACACCTGCCTCGAGGACGACGACGTCCCGCGCTGATAGCGCCAAGGAGTGGTCCCACGCCAGCGCCCCGGCGAGCAAACCGCCCCAACGCCACAACAAGGCCCTCGCAACCGCGCTCACTCGCAAGCCCCGGCGAGCAAACCGCCCCACCGCCACAACAAGGCCCTCGCCACCGCGCTCACTCGCAAGCCCCGGCGAGCAAAACGCCCCACCGCCACAACAAGGCCCTCTCCACAGCCACAACAAGGCCCTCGCCACCGCGCTCACTCGCAAGCCCCGGCGAGCAAAACGCCCCACCGCCACAACAAGGCCCTCTCCACCGCGCTCACTCGCAAGCCCCCGCGAGCAAGCCGCCCCAACGCCACAACAAGGCCCTCGCCACAGCGCTCACTCGCAAGCCCCGGCGAGCAAACCACTCCACCGCCACAACAAGGCCCTCGCCACAGCGCTCACTCGCAAGCCCCGGCAAGCAAACCGCCCCACCGCCACAACAAGGCCCTCTCCACAGCGCTCACTCGCAGGCTCCGGCGAGCAAACCGCGCCAGTGCCCGCGAGGCCCTCGCCACCGCGCTCACTCGCGGGCCCCGGCGGGGCAACCGCGCCAGTGCCCGCGAGGCCCTCGCCCAGCCCTCACTCGAGAGCCCAGCGCCGCGAACTCGGTTCGTCCCAGCCTCCGTCAGGGCCTCATCGAGCGGCCGTCCCCGGAGCCTCTGGCGCAGCGCGAAGCACGCACCCCCACCGCCGTCGCTCCCATGCCCGACCTCCCCCATCCGCCCCACTTGAACTCCTCTGAGCACCAAGCAGCACCACGTTCCACGGGCTCCCGCGGCGGCCCGTGCATGGGCGTTCGCGCTGACACATGCTGCGTGCGCACATGAGTTCGCGATGGACGACGAGCGCGCTGGGCAGGGCCGTACATGAGATGGCCGGCGGCCTGCCGCGCACCTACTGGGTGCTGTGGGTGGGCACCCTGGTCAATCGACTGGGCAGCTTCGTGGTGCCCTTCCTCGCGCTGTACCTCACGCGCGAGCGCGGCTTCAGCGTGGAGCAGGCGGGCCTCACCGTGTCGCTCTACGGCGTGGGCGCGGTCATCGCCAGCCCCCTGGGCGGCATGCTCGCGGACCGCGTGGGCCGGCGCCTGACGCTGGCGGGCGGACTGTGGCTCGGCTCGGTGGGCATGCTCTTCCTCGGCTTCGCGCGTGAGCCCTCGTCCATCGCCCTGGCCGCCTTCTGCCTGGGCATCATGGGCGAGCTCTACCGTCCCGCTGTGTCCGCGGCGGTGGCGGACGTCGTCACGCCCGAGGACCGGCAGCGCGCCTTCGGCCTGCTCTACTGGGTCATCAACGTGGGCTTCGCCGTGGCGCTGCCGCTGGCGGGGCTGATGGTCCGCTTCGGCTACGTGACGCTGTTCGTCGCCGACGCCATCACCACGTTCACGTATGGGTGCTGCATCTGGTTCCTCCTGCCGGAGACGCGCCCCGCCCGCACCGCGTCGGAGGACGCCCAGGCCCCCGGCGCCCTGCGCTCGCTCCTGACGCCCTTCCTGGACCCCACCTTCGTCGCCTTCGCGCTGCCCATCCTCGGCGTGGCCATCATCTTCCATCAGAGCCAGGTGTCGCTCCCGCTGGACTTGAGCGCGCGCGGGCTGACCGAGGCGCAGTTCGGCGCGGTGCTGTCCGTCAACGGCCTGCTCATCGTCGCGCTCCAGCCCCTGTCCCACCGGGCGCTCAAGCACCTTCGCCGCGCGCACTCGCTGGCGTTGGCGGCGGCGCTCACGGGCCTGGGCTTCGGCCTGCACGCATTGACGGGCAACGTGGCGCTCGCGGCCCTGGCCGTGGCCATCTGGACGCTCGGGGAGATGGCCCAGGCACCCGTCGCGCCCTCCGTCGTCGCGGACCTGGCGCCCGTGAGGCTGCGCGGCAGCTACCAGGGCGCGTACCACATGCTCTGGGGCCTGGCGTCCAGCGCCGCGCCCGCGCTCGGGGGACGGGTGCTGGGGCGCGCGGGCACGACCACGCTGTGGCTCGGATGTCTGGTGCTGGGGCTCGTCTGCGCGGTGTGGCAGCTCGTCATCGCCCCAGCCCGCCGCCGCCGCCTGGATGCACAGCGCGCGGTGGGCGCGCAACTGAGCCCACTCCTGGACTGAAAAAAGACCACGGGCGGCCTCCCCGACTCGGGAAGACCGCCCGTGTTTCACTCCCGGGTGTCGGGAGCGAGTGGACTACGGCTTGGTGTAGCTGATGGCCAGGCTGTACGAACCCGACGAGTAGCCACGGACCTGGACGTACGCGCTCGTCTGACCGGCCGGCACCGTCACATCGCACGTCTCGGCGGCGCCCGTCAGGTACGGACGGCACGTGTACGAGGTGGTGGTGGGCGCGGAGCCGAAGCTGACGTAGAGGTCCGGATCACCCGAGCCCGTCATCACGACCTTGAACGTGCTGCCCGCCACCACGGTGTACGCGGGGAAGTTGGTGACGCTGCCCGAGGCCACCGTACCCGTCTTGCTGTCCGTGGCGGGCGTGCCACCCGTCGCCGGACGGGTGTAGTTGATCGTCAGCGTGAAGGTGGCGGCCGTGTAGCCACGCACCATGACGAACGCCGTCGTCACGCCCGCGGGCACCGTCAGGTTGCAGGACTCGGACGCGCCGTCGAGGTACGGGCGGCAGTCGTACGTGGCGGTGGTCGGGGCCGCGCCGAAGCGCACGTACAGGTCCGGGTCACCCGTGCCCGTCATCGTCACGTTGAAGGCCGTGCCGGGAACCACCGAGATGCCCGCGAAGGCGTTGTTGGTGCTCGCCGCCACGGTGCCCGTGAGCGTCGTCGTCGTCGGGGTGCCCGTGCCAGGACCCGGCGGCTCCGGGTCCGTGCCGCCCGGCGCGCCGTAGAGCGCCACGGCGCCCTGCTCGTCCAGCGCGGTGATGACCAGGTCACCCGTCTGCGTGCCGTTGCACTGCGGGTAGTGCATGACCGACTTCGCGTCGTACGGGGTCAGCTGGCGCCAGCTGTTGTCCTCGAAGCAGTTCCCGGCGTTCGCCTCGGGACGGGTGTGCTCGTGGCGGAAGCCCAGCGTGTGGCCCAGCTCGTGGCGCAGGATGCCCGCGAGCGTCCACGGCGGAATGCTGCCGAAGGCCGAGGTGTCGATGAGCACGTTGCGGTTGGCGCGCGTGTCGTTCGGGAAGAACGCGCGAGCCAGGTACTGGTCGCCCGAGTTCACGATGCGCACGTCGAAGACGACGTTCTGGTTGCTCGCGGTGCAGCTGCCGTCCTGCGCCACCACGTGCACGAAGTCCACGTTGGCCACGGCCTCCCAGGCCTCGGCCGCGCTCTTCATGGCCGCCACCGCGGTGTTGTACCGGGTGCCGAACGACGTGGTGCTCACGCAGTAGGTGATGTTCTTCTTCTGCGTCGCGTTCCACGCCGCATCCACGCCGCCCGGGCGGTGGACGATGAGCTGCCCGTCGCGCACGGTGTTCTCATAGAACTCGCGCAGGTGCTTCTCGGTGGCGAACGGCGTGTCACCATCCGCGATGTAGATGCCGGTGTCGGGCTCCTGGTACACGCCCGAGAGGAACTCCTCCCACGACATGCCCTGGCTGACCTCCTCGGAGGGGGGAGGGGTGGTGTTTTCGCCGCCGCCGCAACCGGCCAGCAGCGCCAGGCCCGCGAGGGCACCGACAATCTTGGACTGGGACATGAACATCCTTCTTCACAGAGGAACGAGGCTCCCGGACTCCCACAGCCCGGGGACCCCTGCCCTGAGCAGGTGTCATGCCATCCAGGTAACTAGCGGATTTCCCTTAGGTGACGACTGAAACACCCGGTATCCACGGAGCGCATGGACTCCACGCCTCCGTGACCGAAGCGTAAAGACTCGTCACATTTCGAAATACGAGTTCTTTGATTTCAAAGGGTTACAACGCCGCAACGAAAGTGTCCTGACACAGGACACCTGAGTGGAAAGGTGTCGCGGGTCCGGACGGACTCTGGTTACAGGGGCAACGGCGACTTACAGGCCCAGCAGCGTCTCGGGCCGGTTGAGGCCGCGAGCGCGGGCCAGGGGCTGGAGGACATCCGCGGGGGGCGCGTCCGCGGTGAGCAGCAGCGCGCGCACGGCGGTCTCCACCACGTCCTCGGCGCCCGGGCGCACCATGCCCCGGCGCGCGTCCTCCACGCGCTTGCCGCGGTATTCGTCGAAGCGCTCCTTCACCCGGCGGGCCAGGTCCGACACGGCCTTGTCGCCCACCTCCACGCGCAGCTCCAGCTCGTTGCGCAGCTGCACCGGGTCCGCCAGCACGCCGTACCGGTCGTAGCCCTTGTGGGTCAGGTCCTCGTGCATCACGGAGAAGTCATCCGTGTGCGGCGCGGGCACCTGGGACTTGAGCAAATCCCGCATCACCGCGGTGACCGAGGCCGTCACGGTGAGCCGGTGGAGCTGCACGTCGTAGACGAAGTCCGAGAACATCGGCTCCTCCACGGTAATCGGCTCGCGGAACGTGGTGTCGCGGTGGCGCTGCACCTCGATGCGCTGCGTCTCCGACTTCTCCAGCGCGGACTCCAGCATGGACTCCTTCGCCTTCACCGCCAGCAGCAGCACCACCAGCGCCTGCTCCTCCTTCGCGCAGGAGCTGGAGGCGCAGCGGGCGGGGCTGCACTCCCCGGGCAGCGTGCCGGGCTTCTCCGCCTCGCGCGCGGCCTCGCCGCACTCCTTGAGCGCCTCCAGGCACTCGCGGCGCTCGCGCTCGCGGCAGCGCTCCGTCCCCGCGCGCAGCAGGTTGAGCTCCGTCTGCAGGCGCAGGTACTCGCGCAGGGCCTGGGCCTGCTTGCGGTCCACCTCCTCCTGGGTGCGCTCGGCCTGCAGGAGCTTCGTCTCGAAGCCGGTGCGGCGGGGGTTGGGCACGGACGTCTTGCCGGCGAGGTAGCGGTGCGAGCGCTGCGAGTCCTCCACCGCCTTGAGCGGCAGCACGCGCTCCAGCGACAAATCCAGCTTCACGCCCTCGCGCCCGTCCGGCGCCTCCGTCACCACGCGCAGGGGCAGGTGCGTGGGCAGCATGGCCGCGAGCCTCCCCGCCGCCAGGCGCTGCGCCACGTCGGGCGCGCCCGCGCGGTCCTCCACCGGCGTCGCCACGACGAGGAAGGCCACCTCGTCGCGCAGCCTCTGGCGCACCGCCTCCGCCCGCTCGCGCGCCGCGGTGGCGCCCACGCGCTCCTGGTCCGCGCGCACGTAGGCGACGAGCGCGTTGCCCAGCTTGCCCGCCTTCTCCAGCCCGTCGCCGGTGTTGAACCAGCGCTTCGCCCACGCCACCTGCACGGCGTCCAGGGCCTTCTTGGCGCCCGCGTGATCCGGCGCCACCGCCAGCACCGCGTCCAGCTCCGCGCGGGCCTCCTGGAGCTTGTCCGCCTTGAGCGCGGTGAGCGCCACGGCCACCCGCTCGTCCAGCGTCACGTTGAGCAGCTCCCGCGCCGCCACGTTCTCCGCGTCCAGCTCCAGCGCGCGCACCAGCCGCTTCATGGCGCCGTCCAAATCCCCCGAGTCATGGACGCTCCGGGCCTCCTCCAGCACCACCTGGCTCCAGGCGCGGCGCACCTCGCGCAGCTTCACCGTCACCTCGGACGCCTCCGGGTCCGCGGCGAGCGCGCGCAGGTAGGCGGCCTCCGCCTCCGCCCACTTCTGCTGCTGGCTGGCGGTGTCGCCCTCCTTCACCGCGCGGGAGAAGGCCGAGCAGGCCGTCAGGGCCAGGAGCGCGGCCAGGGCGAAGGCGCCGAGCGCGCCGCGGGACAACGAGGGAGCCGGACGGGGGGGACGGAGGGGAGCGGACACGCCCGCATCTTCGGGGAAAGGCGCCACCGGGTGAAGTGTTCGGATGTCGGCGACCCGCCCCCTCCACGCCCGCCAGGCCCCTCCCACACGCCTGGCACCTCGCCCCTCGAACGGACGACCCGGCGGGTCGGCAACCCTTGCTGCTGGCCCTTATGAGACGCACCTCGTGGTGCCCGCGCTCCCGGACTCGCGGATGGGAATGACGCGTCGCACCAGCCGGTAGTCGGTTCATCGCACCCACGAGGGGGGCAAGAGAGTCATCATGTCCTGTCCACAACCGCGTCCCACCGAGTTCCGCCTGCCCATGCGCGCGGAGTCCTTCTCCATCGAGGAGCACCGCAACGTGCACTGCCGCTTCTACGGCGGCTGCATCGACGTGGCGGTGCGCCAGGATTGGGACAGCTTCACCTGCTCCAGGTGCCCCCTGTTCCAGCAGGACGCCGCGCCCGGCGCGGACCAGTACGCCTTCAACCAGCCCGCGGACACCGGCAGGCCCTAGGCCGTCCGCCCGGGCCCCGACGCGCCGGCCCCTCCTCCAGGTGCGGGAGGAGGGCCGGGGGGCTCGGGGGTTCTGGTCCTTCGCAGGCGGTGGGAGCGCCGGACCCACGCGCCGCTCGTTGGACGTCTTCTTCCGGCCGCTGTGAGTCCGCGCGCATGACCGACCGTCCCGTCGTCGTCCTGGCCGAGGATGATGGCCTCCTTCGCGAGGCGGTGGCCGAGGCCATGGAGCTGGAGGGCTACCGCGTCGTGCCGTGCGACAGCGGCTTCTCCGCGCTCAAGGCCTTCTTCGCCGAGCCCCACGTGGACGTGCTGGTGCTCGACTGGCTCCTGCCCGACATCGAGGGCAGAGACCTCATCCGGCTGCTCCATGCGCAGCGGGAGCTGTCCGATTTGCCGGTGGTGCTCACCACGGGACTGGAGCTGGAGCTGCCGGGCTTCGAGGGCGCGGTGTGCCTGTTGCGCAAGCCCTTCGATTCGACCGAGCTGTCGCGCATCCTCCACCGGCTCACCCACCCGACGCGGTCCACGTCCGCGCCCCAATCCTTCGCGCCCACCGACTCGCGCGCCAGCTGAAGGCGCGGCTTCCCAAGCAGCCCCGCCCGCCGCATCTTGGAGGCCGTGTGTCCCCTCGCGGGGAGGCGGGCCTTCTCCCATGCAAGAGCACCGGGTCAGCTCGTGGCTGGAGCTCCAGGAGGCGCTGTTCGCGGACTCCTGGAACGAGGCGCTGGGCCGCCACCGCGCGAGCTACGTGTTCCGCGGCATGCCCCACGCGGACCATGACCTGTCCACCGCGCTCAACCGCCGGGGCCTGTTCGTCCGCAAGGAGAAGGACTTGCTGCGCGCCTTCCGCAAGTACGCGCGCGGCACGCCCCGCGAGCCCCTGGACTCCGTCTGGGATTGGCTCGCCCTGGCGCAGCACCACGGCCTGCCCACGCGCATGCTGGACTGGACGTTCAGCCCCTACGTCGCGCTGCACTTCCTCACCGAGGACCCGGACCTGGCCCACGAGGACGGCGTGGTGTGGTGCGTGGACTACCGGGCCACGAACCGGCTGCTGCCCCGCCCACTCAAGACGTTGCTCGAGCGCGAGGGCGCGGACGTCTTCTCCGGGGAGATGCTGGCGGAAGTGGCGCCGTCCATCTCCGACCTGGACCGGCTGGCGCGCCACCCGTTCGTGCTCTTCTTCGAGCCGCCGTCGCTGGACGCGCGCATCGTCAACCAGTTCGCGCTCTTCTCGGTGATGAACGGACCGGAGGCGCGCCTGGACACCTTCCTGGAGCGGCGCAAGCAGGGCGTGCGCCGGCTCATCATCCCCGCGGACCTCAAGTGGGAGGTGCGCGACAAGCTGGACCAGGCGAACCTCACCGAGCGGGTGCTCTTCCCCGGCCTGGACGGGCTGAGCCGCTGGCTGCGTCGCTACTACAGCCCGCGGCCCCGGTAGGCCCGCTCAGGCGTGCGCGTGCACGTGGGGGCCGTCGTGGTGGTGGTCATCGTCACTGTCGTTCATCGTCACGTCGCCGACGATGCCGCGCGCCCGCTGGTTCTCGGTCACCTCGCGGATGTCCTTCTCCCACTTGTTGCCGGCCGCGCCGAAGAGGATGACGGCGAGGATGATGAGACCGAAGAGGAGCGTTCCAATGAGCGCCGCGCCGAGAATGGTCATCGCTGGACCTCGAGGTTGGGGGCCGTCACCCGAAGAGCGCCGGCCAGGTTGAACGCACCCCCGAAGGGTGTGTCCTCCTTCTTCCCGCCGCGACCCACGCCTCGTGCCCGGCTGCCCGGCTCGCCCCTTCCGTCAGCGGGCGGGCGGCCAGGGGGCTGACGTGCTGGCCCCTCACTCCCCGGCGACGTACTGGCGCGGCAGGCTCAGCCAGAAGGACGTCCCGTCCTGGGGGGTGGACGACACGCCCAACAGGCCGCCGTGGGCCCGGACGATTTCGTGGGTGATGTAGAGCCCCAGCCCCAGGCCGTTGCGCTGCGCGCTGCGCTTGTCCTGCGCGCGACCGAAGGGGTCGAAGATGGAGCCCAGGCGCTCGGCGGGGATGGGCAGGCCCCAGTTGTGGACCTCCACCCGCACGCCGCCCTCCGCGTCCGCCACCGTCACGCGCACCACGGTGTCCTCCGGGGAGTACTGCACGGCGTTGCCCACCAGGTTCGACGCCGCCTGGGCGATGCGGTCCGCGTCCCAGTCCCCCCAGCCGTTGCCCGCCAGCGACAGCTCGAACTGGCGGCGCGGGTGCGCCACCTCCAGCTCCTCCACCACCTGCCGCAGCACCTCGTGCAGGTTCATCCGCGCCCGCTCCAGCACGTACCCCGCGCCCAGCCGCGTGCGCGTGAAGTCGAGCAGGTCGTTGATCATCCGCGCCATGCGGTCCGCGGAGATGGAGATGCGGTTGATGGCCTTGCGCTGCGGCTCACTCAAGCCCCCGTGGCGCAACAGCAGCGACGCGTTGCCGGCGATGGCTTGCAGGGGGTTTCGCAGGTCATGGCCGAGGATGCCGAGGAACTGCTCGCGGAACGCCGCCGTGCGCCGCGCGGCCTCCTCGCGCTTGAGGCCCTCCTCCACCCGCTTGCGCTCGATGGCGTACCTGAGCGCGCGCACCAGCAGCGGCCCCGACACCTGGCCCTTCACCAGGTAGTCCTGCGCGCCCTCGTGCACCGCGCGCACCGCCAGCCGCTCGTCGTCCGTGCCGGTGAGCACCACCAGCGGCACCGACGGCGCGGCTTGCAACAGCGGCGGGATGTTGCCCAGCCCGTGCCCATCCGGCAGCGACAAATCCAGGAGCACCGCGTCCACCGAGGGCCCCTCGCTCACCAGGCGCACCGCCTCCGCCAGGCGCTCGACATGCAGCACCTCGAAGCGCGTGGTGCCCACCTCGCGCAGCTCCTCCTGGAGGAGGAGCGCGTCGCCCGGGTTGTCCTCCACCAACAGGAGCCGCAGCGGGCGCTCCTCGGTGCCGATGTCACTCATGACGACACCTCGGAAGGCGCGGGCACCGACGGCGCCAGCGGCAGGGTGAACCAGAACGTGCTTCCCTCCCCCACCTTCGACTCCACGCCGATGCGGCCTCCCAGACGCTCCACGATTTTCTTGCAGATGGCCAGCCCGATGCCCGTCCCGGCGAACGCCTCCTTGCCGTGCAGGCGCTGGAAGATGACGAAGATGCGCTCGGAGTCCTGCGCGTCGATGCCGATGCCCCAGTCCCGCACCGTGAAGCGCGCCTCCGGGCCCTTCACCTCCGCGGCCACCTCCACCCGGGGCGGCGCGGCGCCGTGGAACTTGAGCGCGTTGCCGATGAGGTTCTGGAACAGCTGCACCAGCTGCGTCTCGTCCGCGAGCACCGTGGGCAACGGGCCCACGTCGAGCGTGGCGCCCGACTCCCGCAGCGCCACCTGCAGGTTCGTCCGGGCCCGCTCCACCGCGCGAGCCGCGTCCACCGCGCGCGGCTCGCGGCCCTGCGTGCCCACGCGCGAGTACGTCAGCAAGTCCTGGATGAGCCGCTGCATGCGCGTGACGCCGTCCACCGCGTAGTGGATGAAGGTGTCCGCCTCCGCGTCCAGCTTGCCCTGGTAGCGCCGCGCGAGCAGCTGCGTGTAGCCGGCCACCATGCGCAACGGCTCCTGCAGGTCGTGCGAGGCCACGTAGGCGAACTGCTGGAGCTCCTCGTTGGAGCGGGCCAGCTCCTTGGCGCGCAGCCGCAGCGAGTCCTCCGCGCGCCGGCGCTCCAACCCCTGCGCGAGCGCGTCCGCCACCGCCGCCAGCGCCGCCACCTTGTCCCCGCCCAGCACCGTCTTGCTGTAGAGCCCCATCACGCCCACCAGCTGCCCGCGCACCACCAGGGGGATGCCCGCGAACGAGCGCAGCCCCGTCTCGCGAATCCACGTCGGGTCCAGCACCCGGGCGTCGTGCTCCATCTTGTCCACCCAGACCTGCTCGCGCGTGCGGGCCACCTCCGCCACCAGGCTGGTGCCGTGCACCGCCACGCGCGCCCACTTCTCGCGCGGCGGCGCGGACACGCCCGCGTTGCCCACCAGCTCCAACATGGCGGAGCTGCGCGAGTACAGCCACAGCCGCGCCACCTCCGCGTCCAGGTGACGCACCAGCGCCTGCGCGCAGCCCTGGAGGATGTCGGCGACGGAGCCCTCCTTGGCCAGGGCGCCGCTCATCTCCGCGCGCAGCGCCTCCAGCCTGCGGGCCACCTGCTCGCGGTCCAACCGCCGCAGGCCCTCCTCCACGCGGCGCTGGGCCGTCATGTCCGTGTTGGTGCCTATCCACTCGCGCAGCTTGCCGTCCGAGTGCAGCACCGGCACCGCGCGCGCCAGCGTGGGCGAGTACGTCCCGTCCGGACGGCGCAGCCGGTACTCGACTTCGTACGGCTTCACGTCCGTCACCGCCGCCGTCCACGCGCGGTGGGACGCCTCCCGGTCCTCGGGGTGCACGGCGTCCAGCCAGCCGGTGCCCTTCCATTCGTCGTACGACTGGCCGGTGTACTCGCGCCAGGAGGGGCTGTCCTCCTCGATGAGCCCGTCCGGCCGCGTCACCCACACGGCCTGCGCGGTGGCGGTGACGAGCGAGCGGAAGCGCTCCTCGGCCCGCCGCGCGTCGCGGAACAGGCGCGCGTTGTCCAGCGCCACCGCGGCCTGGGACGCCACGCCCTCCACCAGCCGCGCGTGCTCCTCGCGGAAGCGGCCGGGCTCCGAGTGTCCGAAGAACAGCCCGCCCAGAATCTCCCCGGAGCGGCTCTTCACCGGCACCGCCAGGTAGCTCCTCACCGGCAGGTGGTCCTGGGGCATGCCGTGGTACGGGGCGCTCTTGCCGTAGTCCGCCTGGCGCGTCACGTCGTCGTACCGCCGCGAGCCCTCGCCCCGGAAGGTGGGGCCGAAGATGGCGGTGTTGCGCGGCATGGGCAGGTGGGCGAAGGCCTCCCTGGGCGCGCCGGACAGCGTGTAGAGCAGATAGGACTCACCCCGCTCGTCCACGCGGTTCTCGAAGAAGGCGCCGAAGCCCGCGCCGGTGAGGGCCACCGTCTCGTCGGTGATGCGCTGGACGAGCACGCCTGGGTCCAGCTCCGAGGACAGCGTCTCGCCGATGCGCAAGAGCGTCTGGGCGGTGCGGCGCTCCTCCTGGCTGCGGCGCAGCGACACCTGGGATTCGCGGTACAGCCGCGCGGTGTCCACCGACAGCGCGGCGCGCGACGCCAGCTGCTCGCCCAGCTCCAGGTCCGCCCGTCCGAAGCGCCGGCTGGACTCGGCCGTCACCAGCGTGAGCGCGCCCAGGATGCGGCCGCGCGCCTTCAGGGGGATGAGCATCGCCGAGCGCAGGCCCAGCGCCTCCAGGAAGCGCAGATGCTCCGCGTCCCGCGCCGCCAGGGTCAGCACGTCGTCGGACACGGACTCCAGCAACACCGGCCTGCCCGTGCGGATGACGGCCAGCACGCCGTTCGGGTCGTCCTCGCGGGGCGGGAAGCGAACCCGCACCTCCTCGGCCAGCCGCACCCGGCTGGGGTCCACGTGCGCCACCGCCACCTGACGCGTGCCGCCGTCCTCCTCCACCAGCTCCACCGCGCACCAGTCCGCCAGCTGCGGCACGGCCAGCTTCGCCAGCAGCGCCAGCGTGTCGTCCAGGTCCAGCGCGGACGAGGACAACAGCGCCCCCGCCTCCGCCAGGAAGCGCATGGACTCCGAGGCGCGCTTGGGCTCCTCGATGTCCGTGGTGGTGCCGAACCACTGGAGGACATCGCCCTTCGCGTCGCGCAGGGGGCTGGCGCGGCCGAGCATCCATCGCCAGACGCCATCATGTCGCCGGCAGCGGAACTCCACCTCGTAGGGCTCCCCCGTCTTCAGCGAGTGGGCCCAGCGCCTGCCGGCCTCCTGCGCGTCCTCCGGATGGACGATGCGCAGCCAGCCGTCGCCCATGGCCTGCTCGGGCGTCAGGCCGGTGTACTCGTACCAGCGGCGGTTGAAGTAGACGTGGTGCCCGTCGGGACGGGTCATCCAGACGAGCTGGGGGAGGCTCTCCAGGACCTGGAGGGACAGCGCGCCCGGGGTCAGGTCCACGGTGGGGACCGGCGCCTCCGGAGAGGGGGGGTGAGGGGACATGGAGCGCACGTGACCTTAACAGTCCGCACAGGGACCGCCCTTTCAGCACCCCCGGGTTTTCCACCAGCTGACAATCGTCCCGAGGGACAAGGCCCCGCCGGCCCCCTCCCCGGGAGGGACGATTCCGACCCGCTGGGAATCCCTCTCTCTCTGTCTGACGCCAGACACGCGGCATCTGCCGTCACGGAATTGCAGGAACCACCCGCATGCAAATTTGTCATTTCATTGCGACCTCCCGTAAGGTCTGACGTTTCCAGCACAGCGCGTACATCCAACGAGTCTGGGTTCAAGGGTGGGAGGGTCGGGGTGCAGTGACGTCGAGCCCGGGGAGGGCCATGCACTCGAAAGACAGACGCGGGATTGCCGGAGGGCAGTCCGGACAGGCCGCCGTGGAGACCGCCATCGTCGTCCCGATGATGGTCTTCATGGTGCTGGGCATCATCCAGCTGGGCATGGTGCACAACGCCCGGTTGATGACCGAGTACGGCGCCTATCGGGCCGTGCGGGCGGGAATCGTCAACCATGGCGACTGCACGCTGATGGAGAAGGCGGCGCTCTCTGCGCTCTTGCCCACGCTGCCGCCCCTGCCGGGGAAGGACGGCCGGGTGGACACGCTGGATGCCGCGCGAAAGGTCCACACGAACTTCGTCCAGAGGCTGTTCGCCGCGAACCGGTTGCTGCCCTTCTACCTGGAGGCGGGGCTGCCCCTGTTCCGGGTGGATGTGCTCAATCCCAGTCGGGGCGAGCTGAGCCAGCTCTTCACCACCTATGGCGTGCAGGGGCGGGAGATCGACTACGACGACGTGCGGGATGACCGCGTCATCGAGGCGAACCTGCTGTCCATCCGGCTCACCTACTTCTACGAGCTGCGCATCCCCTTCGCCAACATGCAGCTGCACGCCTTCTATCTGGGGCGTGAGTACCTGGACC
The DNA here is from genome assembly GCF_024198255.1 of Myxococcus guangdongensis. Classification (NCBI taxonomy): domain Bacteria; kingdom Pseudomonadati; phylum Myxococcota; class Myxococcia; order Myxococcales; family Myxococcaceae; genus Myxococcus; species Myxococcus guangdongensis. The sequence continues at coordinate 989,819 of NZ_JAJVKW010000002.1, forward strand.
AGCTCAAGGGCATGCAGTTCGAGCTGCAGCGCGTGGGTGGTAGGAACGCCATCCAGTACCTGCAGGAGCGCGCGCTGAGCAAGCAGGGGGACTTCCCGAAGATTGTCGCGCTGGCGCGCGGCACGGGCCGAGATCGCCACTACGTGATGCCGCTGGTCGCCACCTGGACCATGCGCATGCAGTCCAACCTCTTCAACAACGACCAGCACGGCCCCGGCCGCTGCGCCGTCGGCGGCTGACGCCGGCTCCCGAGAGGACGAACATGTTCTCACTGCTTCGCAGATTGCGCCGGGACGAGCGGGGCCAGGCCCTGGTCATGGGCGCGGTCGCCATGCTGGTGCTGGCCGTCACCGTCATGGCCTCGGTCAGCATCGGCCATGGCGTGCACCAGAAGATAAAGCTCCAGGACGCCGCCGACGCGCAGGCCTACTCGCTCGCGGTGAAGGAGGCCCGGGCCTACAACTTCCTGGCCTACACCAACCGCGCGATGGTCGTGCACTACTCGGCCATGCTCACCTTCATGTCGTACGTGAGCCATGCCCTGTACCTGGACATGACCATCGGGAAGCTGGCGAGCGTCGCCCAGTACATCCCGGGCATCGGCGCCATCTTCAAGGCGGTCCAGACCCTCATCAAGGCCTGGAAGAAAACCGTGGAGACCGTCGCACGACTGCTCATCCCCCTCCTATCCGCCCTCAACGTGGCGCTCTGGCTCGCCCAGGAGGCGATGATGATGGGCACGCTGAAGGACCTGCTGCTGACCGGAGGCGAGACCACCTTGATGGGGACAGACCCCAAATCACGCCCAGGCCCGTCCATGTCCAACGGCTCGGCGCTCGGCGCCATCATGGGCAAGTACAACGTCAATCACTCCAACCTGAAGAACTTCCTGCACATCATCGACGACGGGCCCCGGGGCAGTGACAAGACCTTCTCCCTCACGGACCCGACCGGGCTCGCCCAACGCGCCAGGCTGCTGAACCAGAACAAGAACATCCTGTCCGACCCGGACCTGGCCAAGTACCGCCTGCTGATGGGCAACCTCGCCAACGGCGTGCGGCGCCAGTGGACCGCCGAGGGAAAGAACGTCCTGCTCGTCGGACGCAAGTGGTCGCTCAAGCTCTGCGTCCCCCCCGTCATCCAGTTCCGCATCGACAAGGTGGCGGACAGTCAGATCAAGAGCTTCGACGAGACATTCCAGGGCAACCGGAGGGACCAGCTCTTCGCCTCCGACGACATCAAGATTGAATGGCGCATGCCCTGCCCCTACTTCGGTGGCGCGAACAAGGGCTGGAAGACGATCCTCGACCTCGACTTCCGGGCCGCCGCGGACAAGCGGGGCGGCTTCCATCAGGTCTACGGGACGACCAAGACGGATGACCACCACGGGTGGGAGGGCATCACGCCCTTCCTGACGACGGACACCAGCTTCGTCGACCCGTGGCACAACCACTTCAGCGCGGCCTGCAACGTCACCCTCCTGTCGAAGGACATGATCTCCAAGCCCCAGCCCTTCCACCTGGACGGGCTGCGCACCGGCGAGGGCTTCCTCAAGTCCGCGAGATCCAAGCGCTTCGATGACGAAGGCGAGAGCATCCTCGGCGGGATGCTCGACATCACCTGGAACCTGACCGGCGGAGCCAACGGCAAGCGCGTCGCGGAGTTCCGCAAGGCGACAGGAGGCATGATGGCCATGGCCGTGGGCCGCGCCATCTACCACCGACCCGGAGTCTGGAAGGAGGAGCCCAACTTCTTCAATCCGCTGTGGACCGCCCGACTGGCCCCCACCAAGACGCATTGGGAACAGCAGGCCATGAGCGAATTCATCGACGGCTGGGATGTCGCCGAGCATGGCTTCTCGAATGCCCTCAATTACTGACGGAAGGTGACCATGACGACTCCAGCCATCACGAGGCGAGGACAGGTCCACCTGGGCCGGAGGGCACGGCGGGGCGCGGCGACGACGGAGTTCGCCATCCTCACGCCCGTCTTCGTGCTGCTCATCCTGGGCACGACCTACTTCTGGGAGGTGCAGCACGTGCGCCTCAAGGCCGCGGAGGTGGTGCGCTACGTCGCCTTCGAGCGCACGGTGCGCTCCGACGTGAACCGCATCGTCAGCGAGGCGAGGACGCGCTACCAGGACCTCGACGGGACCACCAAGACGGGCTCGCGCCCGACGGGGCTGGGCCACAGGAACCGCGTCACGCTCGACATCCAAGCGGAGGACACGGAGGCCTCGCTCCAGGACGAGTCCCTCTCGGGCGATGGCCGCCCCGGAGGCGCGATGCAGGGGATGAGCGTGGTGCTCGGCGCGCTGGGCTCCACCGCGGGCAAGGTCGCGCAGGCCATGGGACTGGACCCCAACCGAGGCGCCGTGCGCGCGCAGGTGGAGGTCCGCATCGAGAACGGCCTCATCCCCTCGCAGCTCGCCTTCCTCACCCGCGGCGTCGACGACCCGCGCCTGGATGTGACCTTCAAGGAGTCCTTCTTCCTGGTCCACGACACGTGGCGCGCGTGGAACCCGGGCGACCATCCCGCCAATACCTATCCCCGCGTCGAGGAGCTCACCTATCTGCGGGTGAGACAGATTGCCTACGCGGGCCTCGCCTCCCAGGGCGGGACGCTCGACGCCATCGGCGCGGTGCTGTCCGTGCTGGGCTTGGACTTCCCCCTGAAGTCCGACTACCTGCGCGACTCCGTGAGCATCAAGAGCGTGAAGGACTCGGGTCGCTACATGGCCGCACCGAACACCGACACTCGCACCGTCCCCGGAGACAGGCTGTTCGCCGCGTACTGGCGGAGCGACATCGATCCTTGCTTCAACGGTTGCGAGCCCGAGCCCATCAAGGAGAAGCGTGGGCTCAAGGGCTCTTCGGAGAAGGGCCACTACAACTGGCCCATGCGTGCATACAACTGCCGAGGCGACTTCTTCCAGGGCGCGGCGAAGTCCGATGCGCCGGAGTCCGAGTACGCGCTCTCGAAGAGCCAGGGCAAGGAGTACTTCAACTACGGCAACTTCGCGTGCGCGGACGGTCCGAACACGAGCCGGGACAACGAGTAGTCACCACGGCGGCAGCAGGACGAGGAGCACGCGCGATGAGGCTGTTGAGGGACCGCACGGGAACCGTGACACGGGTACTGGGCCTGGGCGGCGTGCTGCTCGTCGTCGCCACGGCGGCCACGCTCCGTGAGCCTCCCGCCGAGCCACCTCCACCGCCCGAGCCGCCCGCGACGCCGCTGCTCACGCCGCCCGCCAGCGCGGAGCCGATGACGAAGCGCTTCCTGGGCCTGCTCCCCGCCTACCCTCGGGCGAAGGTCATCCCGATGGGGAAACTGGAGGCCAACGGCAACCCGATGGAGATGGCGGTCTTCGAGACCGGCGACTCCCCCGGCGCGGTGATGGAGTTCTACGCCCGGGAGTTCCGTCGCCAGGGGCACCGCACCGCCGTCGAGCCCGATGGGGCCGGAGGCGGCGCCATCAGCTACTACGACGCGAAGCGCGGCTCGCTCGTCTCCGTCACCGCCGTGGGCATGGGCGGCACGCCGCCTCGCACCCAGGTCTTCCCCTCCATCATCGACGCGCCCGAGGGCATGCACCTGCAAGCCCAACCCCTGCCAGCGCTGCCGCGCGCCCCGGGCGCCATGACGATGATGCGCATCGAGGACCGCAATCGCGGGCCCACGCAGGGCAACACCACCATCACCGAGCTCGCCCAGGGCACGCCCGGCGCGCTCGCGGCCTTCTATCGGACCCAGCTGGAGCAGCGCGGCTACGTGCAGAAGGACGCGCGCACCGGCGCGGCCGGCGTGGAGCTGCTCGACTTCCAGAAGCCCGGGGAGACCCTCTCGCTGTCCCTGTCGCCCATGGGCACGAGCGAGTCCCCGCAGACACTCGTCACCGCGGTGCTCGAGCTCATCGACTCGAGGAAGGAGCCCTGAACATGAATGGCTGGATGCGCTCCACCGTCCACTGGCTTCGTCGTCCCCGCTCGCGAGGACAGGCGCTCACGGAGCTGTCCCTGCTGCTGATGGCCCTGTTCCTGATGACGCTCGGGCTCCACTCGTTCGCGCCGGACATGTTCGCCGCGTACACCATCTACGTGCGCGGCTTCTACGTCGTGCTCGGCTATCCCCTGGGCTGATGCCCTCACTCCTGCACGCGGGGCACGGCGATGGGCACCGCGTCCAGCGACGGCTTCGCGCCCGTGCCCGAGGCCCGCGCCACCCACGTGGTCTCCCCGTCCCGGACGGACACCACGCCCCACAGCGGGACGCGCTCGGTGTGCACCACGCCCACGGTGCTCCCGTCCTCGCGCAGGAAGGTCTGCTCGCGCGCCTTGCCCGCGAACGCCCCCTCGCGCAGCACCGCGTCCTTGTCTCCACGCGGCGCGCCCCTCAGCTCCGGCTGGTCGACGAAGAGGTCCACAGGGATGGAGATCGGCGGATGCGGCGGCACGGAGACGGCGAGCCGCTCCACGAAGGGCCGCTCCTTCCCGCGCACCCAGAGCACCACGAGCGTGCGCGGCGAGACCTCATGGTCCATCTCCAGCTGGTACAGCGGAACGCCGTCCTCGCGCGTCGTCTCCCCCACCAGCGAGACACGGGCCCGCGTCGAGCCCTTGCCGCCGCGCAGCTCGTAGTCGACCCACGCGCCGACCACGGGCTGGAACCGCCCATACAACAAGGGCGCGGGCACCAACGCGCGAGCCTCCGCGAGCCGCGACACGTCCACCGCCGTCGACGCCTGCGCCACGGCGACTCCCGCGTCCTCGGGTTCGACCTGGGCCTCCGGTGGAGGCGCGGGAGGGGGTGTCAGGGGAATCCGCTCGAAGCCCGGTCCGGCGTCCTCCGCAGCGCGCCGCGAGTCGGTGCAGGCGCAGAGCAGCCACAAGGAAACACTCACAACCGGGGGGAGGCGGGGCATGTGCCAATCCTATAGGGTTCTGCCTCTCCCCCCAATTCCAGCACATGTCTGGCCAAGGGGCGCCACATGGCAAGGACGTGGATGATGGGCGCTGGGTTGCTCTCCCTGCTGGCCGTGCTGATTCAATCCCAGGTCGCCTCACCGCAAGGCATGCCCGAGCTGCCCCTCGTGGTGCGCGAGGGAGGTTGGGCGCGCTACCAGGCGGTGTCCTCGGACGGCCCCACCCGCTTCGTGGTCAAGGTCGGCGCGCCGGGGCGGCATCAGGGCAAGCAGGGCCGCTGGCTCGACATGGAGATAGAAGTGCCCGCCACGGGGCGCATCACCCTCCAGTTCCTGGTCGCCGGAGAGCGCTTCAGCGCGGGCAATGTGCTGCTGATGCGCGCGGCCCTGCCCGGCGACAAGCCGCGCGAGGTGCCCGGCCCGCTCCCCGACGAATTGAAGACGCGGCGCGACGGCAGGTTCCTCCAGAAGACGACGGAGACGCTCGCCGGCAGGACGCTGGAGGTGAGCGAATACTCCTACTCCGGCGGCATCACCGCCGAGTGGTCCGCCTCCGTGCCCGGCCTGGGGCTGGTGCGGATGAGCGGAGAGAACCCCTTCCAGCTCGTGGACTTCGGCGTGGGCGGAGACCCGTGGAGGGAGCGCCCTCCGGAGCCCGTGTCGCCCCCGCCCGCCGCCCGGAAGTGAGCGTCAGCTCGAGGAGGGCTCCAGCGCCAACCCCGCCTCGCGCAGCCGCCCCTTCACCCCCTCCACCTCCGCGCCGCGCAGCCGCGCCTCCAGCCGCAGCGTCGAGCCCCGGCCCACCTGGAGCAGCACGCGCGGCGGGGTGCCCTCGCTCTTCTGGAGCGAGTACCACTCCAGCTCCGAGAAGCGCGTGTGGCGCCCCAGGTGGTCGATGAACCCATCGGCGGACAGGAACAGCGCGGGCACCAGGTGCAGCCCGAGGACCCCCAGCCAGACCGCCAACCCCACGCAGAACGTGCCCAGCGCCGGTCGGCCCTCCGTGTGAATCAGGTGCACGCCGAACAGCACCAACAAGACCATCAGCCCCAGGAATTGGAGGTACGTCCCCACCCGGGAGCGCGGAGACAGCGGCATGGGGCCCCTCGCGCTCCAGAGCGCCCTCAAGGTGCTCAATGACATCAGCACCTGCGCGCCCGAGGCCAGGGCCACCGCGAACCCCATCATCTCCCGACGCTCGCCCAACGACAGGGCCTCCTGGACGAGCCACGCCGCGCAGCCCCCGAAGAACCCCAGGGCCACGACATGGAACAGGACGGTGGACACGGGCAGCGTGAAGGCTTTCATGGCCGCCCCGGAGCGCATCACATCTGACAGGCTTTGGGGAAGCCCCCCAGGCCCCTCAGCGCTTGCGACGGGACACGGCGGTGCCGGGGACGGACTCGACGAGCTGCCGGTACTCGCGGGGGCTCAGGCCCGTCACCTGCTTGAACTGACGTGACAGGGCGCTCTGGTCGCAGAAACCCACGGACAGGGCGATGACGGCGATGGGCTCGCGCGTGTCCTCCACCAGTCGCTCCGCCGCCGCGTCGATGCGAGTCTTCATGATGAACTGCCCCGCGGAGAGCTGGAAGATGCGCCGCATCCGCCGCTCGAACTGCGCCGCGGACATGCCCGCGCGTCGCGCCAGGGAGTCGATGCGCAGCCGCTCGCCGTAGTTCGCCTGGATGAAGTCGATGGTCGCCGCGAAGCGCTCGTCCACCAGCCCCGCGCGCCCCGGCTCGTGGATGTCCTTGGACAGACACGCCAGCCCCATCACCTCGCCCCCGGCGTCGAACAGCGGCACCTTGCTCGTCAGACACCAGCCCGGCTCGCGGTTGTTGAAGAGCGTCAGGTCCAGGTTGTCCACCAGCGGGCGCCCGGTGCGGAACACCCTCTCGTCCTGCCGCACGTACCGGTCCGCCATGTGCTGGGGGAACAGCTCGTGCGCCGTGCGCCCCACCGCCGCCGCCTTGCTCTTCAGGCCGCAGCGCTCCGCGCACGCCTCGCTGATGCACACGTAGCGACCCTGGATGTCCTTCACGGAGAAGACGATGTCCGGCACCCGGTCGAACAGCGCCTCCGCGAACAGCGGGTTCGTCACCCGTCCCATGAACTCCACCCGCCAGTGCTCCAACGCCTCACGCCCTTGGGTGGTTTCCATTCAGAGCTGTTCTCTTTTACGGCTATTTCCTGGAGAGTGGACTCCCCGCCAGTCTCCCCCTGAAAGGGACACCGCGCAGGCAGTCACACACCTCGGAGCTCCAACCATGTGTCACCCCGTCACGAATGGGTGTCGTTATCCCATCGTCCTTGCCATCTGTCTTGCCGTCTCCGCCTTGGGAGCGGACGCCCGACCTTCAGGCCCCTCGCCAGCCGGGGCCGAACTCCCGCGGCATGGGCTGGAGCAGCCCCGCCAGCGTCCGCTGCCCGAGGAGTCTCCACCCTCCTCCACGCCGTCGCGACTCGCCTGTGACACGGCGGCTTTCGGCGCGGCCAGCGGCGCGGCGCTCGTCACCCTGGTGGAGGCCTCCACGCAGGAGTGCCTCCGAACGCTGTTCGATGTGACGGGGACGCTGGCGCGCCAGGTGTTCATCGAGAGCAAGATGATCACCGTGGCGAACGCGCTCACACCCAGCGCGAACGCCTACGCCGGGGATACCCATGGGACGGCGCTCCCGCTCATGATGTTCCTGCGGGCGGGGTACTTCGTGCAGTCCTTCAACCCCATCGTGGGGACCTACGGTACGGCGCTGAGGAACGCCATCCGTCCGGCGCTGGCCGCGTTCGTTGCCAACAGCCACTTCCAGGACGTCAACGACGAGCACGGCGTGGTGCTGCGGGAGTTCGTCACGCTCATCGACAGCTCGGGAGAGACGCCGCTGCATCTGGGCACATTCCAGGGGCTGTTGGACCGCTTCGACGACACGACCTTGGAGTCCTGGTACATGTACTCCGCCACGAGCAAGGTCTTCACGGGCCTGTCTCGCGGGCACCATGACGCGGCCTTCATCGCGGCCGTCCGGCAGGACGATGCCATCCTTGGCGCGCTGGACTCCTTCGTCCAGCGCACCGAGCACCTGCTGGGCACGTACCATCAGGACCTCACCATCGACGCCGCGCGAGAGCTGGCGCGCTTCATCCAGTACCCCGGCGCGCTCCAGGACAAGACGCGGCCCATGTTGAGGGCGCTCATCGCCAACCACCCGATGACGGGGCCCACGGCGGTGGTCTGGGTGAACTCCGTCGAGGCGGCGGACATCTACGACGGCGCCAACTGTGCGTACTACGGCATCTGTGACTTCCGTCGCACGCTGGCGCAGGCGGTGCTCCCGAAAACGTTCACCTGCGGCGCCGTGCGAATGCGTGCCCAGGACATGACGACCGAGCAGTCCAGGCAGACCTGCGCCCGGCTCTCCGCGCAGGCGACGTACTTCCACGACATGCTGGGGCGGGTGCCGGTGGCCGGAGACAACAACACCACGCTGGAGCTGGTCATCTTCGACAGCAGCCTGGACTACCAGTTGTATGCAGGGTTGCTGTTCGACATCGACACGGACAACGGCGGCATCTACCGGGAGGGGAACCCCTCCGCGTCGGACAATCAGGCGCGCTTCATCACCTATGAAGAGGAGCAGGCGCGGCCCGCGTTCCAGGTATCCAACCTGGAGCGTGAGTATGTGCACTATCTGGATGGTCGCTTCGACATGAGCGGCGACCTCCAGACCAGCATCAGCCAGCCCACCCGCTGGTGGATTGAGGGCCTGGCCGAGTACTTCTCGAAGAAGAACGACAACGCGGGCGCGGTGGCGGTGGGGGCCGGCAAGGCGTTCCAGCTCAGCCAGATTCTGCGCAACGATGACAACAGCGGCACGGAGCGCCTCTACACCTGGGGCTACCTCGCGGTGCGCTTCATGTTCGAGCGACACGTGGACCGGGTGAACACGTTCCTGGGACACTTTCGCGCGGGGAACTACGCCGCGTATCGCCAGTCACTCGACGCGCTGGGCACGGCGTACGACACGGAGTTCCACGCGTGGCTCACCTGCGTGGCCACCGCGAGCGACCCGAGCACCTGCGCGAACACCGTTCCGCCCCCGGAGCCCGGCACGGGGACCCCATGCACCGCCTCCGACCCCCAGGCGCTGGGCAATGGCTGCTACCGAGGCCCCCTCGCCTTGAGCAACGTGCAGGGCCAGCAGTCCTTCTACCTGGTAGTGCCCTCCCGCGCGCGCAACCTGCGCATCCAGCTCAGCGGCGGCACGGGCAACGCGGACCTCTACGTGAACCACGGCATCTGGCCCACCGCCACGACGTATGACTACCGGCCCTATCTGGCGGGCAATGACGAGGCGGTGGTCATCCCGTCTCCGCGCTCCGGCTACTTCTACATCATGCTCAAGGCCCGCCAGCCCTATACGGGCGTGAAGGTGGAAGCCCGCTTCGACACGGGGCCGTGAGTCCTGAGGCGACTCCCGGGTGGACCTGCCGCCACCTGGGAGTCACTCCCGCTTCGGCATCCCTTGGTCATTTCCATGCGTCTCCACGATGGAAAGACACAAGAAAGACATCTCTGGACATGGATACCTTGAACACCGCGTGAAACCCACGTCGGAGTCGTCCTGTACTGTCGACACCGTGCAGCAAAGCCCCCACCCCGAGGAGCACGAGCATGCGCAGTCCAATCACGGATTGGTGTCGCTGTCACATCGTCCTCGCCTTCTGTATCGGAGTCCTCGCCCCTGGAGCGGACGCCCGCCCTGGGGCTCCCCCGCCGACCGGGTCCGTGCAACGTCCGCACGGGCTCGAGCACGCACACCAGCGCATCCTGCCCGACGAGCGCTCGCCCGACGTCGCGCCGGAGAACCTGCGTCGGGAGCTCGCACCGCCGCCTCCTGCCCGGACCCTGCTGGCCGCCTGTGACACGGCGGCCTTCGGCTCGGCCAGCGGCGCGGCGCTCGTCACCCTGGTGAAGGGCTCCACGGAGGCGTGCATCAACTCTTTGTTCAGCGTCACGGGCACGCTGGCGCGGCAGGTGTTCATCGAGAGCAAGATGGTCACCGTCGCCAACGCGCTCACCACCAGCGCGCAGGGCTACGTGGGAGACAACAGCGCGCAGACGCTGCAGCTCATCCTGTTCCTACGGGCCGGGTACTATGTGCAGTTCTACAGCCCGGACGTGGTGGGTGCGTACGGCACGGCGCTCAGGGACGCCATCCGTCCGGCGCTGGCGGCCTTCGTCGCGAACAGCCACTTCCGGGACGTCAACGACGCGCACGGCGCGGTGCTGCGTGAGTTCGTGACGCTCATCGACAGCTCGGGACAGAACGCGCTGCACCTGGGCACGTTCAAGGGGCTGTTGGACCGCTTCAACGCCACTGCGGAGGCGTTCTGGTACATGCGCAGCGCCACGAACAACGTCTTCGTGGGCCTGTTCCGGGGTCACTACAACGCGGACTTCGTCGCGGCCGTGCGGCTGGACAGCACCATCATCGACGCGCTGGAGTCCTTCGGCCTGCGCACCGAGCACCTGCTGGGCACGGACAACCAGTACCTCACGGTCAACGCCGCGCGCGAGCTGGCGCGCTTCCTCCAGTACCCGGGCGCGCTCCAGGACAAGGCGCGGCCCAGGGTGCGGGCGCTCATCGTCAACCACCAGATGACGGGGCCCACGGCGGGTGTCTGGGTGGGCTCGGCGGAGATGGCCGAGTACTACGACGGCGCGAACTGCGCGTACTACGGCATCTGTGACTTCCGTCGCACGCTGGAGCAGACGGTGTTGAGCATGACGTACAACTGCGGCGCGACCTTGCGCATGCGCGCGCAGGACATGACGGCCGCGCAGTTCAGCCAGAGCTGCTCGCGGCTCGCCACGCAGGAGACGTACTTCCACGACACGCTGAAGACGGGGCGCGTGCCGGTGGCGGGGGACAACAACACCGCGCTGGAGATGGTCATCTTCGACAGCAGCCTGGACTACCAGACGTATGCGGGCGCGCTGTTCGGCATCGACACGAACAATGGCGGCATGTACCTGGAGGGAAACCCCTCGGCGTCGGGCAACCAGGCGCGCTTCATCGCGTATGAAGCGGAGTGGGTGCGGCCCACGTTCCAGATATGGAACCTGGAGCACGAGTACGTGCACTACCTGGACGGCCGCTTCGACATGAAGGGCGACTTCAGCGCCAGCGTCAGCCAGCCCACCATCTGGTGGATTGAGGGCCTGGCCGAGTACATCTCGAAGAAGAGCGACAACGCGAGCGCGGTGGCGGTGGGCGCCGGCAAGGCGTTCCAGCTCAGCCAGATCCTGCGCAACGACTACAACAGCGGCACGGAGCGTGTGTACACGTGGGGCTATCTCGCGGTGCGCTTCATGTTCGAGCGGCACGCGGACCAGGTGGGCACGTTCCTGGGACAGTTCCGGGCGGGGAGCTACGCCGCGTATCGCCAGTCGCTCGACGCGCTGGGCACGACGAACGACACGGAGTTCCACGAGTGGTTGACGTGTGTGGCCACCGCGAGCGACCCGAGCACCTGTGTGAACCCGGGTCCTGGGCCTGGGCCCGGACCTGGGACGGGGACACCGTGCACGGACTCCGACGCCCGGAGGTTGGGCAACGGCTGCTACCGCGGCCCCCTCTCCGCGACGAGCGGCCTGCAGTACTTCTACCTGTGGGTGCCCAATGGCGCGCGCAACCTGCGCTTCCAGATGAGCGGCGGCACGGGCAACGCCGACCTCTACGTGCGCGCCGCGTCGTGGCCCAGCCTCACGACCTACGACCACCGGCCCTACCTGGCGGGCAATGACGAGACGGTGGACATCCCGTCACCGCCGACCGGCAGCTACATCTACCTGATGCTCAACGCCCGGGCGCCGTACTCGGACGTGAAGCTGGAGTCCCGCTTCGACACGGGACCGTGACGTGAAGCGAGATTCCCGGGTGGACGTGGCGCCACCCGGGAGTCGACTCACTCCCGCTTCAGCACCCCATCGACCGTGCGCCACAGGCCGAGCGGGTTCGACTCGCGCAGCTCGGACGGCAGCAGCGCATCCGGCACGTCCTGGTAGCACACGGGCCGCACGAAGCGCCGGATGGCGCCGGTGCCCACCGCGGTGAAGCGAGCCTCCGAGCTGGCCGGGAAGGGACCGCCATGCACCATCGCCGGACAGACCTCCACGCCCGTGGGCACGCCGTTCACCAGCACGCGCCCCACGCGGTCCGTCAGCACGGGGAGCAGCGCGGCGGCCACCTCCGTGTCCCTTGCGTCCATCAACACCGTCGCCGTGAGCTGGCCTTCCAACCCGGACGCCACACGCACCAACTCCGCCGCGTCCTTCGCCGGCGTCAGCACCGCGCAGCTCCCGAACACCTCCTCGGTCAGCGCGTGCTCCGCGAGCACCGCCGTGGCCGGCGCCTCGAACAACGCCGCGGCCCCTAGCGCCGCACTCGATTCACCGCGCACACAGGTCCGCGTGTCCGCGCGCGCCGCGAGACGGCCGACCCCCTCACGGAAGCGATTGGCGATGTTCGGCGTCAGCATGGGCGCGGGCGAGGCCGCTCCCAGCTTCTCGGCCAGTCGCGCGCGGAAGGCCTCGTACCCCGGCCCCTCCACCGCCACGACCAGACCGGGAGAGGTGCAGAACTGTCCCGCGCCCTGGAGAATCGACGCGGCCAGCGAGTCCGCCATCGCCTCGGGGCGCGCGGACAGGGCCTCCGGCAACACGAAGATGGGATTGATGGAGCCCATCTCCGCGAAGACCGGAATGGGCAGGGGCCGGGAGGCGGCCAGCGCCATCAGCGCCTGTCCTCCCTGACGCGAGCCCGTGAAGCCCACCGAGCGGATGGCGGGGTGACGCACCAGCGCCGCGCCCACCTCCGTGCCCGCATCGAACAGGAGCGAGAAGACGCCCTCGTGCAGACCACACGCGACCACGGCGGCGCGGATGGCCACGGCCGCGCGCTCCGACGTCGCCGGGTGCGCGGGGTGGGCCTTGGCCACGACGGGACAGCCCGCGGCCAGCGCGGACGCGGTGTCACCTCCCGCCACGGAGAACGCGAGCGGGAAGTTGCTCGCGCCGAACACCGCCACCGGCCCCACCGGACGCAGCATCGAGCGCAGGTCCGCGCGCGGCAGGGGCTTGCGCTCGGGCAGCGCGTGGTCGATGCGCGCATCCACCCAGCTCCCCTCCTCCAACAGCCGCGCGAACTGACGGAACTGTCCCGCCGCGCGGGCCAGCTCTCCCTGGATGCGCGCGGGAGGCAGCCCCGTCTCCTTCGGCGTCACCGCGAGGAAGTCCGCCTCCGCCGCCAGGAGCGCCTCGGCGATGTGCTCCAGGAACACCGCGCGCTGACGCGAGGACAGGGCCGCGAGCGACGGCGCCGCCTCCGCCGCGAGCGAGCACGCCCGCTCCACCTCCTGAGGCCGCGCGGAGTGGAAGCGCAGCTCCAGCGCCACGCCCTCCGCCGGGTTCCATCCGGTGAACGTCGCGCCACCCGGCTCGCCGCGCTCGGCGCCAATCAACGACAATCCCATCCAGCTCATTCCACTACCTCACGTCGGGGAGGGACACGGGCGTGCCCCTCGAGCTTCGACCTCGAATACGTCACACCACGAATCGTCCCTACAGCGCGGGACGGTTCGCCAACGCCTCGCGCAGCACGCGCAGGCACTCCTCACGCTCGGCGCCCACCAGCTCCATGCGGGGCCCACGCACCCGCTCGTGGCCCCAGCCCATCTCCTGCTGCACCAGCTTGATGAGCTGGACGAACTTCGGGACGGTGTCCAGGCGCAGCAGCGGCAGGAACCACCGGTACAGCGCGAACGCGGCGTCCTTCTTGCCCGCCAGGGACAGCTCGAGCAGGCGCACCGACTCGGCGGGGAACGCATTCACCAGCCCTGCCACCCAGAAGCGCGCGCCCGCCTCCACGCCCTCGACGAGGCAGTCATCCACGCCCACGCCCAGGGCCAACCGGTCGCCCAGCAGGGCGCGGATGCCGGTGACGCGGCGGGCATCGGTGGAGGATTCCTTCACGGCGACCGCATTGTCGTGCTCGGCGGCCAGCTCCGCCAACTGCGCGGGCGTGAAGTCCGTCTTGTAGGCCACGGGGTTGTTGTAGAGCAGGCACGGCAGCTTCGTGGCGCGGAGGACCGTGGACATGTGCGCCTTCATCTCGCGCCAGTCGCTGGAATAGACGTACGGCGGCAGCACCATCAGGCCCGCACACCCGGCCTCCTCGGCGGCGCGGGCCAGACGCACGGCCTCCGCGGTGGACAGCGCGGCGATGCCGGGGATGACGGGCGCCTTCACCGCGTCCACGCACGTGCGCATCAGCGCGGCCTTCTCCTCGGAGGTCAGCGTCGCGCCCTCGCCCAGCGAGCCGCAGGGGATGATGCCCGTACAGCCCTGGGAGATGAGCCACTGCACGTGCGAGCGCACCGCGCCGTGGTCGACGGACAGGTCCGCGTTGAAGGGGGTGGTGATGGCGGGGAGGACACCGGACCAGAGGCTCATGACTTGCTCGTGTGGGAAGAGGAAACGTCGGGGGGAGGAAGGCGCAGGCTGCCGATGCGCGCGGGGAGACAGGGCGGGCGCACGTCCTCGCCCGACCAGCCGAAGAGCGTCTGCGCCGCAGGGCCACAGGTGCGGCCCTGACACGCGCCCATGCCCAGCCGGGCGTACAGGCGCGCCTCGCGCAGGTTCGTGCACCCCTCCAGCGCGGACAGGGGCACGTCTTCACAGCGGCACAGCAAGGTGTCGGGCCGGGCCAGTCGGCGCAGCTCTTCGCGAGGGGCGTCGTGGCGCGCGAGGTGGACGGAGAAGTCGCGCACGCTTCGCCATGCACGAACGAGTGACTCGGGGATGGGCCGGTCCGCGGCGACGAGGCCCGCGAGCTCGCCGGTGACGAGCGCCTGGTCCACGCCGCCGATGCCGAGCAGCTCGCCCACGGCGTGCACGCGAGGGACGCGGGTCTCCAGTCGCTCGTCCACGAGGACCGCGCCGTGGGAGACCTCGCAGCCCAGCAGCCGGGGCAGCTCCAGATTGGGCACCAGACCAAAGGACGCGCCCAGGTAATCGCAGCGCAGGTGCTCCTCGTGGCCGCGCACGGACAGGCGAACGGACTCGAGTCGGTCCGTGCCCTCGGCGGCGAGCACCCACGCATCCGTGGACGTGGGGACGCTGATGAGCTTCGCGGTCATCGCCGCGCCCTGGAGCAGCTTCGAGGGATGGCGCCAGAGCTGGAGCGCGAAGCGCCAGTGGTCCGCGGCGGGAGCCTGCTCGGCGATGTAGAGGACCTCCCCGCCGTGGGACTGAATCGTCGCGGCGGCGGCGAGGAGCAGCGGCCCCGTGCCCGCGAGGACCACGCGCTTGCCGCGAATCGGCAGGCCGTCCTTCACGAGCACCTGGAGACCGCTGACCCCGAGCACACCGGGGAGCGTCCAGCCGGGGAACGGGAGGAAGCGCTCACGTGCGCCCGTGGCCAGGATGACGCGGCCGTGGTGCACCGCGAACGAGGAGGCACCCTCCTCGACCAGGAGCACAC
The DNA here is from genome assembly GCF_024198255.1 of Myxococcus guangdongensis. Lineage (NCBI taxonomy): Bacteria > Pseudomonadati > Myxococcota > Myxococcia > Myxococcales > Myxococcaceae > Myxococcus > Myxococcus guangdongensis. The sequence continues at coordinate 1,005,287 of NZ_JAJVKW010000002.1, forward strand.
CGGGTTCGGGAGAAGCGATGACCCGCGAGCCAGGACGGAAGCGGGCACCCGAGGCCGCGAAGCGCGTGAGCCATCTGCGCGCGAGCGGGTTCTTCCCCGTCCGGGCCTCACCGCGCCAGATCTGCCCACCGGGCTCGGGTTGCGCATCGAGGACCAGGACCTTCAGCCCCGCCTCGGCCGCATGACAGGCGGCGGCGAGTCCACCGGGTCCCGCGCCGACGATGACGACGTCACACGTCTCACGCATCGGTCGCCACCTCCTGGCCGTCACGACACGGAGTCAGACACGTGAGGACCTCGGACACGCCGTCGACGGTGGCCCGACACTCGAAGCACACGCCCATGCCGCACAGCGGTCCGCGGGGACGTCCACCCAGGTCCGCGCGGCTGACGAACCGCTCCGTCATCGCGAGCGCCGCGGCCACGGAGGTGCCCGAGGGGACGGTGACGGCCTGCCCGTTGATGCGCAACGTGACGGAGGCAGGTGCCTTGCGCGATGGCTCACCCATGGGACACCTCACGACGCAACCGCACGGAGTGGCGCGACGTCCGCCCACCCATGGACCAATACGACGAGGCACCCATCCCAGCGCGTGGCGCGGCACACTCACGAAGAGACCCGCTCGTGACGGCATCCAGCCAAGCGCCCATCCAAGGGCCTCGCACCTCCTGCGCATGCCACACCCCACCGGCGGCGTAGAGCGACGAAGCGCCCACCCACGGGCGGCGCGCCCCATCCCCACTCACTCCCGTCGAGGCACCCACGCAGGCCCCATGCGGCACAGCCTCACGCATGCGCCACCTCGCGAGCCGACGCCCCCAGGAAGCGCGAGGGCGAGTACGCCGCCACATCGATGGCGCTCGTCCGCCCGAGCATCTGGTCCGCGACCAGCCTCGCGCTCCCCGTGGCGGTGGTGATGCCCAATCCCTCATGCCCACAGGCCAGCCACAGCCACGGCTTCTCCGGATGCGGCCCCAGGAGCGGCAGTCCATCCGGGCTCGCGGGACGCAGTCCCGTCCACACACGCAGCGCCTGCAAGCCATCGAGCCCCGGGAGGAACATCGCCGCGCGCTTCAGCATGCGCTCCAGGATGGCGGCCTCCACCTCACGGCTCGCCTCCCCTGGCTGTCGCGACGACCCGAGCAGCAACTGCCCGGTGACACGCGGCTGCGCATTGAACGCGACCGACGCGCCATCCGTGCCGTGCGCGCTCTTGAGGTACCCCAACTCCACGAGTTGGTGATGCACCACGGGAGCACCGCGCCGCGTGATGAGCAGATGTCCCTTGCGCGGAGAGATGGGCAGCTCCGGACAGAGCGAGGGACTCGCCACGCCCGCCGCGAGCACCACCCGCCCGGCCTTCAGCACGTCCCCGTTCGCCAGGAAGACGCCCTCGGGTCGCAGCTCGCGGACCGGACATCCCGTCATCACCTTCACGCCACGCGCCTGCGCCCGCTGCGCGAAGGTCCGCGCGGCCACAGGCGGATACAACACGGCGTCCTCCGGCACCCGCAGCGCACCCACGAGCCCGGGAGCCAGCGAAGGCTCCGCCTCATACAGCGAGGCCGCATCCAACACCTCGGCCCGCACGCCCGCGGCGCGGTAGTTGGCGACCTTCGCGGAGACGGCGGCCATCTCCTCGTCATCGGCGGCCAGCCACAGCGTGCCGCACGCGTCGTACTCCACGGTGCGCGGCAGCCCCTGGGCGAGCTGTCGCCAGAGCGAGACCGAGTACGCGGTCAGCGCGAGCTCCGCCGCGTTGTCATCCATCGCGACCAGGTGCCCCATCCCGCACGCGGTGGTCGCGGTGCCGATGGAGCGCGCCTCGACGAGCGCCACGGACAACCCTTCGGTGGACAGCGACTCCGCGAGCGCCGCGCCGACGATGCCACCGCCGACGATGACGCAATCGAAGGCGCTCATCCGATGCCCCACGCGAACGGGTCCTTCGGGTCCACCAGCAGCGTGGCCTCCGCGTTGACGGACGCCGTGCCCGTAATCGTGGGCAGGACGCGGTCGCCATCACGCACGTAGCGCGCCTGGAAGCGACTGCCGATGATGCTCTCCTGCACCCACGTGTCGCCCTCGGCGAGCACCCCCTCCGCGGCCAGGCACGCCACCTTGGCGCTCGTCCCCGTGCCACACGGCGAGCGGTCATACGCGAGCCCCGGACACAGCACGAAGTTGCGCGCGTTCACGCCCGGCGTCGGCGACGGCGCATACAGCTCCACGTGGTCGATCTCCGCGCCGCCCTCGCCGGTGATGCCCTGGTCCACGAGCGCCTGTTTGATGGCGGACGTGTACGCGAGCAACGACGGCACCCGCGCCAGCTCCAGCGGAGGGTTCGTCGCGCGTGAGAGGAAGAACCAGTTGCCGCCCCACGCGATGTCGCCGTGCACCACGCCATGCCCGGGCACGTCCACCTTCACGTCGTGCGCATATCGATAGCTGGGCACGTTGGCGATGCTGACGCTCCCGTCCGGGTGCAGGGTGGCCTTCACCACGCCCACGGGCGTCTCCAGCGCGTGCACGCCGGGGCCGATGCGGCCCAGGTGCTCCAGCGTCTTCACCACGCCGATGGTCCCGTGGCCACACATGCCCAGGTAACCGACGTTGTTGAAGAAGATGATGCCCGCGACGCTCGAGGGGCTGACAGGCGGGCACAGCAGCGCGCCCACCATGACGTCCGAGCCCCGGGGCTCGCAGACGATGGCCTTGCGGAAGTCGTCGAAGCGCTCCCGGAACCGCTCGCGCAAGCTCGCCAGGTCGCCCGTGCCCAGCTCCGGGCCGCCCTCCGTCACCACCCGCGTGGGCTCTCCACCTGTATGACTGTCGATGACTCGAATGCGCCGCATGCGGACCACTCCCTCCACCCGGGACCTCCCGAATGACACCCTAGGAGTCCTGGAGCGCGGTTTCTTGCGCGATTCGACCACACCCGCGTGGCAAACACGCAAATCCGCCAGGGACCCAACGGGTTGAGTGCCCCCGGAGCCGCGCGCAGCTTCGCGACCACCTGCGCGGCAAGAAGCAGCTCTCGCCCAAGGGCTTCGGGCTGCTGTCCGACTGGCCCGGCCCTCGCGTCGAATACGCCCTCGACGTGCTCTGGCAGGCGACCCTCACCCGCGCCCCACGTGAGCCCGGTCTCAACATCGGCTCGCTGCCCGCGAACGCGAAGCAGGTCCTCGATGCCCGGGCCCTGAAGGACCTCCGCGCCGGGCTCGCGGCCCTCGCGCCCAAGGCCACCACCCCAAGGACGCGCCCGAGCACGGCCACGCCCTTCTCACCCACCGCCTGGAAGAAGACCCTCCGCAGCGTCGACAACAAGGCCTTCGCCGCCGCGTGGCTCGACGCCGCGAGGCACAACCTCACTGCTCGCGCACCCCTGGGAATCTCGCAGGCCCTGGCGGCGGTGGACCCGCACGCGGTGCCGCCCGTCGCCCTCCTGAAGCAAGACGGGAAGCTTCGCGCGCCCCACGGCATGCTCAAGCACGTGGTGATGCACGCCGACGCGCGCGCCCGACGCATCGTGTTCGTGACGCTCGGCACCTTCGGGAAGACGCCCTTCGTGCCTCACTTCATCGCCGCCCTCGAGCACGGCCGTGGAGAGGACCAGGTCGCCGCCGTCGCGGCGCTCCTGCTCACCCAGGCCCGCCACCCCGACCTCGCCAGGAAGGTCCACAAGCACCTCTCCGTCGTGTCTCCCACCCTGCGCACCCAGGCCCAGACGTTCTTGCGACGCCACGGCCTCGTCCCCGGGTGACGCACCCGGCCACGACTCCCACGGGGTTTCCCTGGGAGTGTCAGCCCTTCGCGTGAGGCGGTGCTTCCTCACGCAAAGGGAGCACGCAATGAACCTTCGGAAGCGAAGTGGAGTTGTCGTGGTGGCCTTCTTCCTGACGGCCTGTGGTCCGGACTCCGACGTCGGAAGCCCCGAAGCCCCCAACACCTCCACGCCCCAGCGCCTGTCGGACCCGTGGACGTGTGACCCCGCGGACTGGTGCCGGGTCGAAACACACACCTTCGACTGTCCTCCCGGCGCCCCCGAGGGGATGGCCTACGCCTGGCCCACGCAAGGGGGTGGATTCTGCACCCAGCGCTTCGCGTGTGGTCCCTTCTTCCCCCTCTGCCCCGCCCCCATCGACCCGTAAGCCGGATGGCATCCGTCATGGAATAGCATCTGTTCCTCACCCCCAAGGAGCACGACATGCATCCACGCAACTTCCTCGGAGTCATGCTGACGGCCGGAATCCTCGCGGGCTGTGGAGTCGCCCCCGATGGCCAGGAGCAGGTCCAGGACGACGCGACCCGGAGCGCCAGCGACGTCTGCGATGGGACGACGGCCTGGGAGTACTACTACTACGCGGACCCCTCGATGAGCGGCGAGCCCACCGGCGTGGTCATCTGCAAGTGCCGCGGCGTCATCCAGACCTGGGGCGACACCACGCCCACGCCCTATTACTACTACTGGAGTGGCCTGTGCGGAGGCGGTGAAGCCGCCCTCTGAGGCCGCTTCCCCCGTCTCGTCCACGCCGCGAAGAGCGTGGACGAGACGCATCACCTCAGCTGCCCAGCGTGCCGGATTGAATCGCCTTGCGCGCCGAGCCAGCCATGCTCTCCGCCAGCGTCTGCACCGAGCGCGTCACGTTGCGCGTCTCCTCGACGACGCGCAGCGTCTGCTGCATCTGTCCGGACATGTCCTGGATGGCCACGGCGATCTGGGACGTGCCCGCGTCCTGCTGGGACACGGCCGCTGAAATCTGCCGCACGCTGTTGCTGGTGTCACCGATGATGCCCGCGAGCTTGCGCAGCTGCGTGCCAGAGACGCGCACCGCCTCCACGCTCACCCGGACGCGCTGCTCGCCCTGCTCGCTCATCTTCGCGGCCTCGCGCATGCTGCCGCTCACGCCCTCGAGCACCTCGCGGATGCGCTGGGTGGCCAGGATGGACTGGTCCGCGAGGCTGCGCACCTCGCGGGACACCACGCTGAAGCCCCGGCCGTGCTCGCCGCTGCGCGCCGCCTCGATGGCCGCGTTCACCGCGAGCATGTTGGACTGGTCCGCCAGGCCCTTCACCGTGTCGACGATGCCGGCGATCTCCCGCGTCCGCTCATCGAGCGCGAGGATGCGCCGCGCCATCTCCGACACCTCCTCGCGGATGGCCTCCAGGTTCGTCAGCGTCTTGTCCAGCGCCGCGCCGCCGTCGCGCCCCGCCTCTTCCGCGGCGACGATGGACTCGGCCAGCACGCGCGCCTTGTCCGACGTCACCAGCGAGCCCTGGCGAATCTCCTGCACCGTCTGCTCCAGCTCCTTGAGCGCCGTCGCCTGACGACCGATGCCGTCCGTCTGCTCCTCGCTGGAGGTGCGCAGCTGTTGCACCACCGTGGCCAGCTCTCCGGCGCCGGTGCCCATGCCCTCGGCCAGCTCGCGCACGTCCTTGCGCCGCGCCTCCAGCTGGTTCGCGTGTGACGACAGCGAGCGCACCACATGCGAGGAGCGCCGCGCGACGATTCCCACCAGCGACGCGGTGAAGGCCAGGAAGCCCCAGTGGATGAACATCCCATCCATCTTCACCCAGCCCAACAGCGGCAGCATCGCCGCCACCAGGACCAGGGTGAGCACGCCCAGACCGCCGCCGAAGATGCGCGCGTCGACATTGCCCCGGAGCGCGGCCACCACCGCGACGATGACGTACGTGAGCAGGACCGGGATGGAGTAGACCATGAGCACCTGGAACAGCCGGCTCGCCGTCCCCAGGTCCACCATGGCCACCACCCCCTGGAGCGCGGCGAGCACCGTCACCGTCCACACCACCGCGCTGAACCAGCGCGCGCGTCCCTCCAGGATGCCCTCCTGGATGAACCAGCCCAGCCCCGGCAGCACGCAGTAGGCCGCGAGGAAGGTGGCGCGCCACAGCGACAGCTCCACGCCCCACACCGCGCTGATGACCCCGCTCATGCCCACGAGCAGCACGCCCGCGCCACCGGAGAAGATTCCGAGCGCCACCAGCATGCGCCGCTGCCGTCCCAGCAACGACATGCCCAGGGCCACCTGCGCGATGACGAGCAGCAGGTTGCCCGTGATGAGACAGCCCAGGCCCGTGCGCACCACCTGCGCCAGCAGCTCATGACGCGGCCCCACCCGCGCGTGCTGGCTCACGCCCATGGCCGCCGTGCTGCTCTGGATGCGCAGCAGCACCCGTGAGCCCTGCGCGGAGGCGGGCAGCGGAATCAGCTGCGCCCAGATGGACTCGCGCACCTCGGTCCCCGACGGGTTCAGCTTCCCGTTCGCGTAGACGCGCTTGCCGTCGACATAGACCTCGTACGCGTTGGTCACCGAGCCCAGCATCAGCGCCGGCTCACCCCACCCGCCCTGGGGTACGGGGATGCTCACCCACAACATCGTGTGCGCGTCCCGACCCGGCGGAACCTTCAGGGGCTCCATCGACTTCCAGTCGACCTTGTCGGGCTCCTTCGCCCACGTGGGCACGCCGTCCGGCGCCAGCGGTGAGTCTCCCCAGCGGTAGAGCCACCCGTCCTTGAGCTCCGTGATGCTCGCGAGGCGCGTCTGCGCCTGCGCCTCGAAGCTCCACGCCAGCGCCAGCGCCAGCACCCAGGACAGCTTCGCCCACCAACGCGTGGACCGCTCCACGGGGAGACGCCCTCTCGAAACAAGAGGAGCGCGACGCGAGACATGACACGGTGACGACACGCGCTGCGGGACAAGAGACCAAGACATGTGTGGCGATGCTCGTGTGTTCGAGACATCGCTGTAAACGGGTCCACCCCACCCCGCCCGTCTGCTCATTCTCGATGTATGAGCAAGCCCGAGACAGTCATCGACACTTGGAACAGTGCTCCACTGTCTACATGGAACAAACTCGTGCCACGCGAGCCAATCACGAACAAACAGCAAGTTGTGTCACACCTGTATTCATGTCGACACGCTGTTGGGGGACCAGGGCCCCCAGTGGCCCTCCGCCGAGCGAGTCAACGGCCCGGACCGCCGTCCCTCCCCCTCCGGTCGGATTGTTGTCCCGTGAGGGCTACTTCCGGCCACTCAAGGATTTCCGGCTAATCCGTCGTTAAGAAGAGGCACGGAGATGGTTCCGGGGGCGGTCCAGGTAGGACCGAGGGGGATACATGAGCACGGCGGAGCTGGCGGAGTTGTTGGAAGGGGCACGTGAGGAGGACTCGGGCGCTCGGGATGCGCTGATGGCGGCGGCCTGCCGGGAGCTCCAGTGGAGGCTCTCGCCGGAGGTGTCCGAGGTCACGCCCCTGCATCCCATGCGGCTGGTGGAGGAGGCCTGGGCGCGGCTGTTCGCGGCGGGCGTCTCTCCGGAGTCCCGTCCCCGCTTCCTGTGCGCCGCGTCGCGCGCCATGCGGAAGGTCCTGGTGGACCGGGCCCGGGCGCCGCTCCTCCTGCGTCGCGCGGCGAGGCGCGAGCGGGTGAGCCTGCGTCATCTGGGAGACGAAGCCCCGGCGGGCGCCGAATTCGAGGTGCTCCAGCTGGAGGAGGCCCTGTCGGAGCTGGAGTCCTTCCAGCCCCGGCTCGCGCGGCTGGTGGAGCTGCGCTACTTCGCGGGCCTGAGCCTGTCCGACACAGCCGCGGCGCTCGAGGTGTCCCAGGCCACGGCGCGGCGGGACTGGGCCTACGTGCGCGTCTGGCTGACCGAGCGCTTGAGCCACTGAAGCTCAGCGCCGCTTCGCGGAGGGCGGCCGGGGCAGCGCCGCGTCCGCGAGGCCCGCCAGCAGCAGGATGGGCGCCAGCAGCACGGCGCCGAACCACGTCAGCGCGTACAGCAGCCCGAAGAGGAGCTCGGGCGCGCCCCCCACGCGGGTGCCCGACAGCACACCGACGTACTGCCGGCCTCCCGCCAGGTGCAGCAGCAGGAAGACGGCGACCAACGCCAGCGCCATCAGGACCATGGGCGCGCGCGACATCCGGGAGAGCATCATCGATGGGCCTCCAGCCCTCGCGGTGACAGCGCTCGCCGCCACAGCGGACCTTGCGTCAGGGAGTACAGCAACACGGCATCGGCCAGCGGATTGCCCGCCGCGAAGCGCAGGCCGCCGTCCTCCCAGATGGGGAACGCGGCGAAGCGCAGGCTGGTGGACAGCCCCTTCAGCAGCGACTCGTCGCCGAAGGCCGAGGCCGCCACCAACGCGAGCCCGCTCGAGCCCGCGTTCGCGTTCACCAGGGGAATCGTCGGACCGGAGTCGATGTCATCCGCGCGACTGTCGGACGCGGGCCACTCCGCCGCCCAGGCGAAGCCCAGGCGCTCGCCGATGAACAGCGCCCGGCCGCGCTCGAACTGCTCGCGCGCGAAGTCGGCATCGACCAGCTGGAGCATGTGCGCGGCGAGCCACAGCGAGGAGCCCTCGGGCCCGTCCCGCGTCGCGCCTTCATGGGTGAAGCTGGAGACGAGCAGCCCGGTGCGCGCGTCCAGCAGGTGCTCGCGCGCGGAGCGCACCCACCGCTCGCGCAGCGAGGCATGGCTGCGGCCATCCACCGCGTCGGACAGGCGCAGCGCGGCGAGCGCCACGGTGTTGCAGAAAATCCACCCCTCGTCGGGGTAGCTCTCCGCCGAGAGCAGCGGAGCCCGCTCCATCTGCGCCGCCACGCGGTCCACCCGCTCGCGCAGCGGCCGCGCCCACGCCTCGCGCGGCTCCACCAACTGTCGGGCCGCGAGCATCAGCGCCACCTCACCGTCGATGAAGAGGCTCCGCCCCGAGGCGTCCTTGAACGGCGCGGCGTGCACGTACGGCAGGAGGAACGTGTCCACCCCGCCCCGCTCGTCCTCCAGCGTGCGGGTGATGAGCGTGTCGACGACGGCCAGGTGGTCCGCCCTGCGCTCCGGCTCGTGGAGCGCCAGGTTCGCGAAGGCGAGCACGGAGAAGGTGCGCGCCATCAAGTCCCACTCCGGATTGGACCGACGCAGCACGTCGCGCTCGGGGCTGTCCGCCACCAGGGCCAGGGCCCGCTGCCGCGCGGCGAGCGCCGGCACCCAGTCCCGGGGGTTGTCGGGCCGAAACCCCAGCTGCAGGGAGGGAACCCACACCGCCATCGCCAGCAGCAGCAGGAGCATGCGTCGCATGCGCGGGTTATCCGCCAGCGGACAGCGCGTTCGTGGACGACGCCAGTGAACGGTCAGCGCCACCCGGTGAGCGGTCGCTCCAGCTCGGGGGACGAGGGGACGGGCGCTCGGCCTCCCTGTCGGCCAGCCTGCGGCCAGCAAGGGGGCGAGTGCTCCCCACATGGCACGGACTGAAGGGCAGACCCAAGTTGAGGAGTCGTACGTACAAGCAGGCGCGGGTGCCTCCCGGAGCAGGGGTGTGTCATGTGGAGTACAGCATCTTCGAACTGGGATTCGGGCCCGGCGCGGCGGCGCATCCTGGGGCGCTTGCGTCGCCCCTCGCGACTCGAGGGCCTCGGTGAAGCGGCGATGACGTCCGGCCTGCTGGAGGTCCTGGGCGAGCGGCACCAGACACCGCGCGGCCCCGGCCAGCGGTGGCGACGTTCCGCACCGCGAACCCACGAGCCTCGCGACGACGCCGAGGAGGCCGTGGACTTCGACGAGGCCATCGCCTCCTGGTAGCGCTCCTGCTAACAACGCGGGCATGAGCGCGCCCCGCCCCAATCCGCTGCTGTCGGACCGCGACGTGGACTTCCAGCTCGACGAGGTGATTCACGTCGAGCATCTCTGCACGCTGCCCGCCTTCGCCGAGCACTCGCGAGAGACCTTCGGCCTGCTGCTCGACAGCTCCCGCCGGTTCGCGCGCGAGGTGCTCTACCCCACGTATCGCACGCTGGACCTGGAGCCCCCGTCCTTCCAGGGCGGACGCGTGAAGGTCCATCCGCTGATGCGCGAGCTGTATCCGCGACTGGTCGAGCTGGGCATGCTCACCGCCACCCGGCCTCCGGACGTGGGCGGACAGCAGCTGCCCATGACGGTGCACGCGCTGGCCAGCGCGTACCTCATGGCCGCCAACCTCAGCGCGTATGCGTACCTGGGGCTGACGCACGGCGCGGCGCACCTGTTGGAGGTCTTCGGCTCGCCGGAGGTGAAGCAGGCCTTCATGGAGCCGCTGTACCGGGGCGAGTGGACCGGCACCATGGCCCTCACCGAGCCCCAGGCGGGCAGCAGCCTCGCGGACGTGCGCACGCGCGCGACGCTCGCGGAGGACGGCTCGTGGCGCATCCAGGGCTCCAAGATCTTCATCAGCGGTGGTGACCAGGACTTCACCGAGAACGTCGTGCACCTCACGCTCGCGCGCACCGAGGGCCCCGAGAGCGGCACGCGGGGCATCTCCCTGTTCGCGGTGCCGGCGCGTCGGCGCGAGGGGGAAGCGCTGGTGGACAACGACGTCCGCGTGGCGGGCGTCATCCACAAGATTGGTTGGAAGGGCATCCCCAGCCTCGCGCTGAACTATGGCGAAGCGGGTGACTGTCGCGGCTGGATGGTGGGCCCGCCGGGTCGGGGCCTCGCGTGCATGTTCCAGATGATGAACGAGGCGCGCATCATGGTGGGCCTCAACGGCGTGGCCACCGCGTCGGCGGCGTACCACGAGGCGGTGGCGTACGCGCGCGAGCGGCCCCAGGGCCGGCCCGTCGGAGCGAAGGACGCCACGCGGCCGCAGTCGCCCATCATCGAGCACGCGGACGTGCGGCGCATGTTGCTGCGCCAGAAGGCCATCGTGGAGGGCGGCCTGTCGCTGCTGGTGACGTCGGCGTATCAGGCGGACCTCGCGTCGCACGCCACGGACGAGGACACGCGTCGGAGCGCGGGGCTGCTGGTGGACCTGCTCACGCCGGTGGCGAAGAGCTTCCCGGCCGAGCGCGGCTTCGAGGCGAACGCGCTCGCGGTGCAGGTGCACGGCGGCTACGGCTACTCCAGCGAGTACCTGCCGGAGGCGTGGCTGCGGGACCAGAAGCTCAACAGCATCCACGAGGGCACCACGGGCATCCAGGGCCTCGACCTGCTCGGCCGCAAGGTGGTGGCGGGCGGCGGCGCGGCGCTGGCGATCTTCGCGCGGGAGGTGGGTCGCACGGCGGCGCGCGCGAAGGCGGCCGGGGTGGACACCGCGTGGGGTGACGCGCTGGAGCGGACGTGTGGCCAGGTGGCGGAGCTCGTCTCGGAGCTTGGCGCCCGGGGCATGGCCGGCGAGGTGGAGCTGATGCTGCGCCACAGCGCGGACTTCCTGGAGCTGTTCAGCATCCTCGCGGTGGCGTGGCGCTGGCTGGAGCAGGCCGCCGCGGCGAAGGAGGGCCTGGCGCGCGGCAAGGGCGACTCGGACTTCTACGAGGGGAAGCTCGCCACCGCGCAGTACTGGTTCGCGGTGGAGCTGCCCCGCGTGCCCCTGCTCATCGACCTGTGCCGCACGGGCGAGGACTCCTACGCCCGGATGCGCCCCGAGTGGTTCTGACCCCACCCCGCTCGGCTTCACTCTTCGACGTCCGCCCGCCCGCTCCGGGCGTGTGAAACGACTGCTCGCTCGCTACGTTTCGGCTGCATTAATCGTTGGTGCTCGTAAGATGTGAAGGGTGTCTGTCTCTTTCCACCTCTGTCAGCCCGGTGGGGGCGCCTCGTGTGGCGCCTGCTGTGGCCTCTACAACTTCCGGGACCACTCGCGCGGGGCGCTGATGGAGCAGCTCGCGATGCAGACCGAGCGGCTGCGTCGGGTGCCGTACGAGGCCTCGGCCTGGAGCGCGGCGGCGAAGGAGCTGGTGGACGCGCGTCGCGCGGCCCCGATGTTCCCAGCGGTCCGGGTGTGTCCGCTGCTGGGGTTCCTGGACAAGGACCGCAAGCAGGTGGGGTGCCTGGGGCATCCGTTGACGACGGGTGGGACGGACCTGCGGGACTGCGGTGTGTATCGCTCGTCGGTGTGTGAGACGTTCACGTGTCCGTCGTTCGGGTGGTTGACGGATGGGCAGGCGCGTCTGGTCCAGGCGGCGTGCGCGGACTGGTATCTGTACGGGCTGGTCATCACGGATGTGGAGTACGTGCGCGGCTGCCTGCGACTGTTGGAGTGGGAGCTGGGTGGGCCGGCGCGGCCGGAGCAGATGCTGGAGCAGCCCGGGGTGCTGGCGGCGGTGCGGAAGCTGTTCGCGCTGAAGGAGACGGCGCCGCGCAGGGACCCGAAGGCGGGAGTCTTCGGTCGCTTCACGAAGGACACGGAGGGCGAGCCCGTGCCGCGAATGCTCGACTACATGAAGCTCGGCATGCGGGCGGCGCCCGAGGACGACGTGGTGCTGTGCCTGGGCTACGCGCCCGACAACGCCACGGACCTGATGGCGTCGCGAGAGCTGGTGCGAGCCCACGTGAAGGCCGTGGCGCGCGCGATGGCGAGCCCGCGCTGAGCGACGTCGGGTCGACGCGCATCGGGTGGGGATGTGTCGCCGAATCGACGCGAGCGCGCGGCGTGACGTCGCGTTGACGAGCCATGGCGGCTCGACGCGTGGGTGGGCACGCCCGCAGTGAGCTCGGCTTCAGCGCCGCGATCCCGCGGGATGCACTGTCGTGGAGGTCGGCCACGGAGCAGGCGAGCAGACGACGTCAGGGACTGACGAGCGCACGGGCCCACGGGCTGGTTGGCTGAAGCACGGCGTTTGCACGGACCTCCTCGCAGGTCACTCCGAATGAGAACGCGAGGTGCGCGGATGGGTAGTCGATGGGCGTGGGTGGGAATGTTGGGTCTCTGCGCGTGCGTCACGGGCTGTGCCGAGCGTCAAGGACACGAAGGTGGGAAGGCGGCTCGCGCCACGAGTGGACAGTCCAAGGAGGTCGAGGCCCCCGCGATGGCGGGAGTCGTCGGAGCTCAGCCTGGTGGTGAGCAGAACACGGCCAGCGACACGCGAGGCAACCCTGTAACGGGTACAGCCCCGGGCAACACCGCGGCGAACACAGGCAACGCCGCGACAGGCGCGCGGAACCCCGGCACCCCGGCGAACACGGGTACGGCGCAGGGCAGTGCCGCGACAGGCGCACGGACCACTGGCAACGCGCAGGGCAACACCGCCACGGGCGTGAACACAGGCACCGCGGCCACGGGCGCAAGGAACACCGGCAACGCACAGGGCACCGCCGCCACGGGCGCGAGCGCAGGCGCCTCCGCGACGGGCGCGCGGAACCCCAGCAACACGCAGGGCAACGCCACGAGCACGGGTGCGCAGAACACGGGGACCGGTGGCGCGGGACGCATCATGATTGGCACCGAGGCGGTGCAGGCGAGCGAGGACGAGGACTGGTTCAAGGGCGCCGCGCGAGCAGCGCAGGCCGCGCTCCCCGAGAACACGTCGAACCACTCGCTCGAGAACGTGGTCATCGCGTCCAGCGCGGTGAGCGGCCGGGTCAAGCGCGTGGGCCGAGACACCATCACCGTGCGAGACCGTGAGGGCAACGACTACGTGCTCACGCTCGACGAGCGGAGCCAGGGCATGCGCCAGGGGCGACGCGTGTCACTGCGCCAGCTCCAGGAGGGCACGCCCGTGCGAGCAGGCTTCGTCCTCATGGGGGGCCGCAGCATCGCGCGCGACGTGCGCATCCGCCGCTGACGCGCATGTGCTGACGACGGCAAACGCTCCCTTCTCACCTAGAAGAGGCGAGGCCCCGCATGTCGCCGGGCCCACTCGATGAGGACCAGCCCGTACACGCGGGCTTCGTCCTCACGGGAGGCCGCGGCATCGCGCGCATCCGCCACTGTCTCGCGTGTCCTGACAAGGCTCGGCCTCGTCGAGACAGGACAAGGCCCAGCGAGCCACAACGAGAGCCCCAGAGAGAAGTCACGGCATCAAGCCCGACGCGAGCATCCGTCACCGAGCACCGGCGCTCCGACGGGAGAGCACGCCATCCCCAGTCGAATCAGGCAGCCCTCACCTGCCACCATCCGGTCCGCACAAGGGCCTCATCACCGAGGAAGCACGCGGCCTCACACGCGAGGTGCGGCCCACCGCGCTCCCGTGCGAACACATTCCGCCACCACTCAAGCCAAGGTAGGATGACGCCCCGAGTCACGGACTGAATGCCTCCGCTGTTCCCCCGTCGACGAGCACGGCGGCGGGAGGAAGTCGCCGTGCCGGCTGTTCCACCGTCCGACATCGGTGGAGCGGTGTGCCGCATCTTGGAGGCGAGCGGATGGATGACCCAGGCCCAGGTGGAACCGGAGCGCGGCGCCGCGCAGGCCAGCGCGTCACCTGGCCACTGCTGTGTCTCCTCACCGCATGCGCCCCCCGAGGCGCGGGAACGCCCGAGCCCACCGTCCCTCCTCCACCCAGGCTCTCCGTCCAGCAGGTCACCCGCCTCATCCCCACCCACGTGAAGGAGAAGGAGGGCTGGGCCCGTGACGTGCTCGCGGCGCTGGAGGCGGAGGATGTGCCGCCATCTCCGGTCACCGTGTGCTCCGTGCTCGCCATCATCGAGCAGGAGTCCGGCTTCAAGGCGGACCCGGCCGTGCCGAACCTCTCGCGCATGGTGCGCACGAAGCTGGAGGAGCACGCCGACACGCTGGGCCCGCTCGGCCACAAGGCCCTGGCCTCGGTGCTCTCGGGCAAGGCGCCTGGACAGAAGCGCACGTTCGACGCGCGGCTGCGCGCCGTGCAGACCGAGCGCGACCTGGACACGCTCTTCCGCGACATGCTCGCGTTCTACGAGGCCGAGTACCCCACCACCTTCGCCACGATGAACCTGGCCAGCGCCCTGTTCTCCTCGCGTCGACTGGAGGACCTCAACCCCGTCACCACCGCGGGCTCCATGCAGGTGAGCGTCCGCTACGCGGTGGAGAAGGCGGGCGAGGACGCGGACCCGGTGAAGGTGCGCGACGCGCTGTACACCCGCGAAGGCGGCGTGCGCTACGGCACCGCGAGACTGCTCGGCTTCGAGGCCGCCTACCCCCAGCCCCTCTTCCGCTTCGCGGACTACAACGCCGGCGTCTACGCCTCGCGCAACGCCGCGCTCCAGGCCCAGGTCAGCCAGCTCACCGGCGTGTCACTGGTGCTCGACGGAGACCTCCAGCTCTACGACAAGAACGGCGAGCCCAGGAGCCAGGACAGCAAGTCCCTGACCGCGCTGCTCACCTTCCGTCGCACGCTCGCCCCGGACCTCAGCGAGCGCCAGGTCCGCCGCGACGTGAAGAAGGAGAAGGAGGAGTCCTTCGAGTCCACGGAGACGTTCCGCGCGGTGAAGCGCGTCTTCGCGAACCAGACAGGCCAGTCCCCCGTCTACGCGCAGCTGCCGCAGGTGACACTCCAGAGCCCGAAGCTGAAGGGCGAGCGCACCACGGCCTGGTTCGCCCGCTCCGTCGACGCGCGCTTCCAGAAGTGCCAGGGCCGCTACCGCGATTTGACGAAGCCGCCACCTCGCGCCCGGGACATCCAGGGCGCGAAGTGACCCGCACCCCCAGAGCCCCGTGCACAGAGGGCTCCCGGCGTGCTCACCCGCCGCGACTCACGGCGTGGTGAAGTACGAGCTCGTGGTGGTGAACGAGCGATACGGCAGTCGATCCAACGTCCGGAAGGGGAAGGTGTGGATGTTGGAGTTCGGGCTGTCGATGGCGCTCACCGTGGCGATGTAGCTGGTCGCGGGCTCCAGGGTGTCCGGCGGCAGGCGCACCTGGGTGATGGTGCCCGGCATGTAGAGCACCCGCCAGGTGAACGCGAAGCCGAAGTCCGGGTCGAACCGCTGGATGCTGACGCGATAGGCACTGGGCGTGCCGACCAGCGGCGGCGTCCACGCGAGCACCGGGCTGACGGTCCCCACCCTGCGCGGAATCGAGGCGGACACGCCATCGATGGTGAAGGCGAGCGGCGGCGACAGCTTGGGCACCAGGGGCCCGGCGATGAGGCTGTCGACGGAGTCCCACTCCGTATAGCTCCCGGTGATGCTGCCGAGTCGGCCCGAGCCATCCGGCATGCGCTCCTGGTTGCGGAACGAATAGGACACCACGCCGATGACGCCCCAGTTCGACGGATAGGGATTGCCGAACCGCAGCCGCGCCGTGAGGTCATACGCGGTGCCACGCGGCAGGCTCAGGCTGAGCAGCTCGCCGGTATAGCCAATCCACCCCTCCTGCAATCCATGAGGGCCGGGCACGAGGTCCAGCCGCGGTATCCCCGGCTGCGCATTGGGGTGGACGTGGGAGGCGAAGCGCGCGAAGTCGGGCAGCCGCCACTCGATGGGGAACTCCCGCATCCGCGCCGGCTGGAGCAGCCCGGTGACGGGCATGGGCGTGAAGCCATCCGGCAGGAAGTCGAAGGCCCCCACCTGCGCGGAGCGCTCCACGGCGGTGTAGCCCAGCGGGCGTCCATCCGGCAGGGAGCCCGCGCTGAACTCGCTGAGCTGGTTGACGTAGAGCCGGTCTCCCCTGTCCGCCTCGAAGACCGGCAGGTTGCCCAGGCCCGAGTCCATCACGGCGTTGGACGTGACGATGGACGTCGCGCCCTCCGGGATGAAGTCGAAGACGCTCGCGGTGGAGTACAGGTCCACCTGCGACGAGGTGAGCTGGAGGCTGGAGCCGGGCTGCGTGCTGCCCTCCCAGTTCTGCCACGGCGCCAGGTTCAGCAGGTTGACCTGGAGCGGCGAGGACGCCACGTCCACGTACTCCGCGTCGGGGCGGCCCAGGCGGTTGCGGCCGACGTCCACGTATCTCGAGTTCGTGACGAGGAAGGTGGACCCCGTGCGCACGTAGTACGGCCCCTGGCGGATGCTGGTGAACCTCCAGCCGCCCTCCGGGCCCGGCGAGCCCTGATGGAGTTCGAACGTCGAGCCGGTGGGCACGAGGATTTCGGGAGGATTGGCGGACAGGTCCTCCTGGCGCTCGGCGATGCCGACAGAGGTGTGGAAGCGGGTGGTGCTCATCACCTGCACCACGCCCCAGGGTGCGCCCGCGTCGACCGGGGGTTCGCCTCCATCCGTGGGCACGCCCGCATCCGGCGCGCAGCCCTCGGCGATGGGCTCACCCATCCACGTCCCATCCCCTGTCGAGTCCGTGTCCGTATCGACAGAGGCCAGCCCGGCGCCGAGTCCGTTCGACTCGGGCGCACCACTTCCACACCCCACCAGCCACGCGACGCACGTCGCGCCCAGCAGGAAAGACAATCGCGGCGATTTCATGAGAGCCCCCTTCGGAAGAAAGCCTCGGCACGCTAGCCGAGGCCCTCCAGCCGGCCCAGAGGGCGCTCCCGCTGAATCACATCCAGCAAGCATCCGCGCGAGCTTTGCGCATTCCGGGCCCGTCAGGTGTTGCGGGCCATTTCCTGGCGAGGATGTCTGTCCATGGGCCGGACGCACCGCGCCCCCCGGCGCCGACGAGGTGTCGGCGGACCCGGAGGGCGCGATGGGACAGCCAGGCGTCAGCGCTTGGCGGGCGCGGGCGCCGGGGAGAAGCGCTTGTCGGAGATCTTCATCTCCGTGACGGGGCCGTACTTGCGAGCCATCTCGCGGATGGCGGAGGCCTTGCCGATGAAGACGAAGGTCAGGTTCTCCGGCGCGGGCAGCGTGCGCTGGAGGACGGCGCCCACGGAGTCGCGGGTGGCGGAGGACACGGCGGTGGCGAAGCCATCCACGTCGTTGGCGTCCAGGTTGTAGAAGGCCAGCTCCGACAGCTTGTTGGCCACCTGGCCGCCCGTCTCCAGCCGGGGCGGGAACTGGCCCAGCACGTAGGACTTGGCGGACGCGAGCATGGCGTCATCCATGCCTGTCTTGCGGTAGCGGCTGTACACCTCCAGCGCCATGTCGATGGCCTTGTCCGTCTTCTCCGTCTGGGTGAAGGAGAAGATGGCGAAGGTGCCCGGGTGGGTGCTCGGGGCGAAGTAGGCGCGGGCGCCGTAGGTGAGGCCGGACTTCACGCGCAGCTCGGTGTTGAGCAGCGAGGTGAAGCGCCCGCCGAGCACCGTCTCCACCAGGTTGGCGGTGACGCGGTCCGCGTCGTTGCGCGCGATGCCCGTGTTGCCGATGGTGAAGTAGGTCTGCGTGGCGTCGGGCTTGTCGACCAGCAGGACGCGGCGGCCCTGGGAGACGGTGGTGGCGGGCACCTGGGGCGCGGGGCTCGCGGCCTTCGCCCAGCCGCCAAGCGCGGCCTCCAGCTTCGCCGCGAGCGCCTTGCTGTCGAAGTCACCGACGACGGAGAGGATGAGCCGGTCGCCGCCGAGCTGGTTCTTGGCGTAGGCGAGCACGTCCTCGCGGGAGAGCGTGGGCAGCGAGGCCTCGGTGCCGCCCACGGGGGTGCCGTAGGGGTGGCCTGAGAACTGGTACGCCTCGAAGTAGGTGTTGATGAGGCCGCGCGGGTCACCGTCCTTGGCCGCGGTGATTTCGGAGGCCATGCGCTCGCGCGTCTTCTCCAGCTCGTCCTGGGCGAAGCGCGGGCGGGTGAGCAGGTCCGCGAGCAGCTCCACCATCAGCGCGCTGTCGCGGGACATGAACTCGCCGCGCACGACCAGGTTCTCCAGGTCCGCGCTGGTCTCGAGCATCGCGCCGACGCCATCCACCGCCTCGGCGAACTGGCGGGCATCGCGGGAGCCGGCGCCCTTCTGGAGCAACTCCGCGGTGAGGGCAGCCAGGCCCTCCTTGCCGGAGGGGTCCGCGAGCGCGCCGCCGCGCAGCCACGCGCTGAAGGCGATGAGGGGCACCTCCTTGCGCTCGACGAGGAGCAGCTTCGCGCCGTTCTTGAGCGTGACGGTGGTGGGCTTGGGCAGCTTGACGCCCTGGGCCGCGGCGGGCGCGGCGGTGGAGGCGGGCTTGGACGGCGCGGCGCCCTGGGCCGCGGCGGTGCCCGAGGAGAGCAGGACGGCGGTGAGGACCGTCTTCCAGGTGAGGGGGGCGATCATCGCGTGGCGTCCTTGCGAGCGGCGGGGGAGGCGACTTCGGCGGCGTCGGTGGGGACGAGCCAGCCGACGGTGCGGCGCTGGGTGACGAAGATGCGGGCGGCCACCTTGCGGAGGTCCTCGCGGGTGACGCGCTCGTAGCGGGCAGGGGCGTCGAAGACCTTGCGGTAGTCACCGCGGAAGACCTCGGAGGCGCCGAGCGTGTACGCGCGGCCGCTGATGGTCTCCAGCGAGCGCCAGTGGTTGGCGAGGGTGATGTTGCGCGCCTTGCGCAGCTCAGCCTCGGTGACGCCGTCCTTGGCGACGCGGGCGACTTCCTCGGTGAGGAGGGCCTCGGCGCGGGCCAGGTCGCCGCCAGCGGGCAGGTCCGCGGTGAGCCAGACGAGGCCGGGGTCGAAGCCGGGCGAGTACATGGTGCCGGCGCGGATGGCGACGCGCTCCTCCTCCACGAGGCGGCGGTGGAGTCGCGACGAATCACCGTCGCCGAGGATGTTGAGCAGCAGGGTGAGGGCCTCTGCGTCCGCGTCGTTGCCGGCGATGCCGTGGTAGGCGAGCTGGAGCAGCGGGGACTGGGAGACCTTCTTCACGACGACGCGGCGCTCGCCTTGTTGTTCGGGCTCCTTGGTGCGGACGGGCTCGGGGGCGGGCTGCGAGGGGATGGGCTCGAGGTACTTCTCGACGAGGGCGAAGACCTCGGCGGGGGTGACGGCGCCGCTGATGATGAGGGTGCCGTTGTTGGGGGCGTAGTAGGTCTTGAAGTAGCGCTGGAGGTCTTCGATGCGCCACGACTCGATGTCGGACGGCCAGCCGATGACGGGGAACTGGTAGGGGTGGGCGACGAAGGCGGTGGCCTGGACCTGCTCGGCGAGCGCGCCCATGTTGTTGTTGTCGACGCTGGAGCGGCGCTCCGAGTAGACGACGCCGCGCTCGGACTCGATGACCTTGGGGTCGAAGGACAGGTGTTGGAGCCGGTCGGCCTCGAGCTGGAAGATGATGTCGAGGGCGGAGCGAGGGAACCAGTCCTGGTAGACGGTGACGTCCTCGGAGGTGAAGGCGTTGTTGGAGCCGCCGTTGGCCTCCATGACGCGGTCGAACTCACCGGGGCCGAACTTCTTGGCACCGTTGAACATCATGTGCTCGAAGAAGTGGGACAGGCCGGTGATGCCGGGGTACTCGTTGCGGCTGCCGACACGGAACCAGTTGAAGAGGGCGACGTTGGGGATGTCGTGGTCCGGCCAGACGATGACCTTGAGGCCGTTCTTGAAGGTGCGCGTCTCGACGTTGGCGCCGAGCTTCTGGGAGGACGCGGCGGCGGGCTTGGGGGCCTTGGCTTGTGTCTGGGCGCAGGCGACAGGAGCCGCCAGCAGCGCCAGGCACGACGTCCAGAGGAGGGACTGACGGAACATCCGTGCTCCTGGGGTGAGGAAGACGCCCGGGAACGGGCGGCGGGGCACGATATTCCAGATTCTGCGCCCCGTACCTACCTCGGAGGACATCCCGGCCACGCCGCGGCGCGTCCATCGGGGCCGGGCATCGACTACCCTCCCTCTCGGAGCAGCGCGCCTGGTCGTGGGGCTCCATCGAGTGACTCCATGTTCGCAGGACGTCGCACATCGCCAGGTGTCGAGCCCCTCTCAAGAGGGCTCTTGCTGGTGGTCGCCTTCGTGTGGACTCTTGCTGGCTGCGCGGCCACTCCCACCCAGGGGACGAGCAGCTATCGCTTCGACACGGTCTCGAACACTTGCAGGCAGCGGCCGGAGACGTGCGCCGCGCTTGCCGGGAAGGAGTTCACCCAGACGCCCGGGCTCACAGTCGCCACGATGGGGGCCTCGGCGCGTGAGGCGCTGCGAGTTCTGGAGCGTGGGGAACAGGAACGCATCGAGGAAGCGCTCGTCCGTTGCGCGGAGCAGTCACGTACGGAGGTCTTGCTCGCGCATCGGGGGGATTTCGCGGGACAAACGCCGACGCGCGAGGAGTGCAAGCAGATGGTCCGGAACGCATCAGGCAGAAACCTGAGCCGGGCCATGCAGTTGGGAATGGAGATGCACGCGGCCGCGATGAGCTGTGCCGAACGCGCGTTGACGAGCCTGCGACCGGGCGACTACAGCCTCGAGCCCTGTTACCGCCATGACGCGCAGACCGGAGGGACGAAGGTCGTCACCGAGGCGGATGTCCAGGCCCTGAAACAATCTGGGAACGGGGGCGAACTCCAAGGGACACTTGTCCCCGATGTCGTCATCCACGCGGGCCACCCCGCGCAGGCGCAAGCCGTCTACGACTTCAAATTCCCCTGTGCGAATGTCGATGAGGCGCCTCCCTGGCGCAAATATCCGAAGGGGCACTGCCATCAAGGCTTCCATCAGGGTGAGATGTACGAACAGGCGCTCGGAGTGCGCGCCGTACGCATCGTTCCTCGACTCGGAATCGTCCGATGACTGAGCGTCCACCGCGCATCCGCGTTCACGCGACGAGCGGCGCGCTCCTGATTCGAGATTCACTCTGCATCCAGTTCTACATGCACCGTCCACATGTGGATGTGGCCCCGTTCGTCCTGAGGGCGTTGAAGCGTTATCGGCGCGAGCTTCCCGCAGGCGCCTTGAGCAGCTACGCCGAAGAGGCGGGGGATTGGGAGCCGATCGACGAGGAGGGATGGAACACCACCATCCGAGACGAACTCCTCGAACCGAGGGGTGCGGTCCTGGACCTTCGGGACGCATCGGGAGAGAAGCGGTATCGCTTCGAGTATCTCGGCCGGAACATGTCGGTGCATGCCCCCTCGGACACAGTCTGCGCGGTGGGCTTCTGGCTGCCCACCGAGTACCTGACGGAGCACGGCGCCGAACCCCTGCGGGAGTTGGTGCTGGAACTTGCCAGGGAGCTCCCCTTCAACTCCGGGCACGCGGGGCTCGCCTTCAACTGCGAGCTGGACCTCGTGGGAGTCGAAGCTGAGGTCTGGACGTGGTGCCACAAGTATCCGGGGATGGACCTCCCTCGGATGAGCCGGCTTGCATCACAGCTCGGCACGAAGGTCAGCACGGTCTCCTGGATGACGCTCCTGGGAGAGCCGGTGCTGGGTGCGGCGGGGCTCCGTGAGCAGCTTCGCTCAACGGGGGGCACCGTGCTGGAGTTGGGCAACGAGCGAGTTGCCGTCGTACTCGCCCCGGGACCCGAAACGGGAGAGGCGGAGCACGGCGGCGTTCGGCCCTCGTACCGCAAGCTCGCCACCTCACTGGCTCCCTGGCTTTTTCACGAACGGCAACCCGTGGGCGAGATTCCCTCGAGCGAGGAGCTACGCCGATGGGAGCGACGCTTCATCGACTGACAGGGCGTCGAGACACGCCCTGCCTACGAGAGCCGGCACTGACTCAAGCACCGAGCACGCCGCGCAGCACGTCCTGGAAGTAGTTGATGCTTCCGGTATGCGTCTGGTGGTGCTTGGCGGACTGGTGCAGGCGGAGGACGACGGCCTCGAACTCGGCCTGGCTCACGTCACGCAGGGACATGTAGAGGCGCGCGGCGCCCTGCAGGTACGAGAACAGGGGGTTGCGGTCCGTGCCGTCCGGACGGCGGGCGAGGTGACGATAGAGCCGCTCGAACTCCTGGTCCGTCTCCGTGTTGCGCACGGCGCGGCAGTAGCCGGCGGCCGTGGCCTCGAGGAGCATGAAGAACGGGTGGTACTCGGGGGGCGGAGTCTTGGCGAAGCTGGGAGGCTTCACGTCACCGGTCCACAGCTTGGAGATGGGCTGGAGGGTGACGTGCGCGAGCTTCTCGCCATCACGCACCAGAGCGCGGGAGCCCACGGGGACCACGTGCTTCTTGTCTGCGTCCCACTCCACGGCGACAAACAGCCGGTCCGGCGCATCCGCCTTCACGCCCGCCTTCTCCAGCTCCGCCACTGCGTTCGCGTCCATCTCGAGTCACTCCTCCGAGCCCTCTCTCTACCCTGCCCCAGGCGTCCTGTGCACCCGGCTTCGCACGAGGCCGTCTGCTCGCCGCCACCTCGCTCGACGATGGGCCCACCACGCCGTGCGGGATAGCCTGCACACATCATGACGAGCCCACACTTCCAGGGACCCGACTGGACGGCCGCACTTCATCATCTTGAGCACGGGCCACTGTTCGCGTTCTCGGACTGGCCCCACCACGCCCTGCCGAGCATCGCCGCGGGCGTGTACTCCATCTGGAGAGACCCGCAGCTCGTCTACGTGGGAATGGCAGGCAGAGGCCCGCTCGTGGAGGAGTCCTCCTCCACCAAGACCCGGGGACTGACGGACCGGCTCAGGAGCCACGCCAGCGGACGGCGCAGCGGCGACAACTTCTGTGTCTATGTTTGCGACCGGCTGGTGCTCCCCACCTTGTCACCCGAGGACATCCGACAGGTCGCGAGTGGAGCCCTGTCACTGGACGCGCGGACGCAGGCGTTCATCCACGCGCACCTCGGCTACCGGTTCGTGCAGGTCCCGGACGGCACGTCCGCCCTGAGCCTGGAGAACCAGGTCAAGGGTGGCGCCCTGTCCTGCGGCCCGCCCCTGCTCAATCCGGACACCCGCCGGAAAAACAAAGGGCCCTGAACCAGAGAGGTCCAGGGCCCTGAAGTCTTCAACGTGTGCCCAGGGGCGGAATCGAACCACCGACACGGGGATTTTCAGTCCCCTGCTCTACCGACTGAGCTACCTGGGCGTACGGGTCACCGCGAGAAGCCGCGCTCTCATATCGAGCCCGTCCCCAGGCCGTCAAGCACCCATTTGACGGCCCTTCACCTCGTCGTCACGCCGCACGCGGCATCGCCTCCGCGTCCCAGGTCGTCAGACTGGCCGTGAGCCTCTTCTTCAGCTTGGCCCTCAGCCCCTGCTCGATCTGCCGGATGCGCACCGCCGTCACCCCGAAGCGCTGGGCCAGGAACTCCGCGCTCACCCCCTCCTCCACCATCATCCGCTCCTCCACCAACGCCCGCTCCCTCGCGTCCAGCTCCGGCCAGGCCTCCTCCACGCTCGCCCGCAGCCGCTCCGCCCACTGCGCCCGGTCCACCGAGTCCTCCTGCGACTCGAAGTCCCCCTCCAACACCTCCAGCCGCGTCACGTCCCCGTCCTGCGTCACCGGCGCGTCCAGCGACAAGTCCCTCGTCAGCGACTCCGCCGCCCGGGCCACGTCCTCCTCCTTCTTGCCCAGCGCGTCCGCCAGCCGCCGCACCACCTCCGGGTGACCCTCCCCCCACCGGGCCTCCAGCCGCGCCCGCTCCCGACGCAGCTGGAACACCACCCAGGGCGCCCGCCCACCCGCCATGCTCCAGTTGCGCCCCACGTACGCCCGGATGCGCGCCCGAATCCACTGACTCGCGTACGCCCCGAACGGAACGCCCCGGTCCTCGAACCGCCCCGCCGCCTCCATCAACCCGACGTTGCCCTCCGCCACCAGCTCGTCCTGCGGCAGCCCCGTCCAGCGGTACTTCCATGCCAGCCGCTCCACCAGTTTCAGGTGCTCGCGTACCCGCGCCTCGACCACCGCGCCCGGCACCTCAAGCTCAGGGGACTCGCAGAACTCGTTCACCTTGATGGCTTCCATGGACCTCCTCCGGTTCATTCGCGGCGAACCAATCGCCGCGAACGCCCCAAGGAATAAGTCACCGCCATTCTTAAAAAAATTAGGTAGTTTGAACCGAATCCATCGGTTATTTCTAAGCTCATGAGCTGGCTCAACTACCACCATCTCCTGTATTTCTGGACGGTTGCGCGGGCGGGCAGCATCGCCAAGGCGGGCGAGGAATTGCACCTCGCCCAGCCGACCATCAGCAGCCAGCTCAAGCTGTTGGAGGAGTCGCTGGGCCACAAGCTCTTCGAGCGACAGGGCCGCAAGCTGGTCCTCACGGACGTGGGCCGCACCGTCATGCGGTACGCGGACGAAATCTTCCGTCTGGGCAACGAGCTCAAGAACGTGGTCGCCGGCCTGCCCCCGGGTCAGCAGCTGCGACTCAACGTGGGCATCCTCGACGTCATCCCGAAGCTGGTGGCCGAGCAGTTGCTCAAGCCCGCGCTCGAGGCGGGGCCCTCCTTGCGCATCATCTGCCGCGAGGGCCCGCTGCCCCAGCTGCTCGCTTCCCTGGCGCTGCATGAGCTGGATGTGGTGCTCGCGGATGCGCCCAGCTCCGAGCCGGTCAGCGTCCGCTCCTTCAACCACTTGCTGGGCAAGTGCGGTGTGTCGTTCTTCGCGGCCAACAACCTGCGCCACCTGAAGAAGGACTTCCCCCGCTCACTCGATGGAGCGCCCATGCTGCTCCCCTCGGACGAGTCCTCCGTGCGCCGCTCGCTGGACCTCTGGTTCGAGCGACAGAACCTGCGCCCGCTCATCGCCGGCGACTTCGACGACAGCGCGCTGCTGCAGGCCTTCGGGCAGAGCGGCCACGGCGTGTTCGCCCTGCCCTCCGTCATCGAGTCGCAGATGGAGCGCGCGTTCAACTGCTCCGTCATCGGGCGCACCGATGAAATCGAGACCTGCTTCTACGCCATCACCGTCGAGCGCCGCCTGCGCCACCCCGCCGTCGTCGCCATCGCCGAGGCGGCGCGCTCGCAGATCTTCAGCGTGTGAGCGGCCGTCACGGCGACTCGCGGAACACCTCCACGCCCGCCACCACCGTCGCGAGGACTCGCGCGTCCACCAGGCCCCTCGCGGCGCCCTCCACCGGGTCCACGGACAGGGCCACGAAGTCCGCGTCCTGTCCCGGCGCCAGCCGTCCGCGCCGTGCCTCCTCGAACGACGCCCACGCGGGGCCCAGCGTGAAGCCCTCCAGGGCCTCTCGTCCCGACAGGGCTTCTTCCGACCTCCAGCCGCCTTCGGGTCTGCCCGTGGCGTCCTGCCGCGTGCGCGCCGCATACAGGCCCGCCAGCACGTCGGGGTTCTCGATGGGGAAGTCGCTGCCCAGCGCGAGGTTCGCGCCCGCGTCCTTCAGGCTGCGCCACGCGTAGGCTCCGCGCAGCCGCTCGCGGCCCAGCCTCGTCTCCGCCCAGGGCATGTCGCTGGTCGCGTGGGTGGGTTGCACGCTCGCCACGAGCTTCGCCGCGCCCAGCCGCGTGATGTCCTCGCGTCGGAGAATCTGCGCGTGCTCGACGCGGTGTCGAAGCGCCTGCGTCCCCGTCGCCTCCGACGCTCGCAGCAGCACGTCCACGACCAACGTATTGGCACGGTCTCCAATGGCGTGGATGCAGACCTGGAAGCCCCTCGCCATGAACGCGCGGGTCCTCGACTCCAGCTCCTCGGGTGACATCAACAACAGTCCGCGCTGGCCGGGCTCATCGCTGTAGTCCTCATGGAGCGCGGCGCCTCGGCTCCCCAATGCGCCATCCGCGAGGAACTTCACCGCGCGCATCGTCAACATCCGCCCCTGCCAGGGGCCCTGCTCCAGGTACGCGTGCCGCTCGTCGCCCTGGCCCGCCGCCATCGCGTAGACGCGCAAGGGCAGCGCGCCCTGTGCGTCCCATTGCTGGAGGACACGGAAGGCATCCAGGTCCATGCCCGCGTCGTGGATGCCCGTCAGGCCCACCCGGGCACAGCGCTCCAGCGCCGCGCGCAGTCGCGTCTCGAGCTGGTCCTTCGTGGGCGGAGGCATCGCCGCGGCGACCACGTCCATCGCGTTGTCCACGAGCACGCCCGTGGGCTCTCCCCGCGAGTCCCTCAGGATGCGGCCACCCTCGGGGTCTTGCGTGTCTCGGGTGATGCCCGCGCGGCGGAGCGCTTCGCCGTTCACCCACGCCGCATGATGGTCCACTCGCGTGAGGAACACGGGCGTCGATGGGAAGCGCGCATCGAGTTCTGCGCGTCCCGGGAAGGCTCCGCCGGGCCACTCGTTCTGGTCCCAGCCGCGTCCCAACAACCAGTCCCCCTGGAAGCTGGACGCGGGCGCCTGCGCCAGTCGACGCACCACCTCGTCCACCGATGGCGCCTTCTCCAGGCGCACCGTGGTGAGGCTCCGGCCCAGCCCGTGGATGTGCGCGTGCGCATCCACCAGACCCGGGACCACCGTGGCGTCACCCAGGTCCACCTCGCGCGCGCCCGGAGCGGCGGCTCGCACGTCCTCCGCCGAGCCCACCGCCAGCACGCGGCCATCGCGCACCGCCAAGGCCCGGGCCCGGGGATGCTCGGCATCCAGTGTCCAGATTCGCTCCGCCAGATAGACCGTGGTCGCCACCGTGCGCCTCCGTGGGTGCCTGCCTGTGTGCCCGCGCACTGTGCGCGAGCCCTGGCGTGCTGTCACGGACGGCGTCCAGATGGCCCGGCACGGATGCTCCTGACGGAGACATCCGCGCCGCTCGAGTCATGACGATGGCTGTGGACGACAAGGTTCGGCGGTGCGGCCTCGGTCGCTACGGAGTCTCCGTCGTGCCCGCGTCCGCCTCGGTGGGCATGGGCGTGGCGGGACCGGGCGGGTCGTCCGGCACCGTCTGCACGGGCTCTCTCACCTGATCAGGCCCCTGTATCGGCGCCTGCGTCTCCGTCCCGGGAGGCTGCGTGGTCTTACAGGCGAACGCCGCGGTGGCGCCCAGGCCCAGAGCTGCGATGAGAACGACACGGCGCATGAATCCTCCTCGTCCAAGATGATGGGACTGCCTCTGGCGGCCCATGCCGCGCGAACCTCCTGAAGCAATGTGGGGTCTGACGCCTGGTCCCACCACCCGGTGACCGACCGGGCATGCGGGCGCTCGCTCACGATGCCGGATACCGGACATGCGGAGGGACCTTCAGGAACGGGCCGTGGGCCATGAGCACCGTTGTGCTGGGAGGGACTCACCCCTGGGAGCTTCACGGCCATGCGGGATGTCGTCGACGCCGACAAGCGAGCACTCGCCACGCACCGTGGCGTCAGGCTCCCGCTCCGCGCCGAGCATCTGCGTGGAGCACGCGCTCAACCTCTGAGTGCAGCGTCTGGCGGTAAAGGCGTCTGGGACATCCTCCGCGCCCTGGTGTCACGCGACCCCCACTCTTCCATCCATGCCAACGGAGAGCATCTCCACGGCGATGAGGCGCCCGCTCGGCACCTCGACAACGTCCACCTGTTGATGTCGCGCTTCGCGGACCGAGGCAACGAGACCGATTGGAAATGGAAGTCGTGCGGCAATGGCTTTGACATCGAGGCGGATTGGACGCGCGACGTCGCCCAGCGGGACACCTCCCACGGCTCGCTCCGGGAGGTGTGACGTGTGGCCATCTCGTTCCTCGGCACTTCGACACACGCGACGACTCGGTGCGATGGGGCTCTTGTTGTCACTGTCGCTGGGGTTGCTCGCGGCGACACCGTCGACAGAGGCTCCTCACGACACGGTGGCTCGCTGTGAGTTGGATGGCGTGGTCGACTCCGGTTCGGGCGCCTATCTGGTCGACTGCGTGCGGCGCGCGGAGTTGGGTGGGCACTCGGCGCTGCTGGTCCGACTGGATACGCCGGGTGGCTCGCTGGAGGCCACGAATGCCATCGTGCGCGCCTTCCTGGGCGCGTCCGTGCCCGTGCTCGTCTGGGTGGGACCCTCCGGCGCGCATGCGGGCAGCGCGGGCGTGTTCATCACCCTCGCATCGAATGTGGCCGCCATGGCCCCGGGGACCCGAATCGGCGCCGCACATCCCGTGGTGGGACTCACCGGCGAGGACCCGGAGAAGGCGGGAGGCGCGCAGCTCGCGCGGAAGGTGGAGAACGACACCGTCGCCTTCGCGGAGAGCATCGCGCGACAACGCGGACGCAATGTCACCTGGGCCGCCTCCGCCGTGCGCGCCAGTGTCGCCGTCAGCGCGGACCAGGCGCGTGAGCTGCGCGTGGTGGAGTACCTGGCCTCCAGTGAGGAGGAGTTCCTCGACCAGGTGAATGGACGCGCGGTCCAGGTGGCCAGCGGGGACACCGTACGTCTGGACACTCGCGATGCGCGATTCGTGGACCTGACGCCTGGACTGTCACAACGACTGGTCCATGCGCTCGCGCATCCCTCGCTCGTCTACCTGTTGTTCCTCATGGCCGCGCTCGGGCTCGTCATCGAGCTGACCCATCCGGGCGGCATCGCTCCGGGGCTCCTCGGCGCGGTGGCGCTGGTGCTCGCGTTGATGGCTTCGTCGGCGCTGCCCGTTCGCATGGGGGCACTGCTGTTGTTGCTGCTCGGCGTGGCGCTCATCGTGGCGGAGCTGTTCGTCACCAGTGGGCTGCTCGGCGCCTCGGGGGTCGTGCTGTTGGGATTGGGGGGACTGTTCCTCGTGGACCGGTTCGACCCGGGCTGGTTCGTGGACCCGTCCTTCCGTGTGACGTGGGCGTGGTTGATTCCCACCACGCTGGTGCTCGCGGGAGCCACGGCCTACATCGCGTGGCGGGGTGCGCAGACGCGCCGGTTGCCGCAGCTCGGCGGTGACGCGGGGCTCATCGGTGAGGAGGGCACCACGCTCTCGCCGACTTCGCCCGAGCACGGCGAGGTCTTCGTCCACGGTGAGCGCTGGCGCGCCACCTCCCCCAAGCCCATCCACAGGGGCGCTCACGTGGTGGTCCGTCGTGTGGACGGGCTCACCCTCTTCGTCGACGAGGTGAAGCCATGACCGACGTGTTCGGACTGCTCGGGTTCCTCATCCCCCTGGGCGTCGTCTTCCTGCTGTTCCTCTCCGGAGTGCGCATCGTCAACGAGTACCAGAACGGCGTGGTGTTCCGCCTGGGACGCTACGTGGGGCTGAAGCGCGCGGGCTTCCGCTGGCTCATCCCCTTCGTGGAGCGCATGGTCATCATCGACCTGCGCACCGTGGCTCGCGACGTGCCGCCCCAGGACGTCATCACTCGAGACAACGTCAGCGTGAAGGTCAACGCCGTCGTCTACTTCCGCGTCATCCAGGCGGACAAGGCCGTGCTCCAGGTGGAGGACTATCTCTACGCCACCAGTCAGCTCGCGCAGACCACGCTGCGCGCGATTCTGGGGCAGGTGGAGCTGGACCAGTTGCTCACGGAGCGCGAGCGCATCAACCGCGAAATCCAGCAGGTGCTCGACGCGCACACGGACCCGTGGGGCATCAAGGTCTCCAACGTGGAGGTGAAGCACATCGACCTGCCGCTGGAGATGCAGCGAGCCATCGCGCGACAGGCCGAAGCGGAGCGCGAGCGACGCGCGAAGATCATCGCCGCCGAGGGCGAGCACCAGGCCGCCGAGAAGCTCGCCATGGCGGCGGACGTGCTCAGCCGCAATCCGGCCACGCTCCAGCTCCGCTATCTCCAGACGTTGGTGGAGATCACGACGGGCGGCAACCACACCATCCTCCCCATCCCGCTCGACATCCTGCGCGCCGTCGGCGCCGCGGCAGCCCGGAGCGGCTTCGGCTCGCGTGACGACTCACGCCATGAGTTCGACGACGATGACGAGGGCCCTCCCGCGGGCGGGCTCAGCTGAGCCCCCCTAACGCACCGGCGGCGCGCGCTTACTGCCGAAGAGTTCCTCGCGCTCGAGTTGGATGGCCAGCCGGCTCAGTCTCAGCGAAGCCAACGCCAGCACCGCCACCGCGCCCAGCAACAACACGCCCAGGGCGAACGCCACCACCGGCAACGGCTCCGGGATGTCGAGCTGACGCTTCGTCAGGTACAAGAGCGACGTCACCACGAATGACAACAGCGCCGTGTACGTGAGCGCGATGGCCCTCGCCAGAATCGCGTGTCGCCGGTCCAGGATGTCCACCTCCTGCCGCAACACCTCCCGCCGAGTGTGCCCCTCCGGCAACAGCCGCACCTCCCGCAACATCTCCCGCATCCGCGTCGTCATCCGCGCAATCTGATTGTCCAACCCCGTCGCTACGATGCCGCACGCCGACACCATCACCGCCGGCGTCACCGCCGTCCCAATCAACCGTATCGACGAGACATCCAACCCTTCCGCACCGTTCATCCCCCCTCTGTTCCACCCCGCCCCACCCCGCGCAACCCGCCCGGTCATCTCGACACCAGCACTGTCCAATCCGACACCAACCCACCCTCCATCTCGACACCGCGCTCCCAACAATTCGACACTGTCGACTTGACAGTAACCATGTCGAATCCTACTGTTCGTGTCGTGAACACGCGGAAGACACAGAGCGAGTGGAAGCTGGCGGAGCTGGCCGAGGAGGCGGGCGTCTCGCCACGCACGGTGCGCTACTACGTCCAGCGGGGGCTGCTCCCCGCGCCTCCCTTCAAGGGACCGGACACCGTGTATGGCGAGGAGCACCTCATCCGGCTCAAGGCCATCCGGGTCCTCCAGGCGCGGTTCCTGCCCCTGGACGCCATCCAGGCGGAGCTGCTCCGGCTGACGCCCGACGAGCTGCGAAAGCTCGCCGAGTCGGACCCTACCCCCACGCCGCCCACGTACGGGCCGGCGACCTCCCCCGAGCCACAAATCGTGGCACCTGCGCCACCCGTCCGGCGTCCCAACGGGGCATCGAATTACCAGCGGTGGGAGTTGGCTCCCGGGCTGGAGCTGCACGTGTCGGATTCAGCGGAAGCCAAGACTCGCGCGCTCGCCGAGCGGGTGCGCGCCCTCATCGAAGAGTTCCAGGACAAGGAGAAGCCATGACGACGGAGCAAGCTGGGCTGTTCACGCGCGAAGGCAAGCAGGTGCCGCTGCAGGGCGTCGAAGTCACGGGTGAGTTGCTCGGCGGTCATGCGCGCGTGCGCGTGCGCCAGCGCTACCTCAACGACGAGAAGCGCCCCGTCGAGGCCGTCTACACCTTCCCCCTTCCTTCCGATGGCACCCTGTCCGCCTTCTCCATGACGTGCGCGGGCCGCCGCATCGACGGCGTCGTCAAGGAGCGCGAAGAGGCCTTCCGCACCTACGACGACGCCGTCACCGCCGGCCACGGCGCGGCGCTGCTCGACGAGGAGCGCTCCAACGTCTTCACCGCCCAGGTGGGCAACCTGCTGCCCGGCGAAGAGACCCTCATCGAGGTGGAGTTCCTCCAGGCCGTCACCGCCGAGGAGGGCAGCGTGCGCTGGATGCTGCCCACGCTCGTCGCCCCGCGCTACATCCCCGGCGCGCCCTCGGGTGACCGCACCGGTCACGGCGCCGCCGAGCCCACCGCCCGCGTCCCCGACGCGGACCGCATCAGCCCTCCCATCGGTCAGGTGCAGTACGGCCTGCGCCTGGACCTGCTCGTCGACCTGGGCCGCGAAGTCGTCGTCGAGAGCCCCTCGCACGCCATCACCTTCACCCGCGAGAGCAGCACCCGGGGCCGCGTGAGCTTCGCGCGCGGCGAGGTGGCCCTGGACCGCGACCTGGTCCTCACCCTGCGCAGCCCGGACACCAGCGCCGTCTTCGTGCCGCTCGTCACGCACCGCAAGGGTGACGGCCCCGGCACCTTCGCGCTCACCGTGGTGCCCGACCTGCTCGCGATGGCGTCCACGCCGCCCAAGCAGGAGGTCATCTTCCTGGTGGACGTCTCCGGCTCCATGGACGGCGAGAGCCTGCCCCAGGCCCAGGCCGCGCTCCGGCTGTGCCTGCGCCACCTGCGCGAGGGCGACCGCTTCAACGTCATCGCCTTCGAGAGCAGCTTCCGCTCGTTCCAGCCGCAGCCGGTGCCCTTCACCCAGCGCATGCTGGAGGACGCGGACCGGTGGGTGGCCGCGCTGCGCGCCGACGGCGGCACCGAGCTGCTCGGGCCCATGCAGGCCGCCGCGCGCACCGCGCCGGATGGCGTGCTCGTGCTGCTCACCGACGGCCAGGTGGGCAACGAGGACGAAATCCTCCGCGCCGTGCTCGCCGAGCGCAAGACGGCGCGCGTGTACTCGTTCGGCATCGGCACCAACGTGAGCGACGCGCTGCTGCGCGACATGGCCCGCCAGACGGGCGGCGACGTGGAGTTCATCCACCCCGGCGAGCGCATCGACGACAAGGTCGTGGCCCAGTTCGCCCGCGCGCTCGCGCCTCGCGTCACCGAGCTGCAGGCGACGTTCGAGGGCGTGGAGGGCACGGAGCTGGCGCCCGCGGAGCTGCCGACGATGGTGGACGGCGTGCCCTGGACGCTCCTGGGCCGCTACACCGCGCCGGGCTCGGGCAAGCTGACCTTGCGCGGACGCTCGGGCAAGGAGCCCTTCGCGCTCACCGTGAGCGTGAACTTCCCCGCCGAGTCGGACCGCCCCGCGGTGGAGAAGCTGTGGGCCGCCGAGCGCATCAAGGGCTGGGAGTCCACGGGCCTCATCGGCCGGCGCGCCGAGTCGATGAAGAAGCGCATCGTGGAGCTCGCCGTCGCCCATCAAATCGTCACGCGCTACACGTCCTTCGTCGTCGTCGAGGAGCGCACGGGCGACCGCCGCGCCTCGGGTCAGCCGGAGACGCGTGTCGTCCCGGTGAACGCGCCCGCGGGCTGGGCCATGTTCGACAAGGACAAGGGGGAGGCGGACGCCGAGGGTGGCAACGTCGTGCAGCGCCCCGGTGCGCGCAACCGTGGAGGCTCGGCGCAGATGCCGCCGCCGCCCCCGCCCATGCGCATCCCCGCGCCCGCCGCCGCGGCGCCCATGGCGCCTCCGTCGCCGTCCCCGATGATGCCCAGCCGCAGCGTCAGCGTCGTCGGCGAGATGGCGAAGAGCGCGAGCGGAATGCTGGGCGGCATCTTCGGCGGAGGCGGGATGAAGAAGTCCCGCAAGAAGGAGATGGAGCGCGCGGAGATGGCGCCCATGGATTCGTACGACGACTCGCTGTCGGAGGAAGCGGAGCTGCGCGAGTCGCGGGACATGGCGCCTGTCGCCCACGAGCCCGAGGCAGGGGGTGTGGAGGCGCTGTTGGGCCGCCAGCTCGCCAACGGATTGTGGGACGGCGCGGGCACGGGTCCCGAGCCGGTGCGGCAGGCCCGCGGCACGGCGCTCGCCCTGCTGGAGCTGCTGCGCGAGGGCATCACCAGCGGCCACGCGCTGCACGGCGCCCAGGTGAAGAAGGCGGTGGAGGCGCTGCTCAACCTGGCCAGCCAGCTCACCGGCGCGCCCGAGGTGGCCGAGCTCGCCCTGGGCGTGGCGTGGCTCGTGGCGGCGGGGCCCCGCACCCGCGGCCGCATCGAGCAGGCCGCGAAGCCCCTGTCCGGGCTCGCCGCCCGGCTGGGCAATGACGTCGAGCTGCGTCAGCACGTGGACACGCTCGCCACGCGCTGACCCCGGGTCGTCTCACCCGACGCCCCAAGTCATCGGCGACCTCGGCCCCTCCCCTCGTGGACGGGCCGGGGTCGTCGCGTAAAGTGGCGGGCGCACATGACGCTCGCCACCATCCTGCTCGTCGCTCTGGGTGCCGCCCAGGTTTCACCTTCCCAGGACGAAGCCCCTGTCCGCGCCCAGGACACGCTGACGGCTCCGCCGCTGATGGCCTCGCCCGAGGCCTGCCCCCCCGAGTCGGAGACCCTCTACAACGAAGGCTTCGACGCGCTCAGCAAGGGCGACGACGAGGAGGCCGCGGAGGCCTTCCGTCAGGTCCTGGAGCTGTGTCCCCAGCACTCGAAAGCGCCCGAGCTCGAGCGGCTTGCTCGCGCGCGGCTCAAGCCCGGCGCGAAGCTGGCGCAGGCCGCGGTGTTCGAGAACACGGAGCGCCCGACGCGCGGCGCGACGGCCTCTCTCACGGTGATTCAGACGATGCACGGCGCGGTTCAGGGGATGCTGCTGTGTGCCATCGCGGAGTGCGCGGACCGGGCCTATCCGGCCTCGGCGTTGCTCGGCGCGGGCCTGGGAACGCTCAGCACGTTGCTGCTGGTCCAGGACGGAATCACCCCGGGGCAGGCGTCGGTCATCAACGCCGGCACGATGTGGGGGTTCTACTTCGGCGTCGCCTCGCTCATCGCGTTCGACCTGGAGGAGGACGCGGCGTTCGGCTCGGTGGCGCTGGGCGCCGCGGGCTTCACCGGCGTGGGCATCCTGCTGGCCACCACCCTGAAGCCCACCGCGGGGCAGGTGTCGATGGCGAACTCGGGAGGCCTGTGGGCCGGCGTGCTGACGACGCTGTTCCTGGGAGTCGTCGACGGCGAGAGCACGAGGAGCCTGTTCGGGGCCCAGATGGCGTCGGCGTCCGCGGGCATCATCGCCTTCTCGCTGCTGTCGCGGAACATGCCGGTGACGCGGGGCCGCATGCTCATCATCGACGCGGGCGGCATCATCGGCGGGTTGATGGGCGCGAGCACCACGCTGCTGCTCACGGGCACCAACGACGAAGACCCCATCCTCATCGGCACGGGCATCGGCGTCATGGGCGGCCTGGCGCTGACGGCCTACCTGACGCGCAACTTCGACGCCCGCCGTCTGCCTCCGGTGGCGGTGACGCCCACGCTGATGGGTCGCAACGGCGCGGGCCTCGCCATGGGTGGTCAGTTCTGACGACGTCGCTTCTGGGCCGCGAGCCCCAGCGCCGCGGTGGAGACACCCACCGTCGGCAATCGCTCACGGGCCAGGACGGGGGACACCCTCGCCAGAACAACACTGGCGCACGGGCTCGACGGTCGCATGGAAGCCTCCTGCGCGAGTGAGGAGCGCGAGGCTTCCGCCACTCAATGGCAAAGACATGTCACCCCACCACGAGCACCGGAGTGACTGTCTTTGAGGGCGGTGCTCAGCGGCGCTTGAGTCCGAACATGGACATCAGGAGGCTTTCGAAGGTCCTCGCGGGCAGCAGCGTCTTCGCCACCACCGCGGCGCGCTGGGAGAGCTTCCCCACCGAGTACCTCACGTCCGGCTCTGTCGCCTCCATCACCTCGAGCACCTTGCGCGCCACGGCCTCCGCGGGCACACCCTCGCGCTCCTCCTTCTCGATGAGGGCCAGCACCTTCTCGAAGGGCTCGCGGTACGCGGACCCGTCACGCGAGCCCGCCGCGCGGACGCGGTTGTCCGTCAGTCGCGTGCGCACGTCGCCGGGCTCCACCAGCGAGGCCTGGATGCCGAACGCCTCCACCTCCTGGCGCAGGCTCTCCGTCAGCCCCTCCAGCGCGAACTTGCTGGCGCTGTAGAGGCTCTGGAATGGCAGTCCCACCACGCCGCCCAGCGAGCCGATGTTGATGATGCGGCCCGAGCGCCGCTCACGCATGTGCGGCAGCACGGCCTTGCACACGCGCAGCACACCCAGCACGTTGGTGTCGAGCTGGCGCCACGCCTCCTCCAAGGAGGTGTCCTCCAGCGCTCCCGCCAGCGCGTGGCCGGCGTTGTTCACCACCACGTCGATGCGGCCCTCGCGCTCGAGGACCTCCGCCACCGCGCGGCGCACCGAGTCCTCCTGGGTGACGTCCAACGCCAGCATCCGGTAGCCCACCGACGGCGTCTCCGGAGGACGACGGCTGGTGCCGTAGACGACGTGCTTGCGGACCGAGAGCAGCTCCGCGCACGCCTCGCCGATACCCGAGGAGGCTCCCGTGACGAGGACCACCTTGCTTCCCTGGGACGTGTCCATGCACGCCCATGATTCCGCGTCCCCTCCGCGCACACCACGGGAACTCGCGGACGCGCGGCGTCACAGTCCTGGGACAGTGCTGGAGCCGGGGATTCCCGGCGGAACTTTCCCGCTCAGACGTGCTTGCGGACGGCGGGCGGCACGCGCTCGTGGCCCTCCTCGTCGCGAGGCACGCCGTCCCAGGGCTGCTCGGGCCGGTAGCGCTGCACCTCGCGCATCATGAAGAGCGCCGCCGCGGAGAGCACGCCCAGGTCGTCCATCCAGCCCAGCACGGGGATGACGTCCGGCACCGCATCCACGGGCGACACGAAATAGACCACCGCCAACACTCCGGCCAGCTTGCGCCAGAGCGACACGCGAGGGTCTCTCACGTACCGGAAGAAGCGGGTGCCCATGCCACGAAGACCTGCGATGTTCATACCCACCTCTACGCACGGAGAGCCCGGGTGATTGCACCCAGGGGACACCGCCAGCGTATGCCGTCCGCACGCTCGGAGGACAGCCGAGCTAGTCGGGACTGTCCTCCAGCACGCCCGCTCGGCCCACCACTTCCAGACGGGCCCTGTCACCGGCCCGCAGGGGCAGCTCCGGCGCGCCGCGCACCACCAGCTCCATGCCGCCACAGGCGATGGTGAACTCGGCGCTGGGGCCCTGGAACTCGCGCGACAACACCTCCGCGCGCAGGGCACCTCCCACCGCCACGGCGTCCGTGTCCGGCGTGAGGCGCAGCGACTCGGGACGCAGCGAGAGGAGCACCTTGCCGCGCGCCTGCCCCACCACCGGCAGGTTGCCGAGCACCGTGCGCGCCGCGCCGCCGAAGCCCATGCCGGGCAACAGGTTGGTGCCGCCCAGGAAGTACGCGACGAAGGCCGTGCGCGGCGTCGAGTAGATGGCCTCCGGCGTGCCCACCTGCTCCACCTGCCCCGAGCGCATGACGGCCATCCGGTCCGCGAAGGCCATGGCCTCCGCCTGGTCATGCGTGACGAGCAGCACGGTGACCCCCAGCGACTTGAGCACGCGCCGCAGCTCCACCCGCGTGGAGGCGCGCAGCGCGCTGTCCAGGCTGGAGAAGGGCTCGTCCAACAACAGCACCCGAGGCCCCGGCGCCAGGGCCCGCGCGAGCGCCACGCGCTGCTGCTGGCCCCCGGAGAGCGCGTGCGGCATCCGCGCGCCGAACTCGCCCAGGCCCAGCAGCGTCAGCATGGCGCGCGCCTTCGTCTCGGCCTCCGCGCGCGGCAGTCGCGACAGGCCGAACGTCACGTTCTCCAGCACGGACAGGTGCGGGAACAGGGCGTAGTCCTGGAACACCATGCCCACGCTGCGCTGCTCGGGCGCGACGAACGTCCCGGGGCCCGCGAGCACGCGGCCGTCCAGGGTGATGGTGCCCGTGCCGGGGCGCTCGAAGCCCGCCACCAGACGCAGGGTCGTCGTCTTGCCGCAGCCGGAGGGGCCCAGCAGGGCCACCACCTCCCCGGGCTCCACGGACAGCGACAGGCCATCCACCGCGGCGGTGCCGCCGGTGGTGTAGCGAAGGGACAGGGCTTCGAGCGAGAGCAGGGGCATGGCGAAAGCGCCACGCACCCTACCGCGTTCCGCCGTTACTTCCAGGGCGGCCGAGCGGCCACCAGCTTCTCCCCATCCACCTTCACCTCTCCGTCCTCGTCGAGGGAGGTGATGCCGTCCACCAGGACCTTGGGCAGCTCGGCCTTGTGGGCTCGATCCCGGGCGTCGAAGGTGTCCGGCCCCCAAGCGCCCCCCTGGGACGGGCGCAGCGTCGCCGTCTTCGGCTTGCCGTAGATGAGGTGGTCGTCGCTCACGATGATGCCCGCGGTGATGGGGCCGAGCACCTCCACCGAGTCATCGTTGTAGCGGCCATAGAGCGCGTGCTCCACCGTCAGCCCGCCGATGATGGTCACCCAGCCCGAGGTGTGCATCGCGCGGCAGCGCACCTGCCCCACCACCACGAGCTTCGTGTGCTCGCCGTCCCGCAGCACGCCGTCCACCGTGAGGTCGCCCACGACGACGAGCGACTTCCCGAGCGTCAGGTCCCCCTGGATGTGCAAATCCCCCGCGTGTCCCGTGGGCTCGGTGACGGTGAAGGGCCCCGCCAGCGTGGCCGCCGTGCGCGGCGCGTCCTTGTAGACGGAGGCCACGAACGCGAGCGTGGAGCTGCCCGCGGACCCCAGCGCCTTCACCGCGCCGTCGAACGTGGTGGGCTTCTGCTCCTCGATGACGGACTGGACGTGCTTCGGGGAGTACGGCGGGCCACAGGGCAGCTCACCGAGCGCATTGGCGGTGGAAGCAAACGCATCAGCGGCGAGCGGAGGAAGGACGGATGCTGGCAGGGACATGAAGCCAGACGTGTAACGCGCGTGCGGGCACAGGCCAAGCGACGCGAGCAACATCTCATCCGTCGAGAGTGTCTCGATTTTCGAGGCGGTGTCTCAGCCCCGGGGCGCGTCGCCTTCCTGCGACACGAGCAGCCCCACGCCGAGCGCGGAGACGGCCATCAACACCAGCGCGGGCAGCGCGGCCTCGGCGAAGCGGCCCTCCGCGGTGGCGCCCCACACGCGCGTGGCCAGCGTCTCGTAGCCGATGGGCGCGAGCAGCAGCGTCGCCGGCAATTCCTTCATTGCCGTGAGGAAGACGAGCGCCGCTCCCGCCAGCAATCCCGGACGCAACAGCGGCGCGGTAACACGGCGGAACACTCCGGCCGGGGACTCCCCGAGGGACGCGGCGGCCTCCGCGAGGTGCGGGTTGAGTTGGAGCAGCGCCGAGCGCACCGTGCCCACCGCCTGCGGCAGGAAGCGCACCACGTACGCGAGCACCAGCATCACCAGCGTCCCATAGAGGAACGGCAGCGCCTGCACGCCCAGGAAGACGAGCGACAACGCCAGCACGATGGGCGGCAGCGCATAGCCCACGTAGGACACGCGCTCCATCGCCAGGGTGAGCCGGCTCGGGTAGCGCACCGCGAGGAACGCGAGCGGCAGCGCGCACAACACCGACGCCACCGCGCCCAGCACCGACGCGAGCAGCGAGCCCAGCGCGGGCTGCATCAGCGACGCCTCGTCCCGCGCCAGCCCTCGCGCGCCCCAGTACAGGAGCACGCCCACCGGCAGCACCACGCCCGCCAGCACCACCGCGCCACAGAAGAGCAGCGCGGGCACCCGCCATCGCCCCAGTGACACCGGCGCCGAGGCCCGCGCCGCGCCCTTCGAGCTGCGGTGATAGCCGGCACGTCCTCGCAGCCTCACCTCCAGCACCAGCACCACCACCGTCACCGCCACCAGCGCCAGCCCGAGCAGCGCGGCGTAGGTGCGGTCATACGCGCCCTCGTACTGCACATAGATGGCGCGCGAGAAGGCGTCGTACTGGACCAGCGCCACCGCGCCGAAGTCCGACAACACATACAAGCCGACGAGCAGCGCCCCGGACACGAAGGCCGGACGCAGCAGCGGCGCCGTCACCTTCCAGAAGGCCCGCGTCGGGCTCAGGCCCAGGCTGCGCGCGCCCTCCAGCCACGCGGGGTCCTGCGAGAGCAGCCCCGCTCGGAGCGCGAGGAAGAAGTACGGATACGTCGACACCGTCAACGCCACGAGCGCACCTGGAAAGCCATACACCGGTGGCACCGGCAGCCCCCAGCGCGTCAGCAGCTCCTCCAACACTCCGCCGATGCCGAAGGCGGCCAGCAGCACGTAGCCGCTGACGAACGTGGGCACCGCGAGCGGCACGCACAACAGCACCGTCCACAGGCGACGGCCCGGCAAGTCACTGCGCGTGGTGAGCCACGCGAGCGGCAGGGACACCGCGGCGGCGAGCACCGTCACCGCCGCCGCGAGCCCCAACGTCCGCCACAACAGGCCCCACGTGCGCTCCCGGAAGAGCAGCCCCCAGGCGCTCGTGTCGGCCTCCGCCGCGCGAACCCCCAGGTACACGGCGGGCAGCACCGCGAGCGCCGCCACCAGCACGCCCGATATCAACAACCACCGCGGAGCCCGCCGTGTCACGAAGCCCGCTCCCTCTACAGGACGCCGGTGTCCTGCAGCAGCTTCACCGTGCCGCGCAGGTCGTCGAGCTTCGACAGGTCCAGCTCCGGCGAGCCGACCTTGGACAGCGCCGGCAGGTCCTGCGCCGTCTTCACGCCGGCCACCAGCGGATACTCGTGCGTCTCCTGGGAGAAGTACGCCTGGGCGTCGTTCTCCAGGAGCCACGCGGAGAACTTGCGCGCCGCGTCCTGCTTCTTCGACTCCTTCAGGATGGCCACGCCCGCCACGTTCACCAGCGCGCCCGGGTCGCCCGCCACGGAGAAGTCGTTGGCCACCGGCAGCTCCGCGTTGCTCTTCTTCGCGGCGTACAGGTAGTAGTGGTTGACGAAGCCCGCGTCGATTTCACCGCGGCCCAGCGCCTCGACGATGGCGGCGTTGTTCTTGTACACGCGCACGCCGTTGGCCTGGATGCCCTGGAGCCACTGCTTCGCCGCGTCCTCGCCCTTGAGCAGCCGCAGCGCGGTGACGAAGGCCTGGAAGGACGCGTTGGTGGGCGCCCAGCCCAGCCGGCCCTTCCACTTCGCATCCGTGTAACCCAGGATGCTGTCGGGCAGGTCCGCGGCCTTCACCTTCTTGGTGTTGTACGCGGCCACGCGCGCGCGGCCGCTGACGCCCACCCACTGGCCTGTCGGCGAGCGGAAGCGCGCGTCCACCTTGTCGAGCGTGGCCTTGGGCAGCGCCTGCAGACGGCCCGCGTTGCTCAGCGCGCCGAGCGCGCCCGCGTCCTGCGCGAAGAACACGTCCGCGGGCGTCTTGTCGCCCTCCTCCAGCAGCGTGGCGGCCAGCTGCGGCGTCTCGCCGTAGCGCACCTTCACCTCGATGCCGGTCTTCTCGGTGAACTTCTTGAGCAGGGGCCCCACGAGCTTCTCGTTGCGGCCGGAGTAGACGGTGAGCGTCTCCGCCGCCATCGCGGTGGAGGACACGGACAACAACAGGGTCAGTAGGAGTCGACGCATCATGGCCGGGCACCCTAACGGACGGGCCCTCACCATGCCACCCGGAGCCCGGGCTTTTGCGCCGCGCGTCGAGTGTCGGAGCGCGAACACCCCACGCCCGCCTCGAACCGCGTCAGACATTCCTCGGACGTCAGGGTAACCTGTCGCGCGGTGCTTCCTCGACGTCTGGAGGTCCATCCCATGCCCCGCTTCATCGCCGCGGTCCCCGTCGTGGTCCTGCTGAGCTCCGCCTCCGTTTTCGCGCAGTCCGCGAAGCCGCCCCCCGTCGCGCCCAAGCCGCCCGCCGCGCCCAGCCCGATGAAGCTCGCGGCGGAGCGCACCCAGGCGGCGCTCCAGCAACATCCCCCCGGCAGGTCGGAGGACGTGAAGACGCAGGAGGCGCTGCTCGCCGCGCTCTATGACGTCATCAGCGGTCCCGCCGGCAAGGCGCGCGACTGGCAGCGCTTCCGCTCGCTGTTCTATCCGGGCGCGCAGATGGCGTCCGTCAATCGCACCAAGCCCGGCGGGCTCCCGGGTGTGTCCCCCATCACCCCGGACGACTACGTGGCCTGGGGCGAGACGTTCTTCAAGACGCACGGCTTCTTCGAGAAGGAGACGCACCGCCAGATGTATGGCTATGGCGACCTGGTCAACGTGCTGAGCGCGTACGAGGCCCGTGAGGCGCCGGAGGGCGCGGTGCTCACGAAGGGCGTCAACAACATCCAGCTCGTCTTCGACGGCCAGCGCTGGTGGGTGCTGCACATCTCCTGGACGGACGAGAAGGCCGCCGGCGCGCCCGTGCCCGCGACCTTCACGCGCAAGTAGCCGCCCGTGTCGGGACGCGCCTCGTGCGACGTGCTGGTGGTGGGCAACTACTGCCATGACGTGCTGCCCTCGGGAGAGGGCGGCGCGGTGCACACGCTCGGCGGCTCCGCGGCGTACATCTCCTCGGTGTTCGACGCCGCGGGCGTGGACCACGCGGTGGTGGCGGTGGCGGGCGAGGACTTCGCCTATGCGGACCGCGTCCGGTACCCGCCGCGCATCATCCCGGGCACGCGCACCACGCGGTTCCTCGCGGACTTCAGCCAGGCAGAGCGCGTGCTGCGCGTGGACGCGCGCTCCGTGAGCATCCCGCCCGAGGACATCGTCTTCGATGCGCGCGTGGCGCTCGCCTGCGGGGTGATGGGCGAGGTGCCTCCGGAGACGCTCGTCCGGATGTCCCAGCGGGCCCAGCATGTCCTCGCCGACGCGCAGGGCCTCTTGCGCACGCTGGATGATGAGGGGCGCGTGTGGAACCAGCGGCTGGAGGACACGCCCTACGCGGAGTTGCTGGGACACCTGCGCGTGCTCAAGGCGAGCGAGGAGGAGGCGCGGGCGCTGGACCTCGACGCCGTGCGCGCGAGGACGTGTGTGGTCATCACCCGCGGACGCAAAGGCAGCACGGTGCTCACCGCGCGGCACTCGGTCCACCTGCCCTCCTGGCCCGTGGAGGAGGTGGACCCGACGGGCGCCGGGGACTGCTTCCTCGCGGGCTTCACCCTGGGACTGCTGCGGGGTTGGACGCTGGCGAAGTGCGCGGAGCTGGCGAACTGGTTCGGCGCACAAGCGGTGACGCAGGTCGGCGTGCCACGCGTGGATGTCTCGACGCTCCCGGACATCCTGCGCTGAGCCCGGGCGACTGTCCTCGAGTCCAAGGCCTTTGCATCCTCCCGGACAGCCCCCTCGCGTCGCGAGTGGCCCCGTCAAAACCAGACAGCTATAGCCAATGCCTCACACCCAGGAGGCAGTCATGCATCGACCATCGTGGCGCGCAATCGTCGTGCTCATCATGACGGGAAGTACGCTCACCGCTTGCGGAGGACACGAGGAGCCCACCGCGCCACGAAGCCCGGCGACCGTGGAGCAGGGCCTGGTGACGCTGGTTTCGTGCCCCCTCGGAACAGCGGTCATCCAATACTCCCCGCCGTTGAAGAACACGCCCCAGGACGTGACGAACACGGGCAGCTTCACCCTCTCAGGCTGCGACGCGTTGTTCAGCGGGGTGAGCTCCGGGACCATCGGCCTCAACCTCTTCCGGCCCGGCTATTCCTGTCACGAGTTGCTGACCTCCGGCACGTCGGACTCGGTCATCACCTGGAACACCCTCGAGACCTCGACCCTGACGCTGACCCGGGTCGGCACGCGGGTGGAAGGGCTCTCTGTCCTCTACACGCACCTGGGCTCGGTGGTGTCGGGCAAGTTCGCGGGCGCCACCGCGATTCGGACCACCACCTATCTCAGCGCCGACCTCGACGCCTGCTCCTCGCCAGAAGGCCTCGCGCAGCTCAGCGGCACGGCGACCCTCACGCTGCTCGGCCTGCCCTAGACAGTCTCCAAGCTCCCAGACGTCCTGCGCTGAGCCTGACGAATCACCCTCGCGCACTGGACGAAGGTCCAAGGCCCGGGCCCGTCCACGAACGGTGCGCCCGGGTCCCACGTGGCCCTGGACGAAGGTACATCCCTATCCCAGCGACCTCTTCAAACCAGGGGGTCCACGATGCGCCGAAACTCCAGATTCATCCTGTTGTTGTCATGTCTCGCGGGAGGTGTCCTGCAAGGCTGCGGGGAGGAGCCGCCCGCTCCCTTGCCGTCCGAGGAGGACACCACCCAGACGGAGCAGCGGCTGTCGATGGTGGCCTGTCCAGTGGGAGCGACGGTGAATCAATACACGCCACCGTTGTCGGTCATCCCCCGCGACACGCACATCACCGGGATGTCCTCGTTCACGAACTGCGTCTCGTTGTTCGACCCGGAGGTGACGTCCGGAGAGCTCCTCATCGACGTCCAGCGCCCCGCCTACTCCTGTCGGGACCTGCTGGAGCTCGGCTCGACGCGCGCGGAGGTGATTTGGAACACGGGCGAGACGTCCACGCTGTTCCAGACGCGCACCTCCCTCCAGATCAGCAACACCACCATCGCCGTCACCTACAGCGGCACGGTGGAGTCCGGGAAGTTCCAGGGGGCCACCGCGGTCCGCACGCTGACGTACCTGGACGTGGACCTGTTCGAGTGCTTCTCCTCCTCAGGCATCCAGGGCATGTCCGGCGTGACGACGCTGACGCTGCTCGGGCTGCCCTGAGCGTCCCACCGCGCCCATGACAAGACGAAGCCCCTCTTCCCACACACGGGGAAGAGGGGCCTGGGTGCC
Source organism: Myxococcus guangdongensis (assembly GCF_024198255.1). NCBI lineage: Bacteria > Pseudomonadati > Myxococcota > Myxococcia > Myxococcales > Myxococcaceae > Myxococcus > Myxococcus guangdongensis. The sequence goes on from NZ_JAJVKW010000002.1 coordinate 1,049,649, forward strand.
TCACATCATCGTCCGACTCAGGCCTGCGGCTCCTCGGAGCTGGAGTCCTCGGCCGACGTCTCGGAGGCAGGAGCCTCCTCGGCGGCGGGAGCGGCCTCGACCTCGGTGGCCACGGCCTCCGCGGACGCGCCCTCCGGAGCGCCCTCGGCGGGCGGCGTCGTCTCCGACTCCTCCTCGGACTCCTCGCCCTCGGGGAGCTTGGAGAGGGCCATCACCTTCTCCTGCTCGTTCTCCAGCGCAATCAGGCGCACGCCCTGCGTGTTGCGGCCGATGACGGAGATCTCCTTCACCTTCATGCGGATGAGCATCCCGCCGTTGGTGACGAGCATCACCTCGTCCGACTCCTTCACCTGCACCACGCTCACCACCTTGCCGTTGCGCTCGGTGGTCTTGATGTCGATGATGCCCTTGCCGCCGCGGCCCTGCTGCCGGTACTCGGCCTCCTCGGTGCGCTTGCCGTAGCCGTTCTCCGTCACCGTGAGGATGGCGGACTCGTTCTCCACCACCACGGCGCCCACCACCTCGTCCCCGTCCTCCAGCGTGATTCCCTTCACGCCGAAGGCCTGACGACCCATGGAGCGGACCTCCGACTCCGGGAAGCGGATGCTCATGCCCGTCGCCGTCGACAGGAGGATGTCCTTCGAGCCGTCGGTGATCATCACCGCCACCAGCTCATCCCCGTCGTCGATGCCCAGCGCGATGATGCCGCTGGAGCGGACGTTCTCGAACGCGCTCAGGTCCGTGCGCTTCACCACGCCCTTCTTCGTGACGAAGAAGACGTAGCGGCTCTCCGGGAAGTCCCGCGTCACCAGCACCTGGGCCAGCTTCTCGCCCTCGCCAAACTGCACCAGGTTCACCATCGCCTTGCCGCGCGACGTGCGGCTGGCCGCCGGAATCTGGTGCACCTTGAGCGAGTACAGCTTGCCCTTGGTCGTAATCGGCATCAGGTACGCGTGGGTGCTCGCCACGAAGAGCTTGCTGACGAAGTCATCTTCCTTCGTCGCCGCGCCCGTCTTGCCGCGCCCACCGCGCTTCTGCGCCCGGTACTCCGACAGCGGCGAGCGCTTGACGTAGCCGGTGTGCGACAGCGTGACCACCATCGTCTCCTCGGCGATGAGGTCCTCGCTGGTGATGTCATCCACGGCGCCGATGATTTCGGTGCGGCGCTTGTCGCCGTAGCGCTCGCGAATCTCCATCAGCTCCGTCTTGATGACGTTGAGCAGGCTCTGCTCGTTGGCGAGGATGTCCTGCAGGCGCGCCACGTCGCGCACCAGGCCGATGAGCTCGCGGAACAGCTCCTCGCGCTGCAGGCCGGTGAGCCGCTGCAGGCGCATCTCGAGGATGTTCTGCGCCTGCTCCTGGCTGAAGCCCGCGCCCTCGTACTTGTGCGCCAGCCCCCGGTACTGCGGCTCCTCGTTGCGCGCGCGCGAGACGAGCAGCTCCATCTGCGCCTTCGCCTTGTCGTAGTCGATGCGCTGCAGGTTCGCGAAGCGCTCGTGCTCGTACAGCGTGGGCGACAGGATGTTCATCAGGCCCCAGCGCGCCTCGTCCGGGTCCCTGGACGCGCGGATGAGGCTGACCACCAGGTCGATGAGGTCCTGCGCGACGAGCAGACCCTCGACGATGTGCATGCGCGCCAGCGCCTTGCGCAGCTCGTAGCGCGTGCGGCGCGTCACCACGTCGCGGCGGTGGGCGATGAAGCGGTCCAGCAGCTCCTTGAGGTTCAACGTGCGCGGCTGGCCGCCGTCGATGGCCAGCATCACCGCGCCGAACGTCGTCTCCAGTGCCGTGGACTGGTACAGGTTGTTGAGCACCACCTGCGAAATCGCGTCGCGCTTGAGCTCGATGACGATGCGCATGCCCTGACGGTCGCTCTCGTCACGGATGTCGCTGATGCCCTCCAGCTTCTTCTCGCGCACCAGCTCGGCGATCTTCTCGATGAGCCGCGCCTTGTTCACCTGGTACGGAATCTCCGTGAAGATGATGGCCTCGCGGTCACCCTTCTTCGACGTCTCGATTTCCGACCGGGCGCGCACGGTAATCTGCCCGCGGCCCGTCTCGTAGGCGCGGTGGATGCCCTCGCGGCCGGTGATGAACGCGCCGGTGGGGAAGTCCGGGCCGGTGATGAACTCCATCAAGTCCCGCACGGTGCACGTGGGGTTCTCGATGAGGTGCAGCGTCCCGCTGATGACCTCCGTCATGTTGTGCGGCGGGATGTTGGTGGTCATGCCCACCGCGATGCCGCTGCTGCCGTTGACGAGCAGGTTGGGGAAGCGCGCCGGCAACACGAGCGGCTCCTCGAGGGAGTCGTCGTAGTTGGCGCCGAAGTCGACGGTCTCCTTGTCGATGTCCGCCAGCAGCTCCTCGGCCAGGCGGTCCATGCGCGCTTCGGTGTAGCGCATGGCGGCGGGCATATCGCCGTCCACCGAGCCGAAGTTGCCCTGACCGTCCACCAGCAGGTAGCGCAGGCTCCACGGCTGCGCGAGGCGCACCATGGCGTCGTACACGGAGGAGTCGCCGTGCGGGTGGTACTTACCGATGACGTCACCCACCACGCGCGCGCTCTTCTTGTAGGGGCGGTTGTGGTAGTTCGCCAGGTCGTTCATCGCGAACAGCACGCGGCGATGCACGGGCTTGAGGCCGTCGCGCACGTCGGGCAGCGCGCGACCGATGATGACGGACATCGAGTAGTCGAGATACGAGCGGCGCATCTCGTCTTCGATGTTCACGGGGATGAGCTCTCCAGCGCCGTCCGGAGGAGGAGGCGGGGAGGGCGGGGCCGGCTTGTCGGTGGTGTCGTCAGCCATGGGCTCTGGGAGGTTCGCGGAGGGACCCCGTGAAGGGCCGCCGTCCAGTGAGGGAGCGTTCGTAACCCCTGGATTTCCCTACGTCAACAAGGGAAACGAGGGGGTGTACGCCCCACATGCGGAGGGGTTCGAAATCAAGTCATCGGAGCGCGAAGAAGCGCCCCCTACTGAACGCTCGAACACCCTGTTTTCAGCCCGCTTCCGACGAAGAAAAACGGGCCTCCGGAAGGGCCCGGGACGGACGCTAGACGGGCGAGGGACGAAGGGGGGCGGCCAGCCGCTCGGCCTCGGTGCCAACAGGGCCCTCGGGGTCCTTCTCCAGGGCCTTCTCGAAGGCCGCGAGCGCCCCCTGCTTGTCGCCCTTGAGCTTGAGCGCCACGCCCACGTTGAGGTGTGCGGGCGCGGAGTCGCGGTCCATGGCGACGGCCTCGCGGAACAGGGCCAGCGCCTGGTCCACGTCGCCCGACAGCAGGGCCTCCTTGCCGGCCTGGACGCGCTTCTCCGCGTCATTCACCAGCTCCACCTGGAACACGCTGCCGCCCACCACGTTGGCGATGAGCACGCGCAGGATGCCGCCCCAGTAGAACGTGAGCCCCTCCGCCGCGACGACGGCGGCGAGCGGCAGGTCCGGCAAGAGCTGCTTGCCCCGGAACTTGAAGCGCACGCGGGTGTAGCGGCCCTTGTTGGCCCAGTGCACCACCTCGCCCTGGAGCTTGCGCAGGCCCTCTTCCATGCGCTTGGGGTCGATTTCGAAGGGGAGCACGCGGCCTCCTCCCTCCTCGCCCGCGGGCAGCGCCTTGGGGGCGTCCTCCAGCGTGGGCTCATCGGGGAAGACGGGCTCGGCCTCGAGGACGATGGGCGGCGGCTCGGGCGGGCGAGCGGGCCGCTTCGCCTGGCTCTTCCGGGGAGCGGCGGTTCGGGGAGCGGCGGGCTTCTTCACCTTCACCTTCGCCTTCGCGGCGGACTTGCGGGAGGAGCTCTTGGCCATGGTCATCACCTTAAACGAGCGACGGCGGTGGCGCTTGCACTCGCGGTTTTCTCCGGTTTGCCCGGGCATTTCTTCAGGGCGACGCGACAGGACTTCACATGGGGGCGGTGCCTGGGGCGGACGAGGTCGGGGATGATGGCGGCGCCTTCTCCCGAAAGGATTCCCGAAGCATGAAGCGCGTCCGGTCCGCTCTCGTCGCCACCCTGCTCCTCGCCGCGCCCCTGGCGGGCGCGACGGGCAAGGCCTCCATCGTCTCCGGCGACCCGTGGCCACGCATCCGAAAGGAGCGCATCCAGAAGCTGCTGCCGCAGGCCATGGCGCGAGCGAACGTGGACGCCTGGGTGGTGCTCTGCCGGGAGAACGACAACGACCCGCTGGCCATCCACGTCGGCGGGGAGAACGCGGGCGGCACCGCGGCGTTCCTGTTCCTGCGACAGGGGGACACGGTGCGCTCGCTCGCGCTGTCGCCGGTGAGCGAGGCCACGGCGCTGCGCGAGGTGGCGCCGATGGACGAGGTCATCTCGGTGGAGCGCGGGCAGGACCTCTATGCGCAGATTGCCGCGAAGCTGTCGGCGGCGAAGCCCGCGCGCATCGCCATCAACGCGTCCACGTCCGTCACGGTGGCGGACGGGCTGTCGTCCTCGCAGCGCGCGGCGCTGGAGAAGGCGCTGACGCCCGCGCTGCGCAAGAAGCTGGTGTCGTCCGAGGACGTCGTCTCCGAGTGGCTGTCCGTGAAGCTGCCCGAGGAGGTGGACATCCTGCGCAAGGCCGCGGCGCTCACGGCGCAGCTGCAAATCGAGGCGTACGCCACGGTGGTGCCGGGCAAGACGCGTGACTCCGACGTCGCGCGCTTCCTTCGCAAGCGCATGGCGGAGCTGGGCGTGGGGGACGCGTGGGCGCCGGACCAGAACCCGGCGGTCAACAGCGGACCTCTGCGTGGCCACTCGCACGCCACGGAGAAGGTGATTCAGCCCGGTGACTTCATCCAGACAGACTTCGGCATCCGCGTGGGCAACTTGTGGGTGACGGACATCCAGCGCTTCGCCTACGTGCTCGCGCCAGGGCAGACCCAGGTGCCGAAGGACGCGCTGGAGCGGTGGGAGAAGGGCCGGCAGGGCAACCGCGTGGCGCTGGCGGCGCTCAAGCCGGGTGTCAGCGGCTGGGACGTGGACAAGGCGCAGCGCGTGTGGATGAGCGAGGCGGGCTCGGAGCCGATGAACATGTTCGGCACCGGCCACCCCGTGGGGTACTGGGCGCATGATGTGGGGCCCGCGCTCTCCGGTGGGGCGAAGGACAAGCCCAAGCAGGGCCAGTCCACGCGCATCATCCGGACGGGGCAGGTGTTCGCCTTCGACGGGTTCTTCGCGTGGAAGGAAGGCCCGGACGCGATGCGCGTCCTCTCCGTGGAGGAGATGGCCGTCGTCACCGAGACGGGCGCCGAGTACCTGATTCCGCCGCAGGAGGACCTGGTGCTCATCCCGTCGCCGGGCACCCCGGGTCAGCAGAACCCCGTGGCTCCCGCACCGCGCTGACGGAATGCGTTGCTCGCCCTACTCTCCCGACTGGCCCGGCTCATAGGATGAGACAGGCTTGCCGGGAGAGCGTGTGATGCAGACCGTGCTGGTGATTGACGATGACCTGTTCGTGCTCTCGCTGGTGACGGACATCCTGCAGAGCGCCGGCTTCCAGGTGCGCACGGTGCAGTCACCCGAGAGCGCGTTCCAGGAGGAGCTGGGGAGCATCTCCGCCATCCTCTGCGACTACAACATGCCGTCGATGAACGGCGCGGACGTGCTCATCGCCATGCGCGAGCTGAAGGAGTGCGACGCGCCCTTCATCTTCCTCACCGGCCACGAGCAGTTGGACGACCTCATCCCCGTCGCCATCCGCTACGGCGCGGAGCTGCTGCCCAAGCCCATCCACCCCGTGGAGCTGATTCGCCTGCTCATGAAGCAGCTCGCCAACGTGGCGGCGTGAAACACGGGTTTCATGTCTGGGGACGGGCGCCCGTGAGCGCCCGTCCGTCACATCCGCTCAGGAGGCCAGCGCCTTGATGAGCCGCTCGGCCTGATCGCGCCACTCGGGGTCCAGGCGCTCCAGCTTCAAGAGCGACTGAGCCATCTGCGTCGCCCGCGGCTTGTCGCCCAGGCGCGCGCTCACGAGCGCCAGGTTGAGCTGCGGCTCGGGGCGCTCCGGCGCGCGGCGGTGCGCCTCTTCCAGCACCTCCAGTGCCTGCTGGCCCGCGCCCGGGAGCTCGTCCTCCGGGATGCGCATCAGCAGATTGCCCAGGTTGTTGGCGGGGGCCCAGTCATCCGGGTCCAGCTTCATGGCCTCGCGCCACGCCGTCAGCGCGGCGGGGATGTCCACCGGCTCGATGGCCTCCAGCGCCATGCCCTCGACCATGCAGCTCTGCGCGGTGGCCTGTCCGCGCGACGCCAGCTTCTTGCACAGCTCCAGCGCGTCGGTCAGCCGCCCCTGCGCCAGCCGCAGCCGCGCCAGGTTCGCCTGCGCCGCGGGAGCGTCCGGCTCCACGCGCGCCAGCGTCTCCGCCGTGGCCACCGCGCCGCTCAGGTTGCCGCGCGCCAGCTGCACGTTGCACAGCGCGTTGAGCAGGTACGGGTCGCCGTCGAGCGCCTTGATGCCCGTCAGCAACAGCTCCTCGGCCGCGCCCAGCTCACCGCCGGCCTGGAGCGCCACCGCGAGCACCAGGTAGCTGGGCCCGTGCCTCGGGTTGAGGCGCAGCGACTCCTGGAGGTGGTGGAAGCCGTCCTTCAGGTTCTCCTGGGCGAAGAGCACGCGCCCCAGGTGGAAGTGATGGATGGCCGTGCTCGGCGACAGCTTCACCGCCTGCTCGAGCGCGGTGCGGGCGCCGGCGTTGTCGCCCTGCTCCGCCAGGAGGTAGCCCTGGCCGAACCAGGCCTCGGCCTTCTGGGGCCGCGCCTTCGCCACCTTCCGGTAGAGCGCCAGGGCGCCCGCCGCGTCACCTCGCCGGGTGAGCAGCGCGGCCCGGACCAGCTGCACGTCCGGCTCCTCCGCGCTCACGCCCGCGAGCCATGACTCGGCCTGGGCCTCGTTGCCATCGAATGCCGCGAGCCGGGCGAGCGCGACCCGGGCCGCCAGGTCCGAGGCGTCGCGCTTGAGCGCGGCCTCGGCCTCCCGGCGTGCCTGGTCCAGCTCCCCGGCTGCGAGAAGTGCGTCGTACCTGGCGGTCTCCGCCATCAGCCAAACAGCCCCTTGAAGAAGTTGCCGACGGACTTCACCACATTCTTGGCCACTTCGATGGGCTTCTCGACGACGCTCTTCACCGCGTCCGCAATCTTGCCGAAGTTGATGTCCACGTCGAAGCCGAGCTTGAAGCCCACGCCCAGGGCCGCGCCGAAGTCCACGCGGGCCTTGAAGCGGCCGTTGTCCCAGCTGGCCTCGGCGCGCGCCGAGACACCCACACCGGCCCAGGCCTCCGCACGGCCCGTGACGCCGCCGTAGTCGCCCAGCTTCACCGTGCCCGTGGCACCGGCGCGGGCGCCGATGAACGCGTCACCACCGACGCGGGCCGCGTACTTGCCGTTGATGGGGTCCACCGTCACTTCACCGTGGAGACCCGCCTTCGCGCCCACCCACGCCTTGCCCTGCAGCTCCGCCTGGATGGGGCCGACACCCGCGCGCAGCGTGCCCTCGGCGTCCACCAGCGTGGCCTTCGCGTCCAAATCGCCGCGGGCGAACAGCTTGCCGCCCTCGATGCCCACCTCGCCGGAGCCCTTGAGCTCGGCCTCGAGCAGGCTCACCTTGCCGTAGCCCTGGGCCACGCTGTTGGCGTCGCCGAAGCCGCCCTCGAACTTCTTGACCGCCGCGCCCTTGGTGAACTGGCCGTCGATGCCGACCTTCGGGATGGCGCCCAGCAGGCTCGCCATGGCGCCCGTCACGCGGCCCGAGGACTCGTGCTGGGACTCGTGGCTGTAGCTGGTGTTCCAGTTCTGCGTGGTGCTCTTCTCACGCTCGAAGTGGCTCTGGAGCCGGCCGTTATCAAAGGTGGTCTGGACGCCCGTGTTGGTGTCCTTGACGACCTTCTCCGTGGTCGTGTTCTTCACCACCGAGCCGTTCTGCGACGTCTGGCTGGTGCGAACCGGGTTCTGCTGACCGCGACGGATGGAGGAGCGATCGCTCATGGCGGACCTCGGCCGGGGACTGGCCGGGAAAGAATGTGAAGGGATTGTCGCGGAGGACGTGGATCAGTTGCGTCCAGGACGGAGATTTTCCTACAGCCGCGCCGCGAACCAGCGCGCCACCAGCGGCATGCAGGCGCCGAGCGCCACCAGCCCCAGCCCCAGCCCCAGCCGCACGAAGCTGGGCGCGTGCGCGCCGGGCTCCAGCACCGCGTCGGTGGGGTCCGCCGGGTTGTAGGCGACCCGGACGGCCTGCCCCGGGGGATAGCGCCGGAGGACGGACTGGGCGTGCTCCGGGTTGGTGTACGCGGCGGGGTCCACGCGCAGGGTGGAGGTGCCGACCAGCACGCGGCCCACGGTGTACTCGTACTGGACGACGGCCTCGTAGTGGATGCGGGGCTCTGCCGGGCCGGCCACGGGGAGGCGGCGCTCGAACTCCTCGGCGGAGCGGATGGTGCCCGGCGCCGTGGGCCAGCTCAGGGTGCGCCGGGCGCGCAGGACGTCCTTGAGACCGGCGACCACGAAGAGGACACCCACCGCCGCGAGCAGCGCGGAGATGGCGGTGACGACGACCCAGAGCACTTGCACGCCGCCGACACTACCAGATGGCGGGAGGCCGTCCGGTCTTCAGCCGCCCATGACGACGAAGAGCTGGCGGCACTGGGCCAGGAGCACGCCGTCCTCGGTCCACAGCTGCTGGTAGTCGTCCGCGTAGCCCTCCCCTGCCTGACGCGAGCGGCCGGTGCGCAGGAAGTGGGCGTCCGGCTTCAGCCCGGGCATGGGCAGCGGGTGGAAGAAGTGCACGGTGAAGTCCACCGTGGCCGCCGGGCGGAAGCCCTCCACGCGGGAGAGGGCCGCCGGGGGATAGGCGTCCATCAACCCCACGCACAGGGGCGCGTCCAGCACCGTGGGCTGCCGGGGGCGCAGCCACCCGCCCGTCTCCGCCACGTCCGAACCCGAGTACGGCGCCGAGCCCAGGCAGAAGCGGAACTCGAAGTGGCGGCAGAAGTCCGGCATGGGCACGTCGTCGGGTGTCGCCGGGACCTCCAGCGGGGACGGGACCTTGGGGGGCGTCAGGTCCAGGTACTCCAGGGCCCCGCCGCGCGAGGCGCCGAAGGTCGCGCTGCCCACGGCCACCACGCCCGCGTCGTTCTCCACCCGCACCGTGGCGTGGGTGACGAGCTTGCCGGCGCGCTCGATTCGCGTCAGCACCCGCGCCTCGCCCTCCACCGCGGGGGAGCAGAAGTGCATCGTGAAGGAGCGCACCGGCCGGGCCGCGTCGGCCAGCGTGTGCTCCAGCGCGCGCAGCGCCGTGCCCGCCACCACGCCGCCGTAGGCGCCCCTCCCCTGGTACCAGTCCGCGTGGAAGCGGGTGCGGTAGACGTTGGGTTCCAGCGGCTCGGGCGTGGAGGCGGCGACGAAGGCGGCGGTCATGTCGCGACGCACCGTATCAAGCCTCGTCCTGGAGGCACGGCCTTCGTGCCCGGACGCGCGGTGCGGCCCGCTTCTTCACTGGGACAGGCGCCAGTCGACCGGGGGGCGGCCCTTGGACTCCAGGGCCTGGTTCACCTTGCTGAAGGGCTTGCTGCCGAAGAAGCCGCTGCTGGCCGACAGGGGCGAGGGGTGGGTGCCCTCGATGACCACGTGGCGCCTGGCATCGATGAGCTTCTTCTTCTTCTGGGCGTACTTGCCCCAGAGGAGGAAGACGACGGCGTCCTGCTTGGCGCTCACCGCGCGGATGACGGCGTCGGTGAAGTCCTCCCAGCCGTGGCCCGCGTGGCTGTTGGGCTGGGCCTGGCGCACGGTGAGCACGGCGTTGAGCAGGAGCACACCCTGCTCGGCCCAGGGGATGAGGGAGCCCGTCTTGGGACGGGGTTGCTTCACGTCCGCCTCCAGCTCCTTGAAGATGTTCACCAGCGAGGGCGGCGAGGGCACGCCGGGCTTCACGGAGAACGCCAGCCCGTGTGCCTGCCCGGGCCCGTGGTACGGGTCCTGGCCCAGGAGCAGCACGCGCACGTCCGCGTAGGGCGTCAGCCGGAAGGCGGAGAAGAGGTCCTCCTCCGAGGGGAAGACGGTGGCGGCCTCGCGCTCCCGGGCGACGAAGCCCTCCAGGTCCTGGAACGAGGGTGAATCGAGCGCGGACTTGAGCTCCCGCTTCCAGTCCTCCGGCAACCCGTCCTTCAACATGGCGTGACTCCCCGTCCGACCAACGAGGTCGGACATTGAAGCACCGCCCACGCGGGGGGCCCACCGCTTTCGTCCCGGCGTCCGGGGCCCGACAGCCGGACTGGAAGCGACCGGGCGGGCGGGACGGGTTCTTGGGGGGAAGGCCCCGGGCGCGCTAGCCTGGGTGGCGCCATGACGATGTACACCGAGTCACTCCGCGCCTTCCTCAAGCCCGTCCTGCCCTATCTGGACGACGAGGCGGTGTCGGAGATCATGATCAACGGCCCCACCGACGTGTGGATCGAGAAGAAGGGCCGACTGACGAAGACGGACGCGGCCTTCACCGAGGAAGGCCTCATCGGCGCCGCGCGCAACATGGCCCAGTTCGTCGGCCGCATGCTCACCGACGAGCGCCCGCGCCTGGACGCGCGCCTGCCGGACGGCAGCCGCATCCACGTGGTGATTCCGCCGATTGCCCGCCGCGGCACCACCATCTCCATCCGCAAGTTCTTCAAGGAGAAGCTGACCGTCCAGTCGCTCCTGAAGTTCGGCTCGCTGACGCCCCAGATGGCGCGGCTCATCGAGGCGGGCATCGCCACCAAGCTCAACATGCTGGTGGCCGGCGGCACGGGCTCCGGCAAGACGACGCTGCTCAACATCGTCTCGTCGCTCATCCCCGACGAGGAGCGCATCCTCACCATCGAGGACTCGGCCGAGCTCCAGCTCAACCAGACGCACGTGGTCGCCTTCGAGAGCCGTCCGCCGGACAAGTTCGGCAAGGGCGGCGTGGACATGGGAGACCTGCTGCACTCGGCGCTGCGTCTGCGCCCGGACCGAATCGTCGTCGGCGAGGTGCGCGGCGGCGAGGCGTTCCACCTGATGCAGGCGATGAACACGGGCCACGGCGGCTCGCTGGCCACCACGCACGCCAACACGCCCACGGACACGCTGCGCCGCATCGAGTCCTTGTGCCTCATGTCCGGCGTGGAGCTGCCCATGGTGGCCGTGCGCGCGCAGGTGGCCAGCGCCATCAACTTCGTCATCTGCTGCGAGCGTCTGCACGACGGCAGCCGCAAGACGATTGCCCTGTCGGAGGTGCTGCCGCTCAACGAGAAGGGCGACTACCGCACGCAGGACATCTTCGTCTTCACGCCGGTGGCCAAGGACGAGGACGACCACATCCTGGGCTACCACGCGCCCACGGGCATCATCCCCAACTTCGTCGCCAAGGCGAAGGCGTACGGCTTCAACGACTTGGAGGACTCGTTCTTCGACCCGGCCACCTACGGCCTGCCGCCTCCGCCCACGTTCCACGCCGGTGAGTCGTACACCGTGCGATGGGCGCCCTCGCTGAAGCACCGCGAGGAGGGACAGCCGGACCCCTCGCACTTCAAGCAGGAGTGGTCCGCCTTCGAGGAGAAGCTCAAGCAGGACGCGCGCGAGGCCAAGGCCGCCAAGGCGGGTGGAGCGCCCGCGCCCGCCGCCGCGCCCGTGCAGGTGCAGGTCCCCGCGAACCTGCCCACCTCGAAGCCCGCCATGCCGCCGGCCGCGCCGCCCCGGGTGGCCAGCGCCACGCCGCCCGCGGGTCAGGCCGCCGCCCGGCCTCCCGCCGCCGCGCGCCCGCCGCCGCCTCCCGAGAGCGACGACGACAAGACGCCGCCCCCCAGCCGCAGCCCGTTCGCCAGCGGGATGGACCACGCGGCCGAGGCCAAGGTGGAGGTGGATGAGGAGCTGCTCACCGACGCGGGCCGTGCTCCGCCGCCGCGTCGCCCGGGCACGCCGCCGCCCAGGCCGCCGCCTCCCGGGGCACGCCCCGCGCTCGCCGCGCGCAGGCCCCCGCCGTCCATGCCCGCCCACGTCGACGACGAAGACGAGGACACGGGTGCGACAGCCGAGCCCCAGGGCGGCTCCGAGAAGACGCAGATCCGCCCCGCGCCGTCGGAGCGGCCTCGTCGCTGAGCAGGTGGGGGCCCGGGCTCCGCGGAGGCGGAGCCGCACCGTGTTCCTCGAAGAAGCCTCGCCGCCCAGTGCGGGGACAGCATCCATGTCCCCGCCAGGGAGGAGACTCCGTCGGAGCGGCCTCGTCGCGGAGCGGATGGGACGCGCCCGGCAGCTGCCGAGGTTGAATCGCCCCGCCCTTGCGCGCCCTCACCGCTGAATCCATGGCGCCGCTCCCAGCGGCTTCACGGATGCAGATCCTCGGTGGTCCATTGAGGCGGCCTCGTCGCTGAACATTTGGGTCACGACTCCATCGCCCTACCCGGGTGGTGGAGTCCCCCGCCACCGCACGCACCGCCCGCGAGCGTGACGCCCCCCCCGAGGTGAGTCACCCCTGATTCCCGGCCTTGCGAGGAGGTCGTGTCGGGGGGAAAGTGCTCGCGTGTTGATCTCCCTCGTCGCCGTCCTCACCGTGGTCGCCGCGCAGGCGCCCGCGCTCCCCGCCCCACAAGGGCCCTTGAGCGTGTTGGTCGCGCCTCCAGACGCGACGGGAACCCCCTCACACATCGTGGATTTCGCGCGCGAGCACGTCACGGCGCAGCTCGAGGCGCGAGGCGTGCGCGTCATCCGGATGGACAACGTCACCCGGAAGATGCCCGCCACGAAGCGGCGCGCGCTGCTGCGCTGCAAGCGCACGGAGGCCCCCTGTCTCCAGTGGTTGGGCACCGCCAGCCAGGCGGAGGTCGTGCTCATCACGGAGCTGGTGCGAAAACCACAGGGCTACCGCGCGGGAGTGAAGACCCACGCGGCCAAGGACGGCGCGCTCATCTCCGAGCACTCCGTCTCCGACGTGCTCGAGGACCGACTGCTGGACGCGCTCACGCAGACGCTGGACGTGGTGCTGCCCGCGACGCTGCGCGCCCTGCGCCCCCCGCCCCCCGCACCGCGCATCGACGACGTCCCCCCGCCCACGCGCGTGACCCGGCCCGGCGCCTCCGAGCCCGGCCCCGAGACATCCACCGTGCCGGAGGCTCCCGCCATCGTGCAGAAGTCCTCCTCCGCGCGACGCTGGGCGTGGCTGCCCGCGGCGGGCGGCGTGGTGCTCGCGGGCGTGGGGACGGTGTTCTACCTGAAGGCCAAGGACCGCTACGACACGCTGGAGACCGGCGGCACGGACCTCCCCTTGCGTGACTCGGACGCGCTGGTGTCCCAGGGGAAGAACGCGCAGACGGTGAGCCGCGTGGCCTTCGGCTTGGGCGCGGCGGGGCTCGTCGCCGGCGCGGTGATGTTCCTGTGGCCGGAGGACCCGCCCGCGAAGGTCGTCCCCTCCGCCACCGTGACTTCGGGTGGCGCCATGGTGGGCCTGTCCGGGACGTGGCCATGACCTCGAGAGGACCCATGCGGAAGACCTGGACGCTCGGCGCCTTGGGCGCGGCACTCGGCGCGGTGCTCGCCGCCGGCGGTTGCTACGACTTCGACGCCGCGCAGAAGCGCTGCCTCGACGAGGGCCGGTGCGAGCAGGTGCCTGACGCCGGACGCTGCATCCCCAACACCGCCATCGACGACACGCCGGACGACTCCTTCGAGGACTCCGACTGCGATGGCGTGGATGGCCGCGCCAGCGAGGGCCTGTTCGTCGACCCCGTGAACGGCAGCGACGTCGACGGCACGGGCTCGCGCGACGCGCCGCTGCGCACGCTCGGCCACGCGCTGTCGCTCGTGCGCCAGTGGGACGGCGGCGCGCCCACGCGGGTGTACCTGGCGGGCGGGGCGTACCAGGAGGGTGAGCTGACGCTGGACGTCCCCGTCTCCCTCCACGGCGGCTACGCGGGGCGTGATGGGGGCTGGCGCCGCGTCGGCACCCAGGTGGCCCAGTTGGAGGCCGGCCCCACCGCGCTCACCGTGCGCGGTCTGTCGGACGCGGGCGTCGTGCTGGAGTACCTGCGCGTGAGCTCCGCGGATGGACAGGCGCCAGGACAGCCCTCCATCGCCCTGCGCGTCATCGGCTCGGACGTGCGGCTGCGCCACACCGTGCTCGCGGCGGGACGCGGCGGCGCGGGCCAGGATGGCGCGAATGGGGACGCCGGAGCACCGGGCCCCGACGGCGGCGAGGGCACCAAGACGCTCCCCACCAGCACGAACGTGCCGGGTGAGGGTGGCGCGGGCGGCATCAACCTGGCGTGCCCCGGCGAGGAGGGCTCGCGCTCAGGCGGAGACGGCGCCCACGGAGTTCACAAGACCGTGGGCAACGACGGAGCCCCCGGGCAGCCCCAGGCGGGAGGTCCTGCGACGGGAGGCACGGGTGGCTTGGGTGGGGCCCTGGACACGAGGGACTGTCGGTCCTCCCCCTCCACCTGCAGTTGTGGCGCGGGCGACGGCTTCGCGGGAGACGCGGGCGTCGCGGGCATCCCTGGGGACGCGGGCGCGTTCGGCGCGGGAATGGGGACCTTGTCGGAGATCGACGGGACGTGGACGGTGGGCGCGAGCCAGAACGGCGTCGCGGGTGAGGCGGGGACGTCTGGCACGGGCGGCGGCGGCGGCGGCAGTGGTGGCAGCTGCGTCATCCAGTCGAGCCCCCAACTCCCCGAGCCCGCCAGCCCCGGAGGCAGCGGCGGCGGCGCGGGCGGCTGCGGCGGCCAGGGCGGCGCGGGTGGCGGTGGCGGCGGTGCCTCCATCGGCCTGCTGCTGTTCGACTCGAGCGTGACGTTGGAGACGGCCACGTCCATCGAGACGCTCGGCGGCGGCGCGGGTGGCCGGGGCGGCGCGGGTGGCCGCGGGGGCTCCGGCGGTGAGGGCGGCCTGACCGTGGGGCGCACCAACGTCGAGGACATGACCTACAAGAGCGGCGCCGGCGGTCCTGGTGGCAAGGGCGGCAACGGCGGCGCGGGTGGGCCTGGCGGTGGTGGTGGCGGTGGCCCCTCGGTGGGCATCTGGTGCACACGCGCGCAGGTGACTCAGGGCGACGCGGGGACGACCATCACCCAGGGGCCGGGCGGCGATGGCGGACCGAGCGCGGGCCCTGCGGGCGAACCCGGCGCGTCCGTGCCGACGTTGGGCTGTCCTACCTCGCCGTAGGGACATCCGTCGGCTGACCGACGCTGGAGGAGCGTCGGGGGCACTTGGGGTGTGCGTCGCCTGAACGCTCGCCCTGCACTCAGGTCCGAAGCCCATCGCGCCCCCCTCCCGGTCTTGCTACGCTGGCCTTTCTTCCTGAGATGGCTTCCGAGCTGAACTGCGAAACCTGTGGTCTTCCCGTCCCCGCCGACACCGGTGTGTGCCCGCGGGATGGCACCGTGGCACTCGCTGCGTTCCACGTCCCACCGCCGGCACCGGCATCGCCGGGGGCCGACGAGCCGAAGGTCATCGTGCAGAGCACCCTGGAGGCCTCGGCGGAGTCCATGAGGGATCCGCTCATCGGCCTGAAGCTTGGTGAGTACGAGCTGCGCGCTCGGGTGGGCGTGGGCGGGATGGGGCTGGTGTACGAGGGCATCCAGCCGCTCATCGGCAAGCGCGTGGCGGTGAAGGTGCTGCGCCCGGAGCTGGCGCACTCCACCGAGCAGGTGGAGCGGCTGCTCGCCGAGGCGCGCGCGGTGAACGCCATCCGCCACCGCGGCATCATCGACATCTTCGGCTTCGGCCAGGTGCCCGACGGTCGGCAGTACATCGTCATGGAGTACCTGGAGGGCCAGCCGCTCGACGCGGTGCTCTCGGAGAGGACGCGGCTGCCCGTGCTGGAGGCGCTGCCCATCCTGGACGAGGTGCTGGCGGCGCTCGCCGCGGCGCACGGCGCGGGCGTGGTGCACCGGGACCTGAAGCCGAGCAACATCTTCATGGTCCACCAGCCGGACGGCTCGCGGTACGTGAAGGTGCTGGACTTCGGTCTCGCCAAGCGGGGCCAGGGCCCCACCGGCCGCACCGCGCAGACGCGCACGGACATGGTGGTGGGCACGCCGGAGTACATGGCTCCGGAGCAGGCGCGAGGCCAGGAGGTGGGTCCGATGACCGACCTCTACGCGCTGGGCGTCGTGACGTTCGAGATGGTGACGGGGCGGCTGCCCTTCATCGGCAGCTCGCCGGTGGACCTGCTGATGAAGCACGTGGAGGCGCGTCCACCCCGGCCGTCGGAGTTCGTCCCCGACCTGCCTCCCGCGCTGGATGCGTTCATCCTGCAGATGCTGACCAAGGACCCGGAGGCGCGCCCCAACTCGGCGGACGCGCTCCGGCAGCAGCTCCACAAGCTGCGCCGCTCCCTGCGCTCCACCACCCACTCCAACGCGAGCGCGCTCGCTCCCACCCACCCGAAGCCGTCCGTCCCGGACGCCGCCGCCTCGCACAGGCCCACCGCGCCCGTGCCCGCGCCGACGGAGCTGGGCGCGGAGCGGGGCCTCCGGCCGACGGCCGTGCTGGATGCGCCCACGCGCAAGCACCTGCCCGTGGCCGTGGCGGTGGGGACGGCCGTGCTGCTGCTCGCCGGCGGTGCGGCGTTGATCATGCACGAGCCGGCCCGCGCCGTGCCGCTCACGCCGCAGCGCGAGGTGGATGTTCGCGCCGGGCGTCTCGCCGCGGAGGCTCGGGACGACGCCCACGCAGAGCGTCTCGCCGCGAAGGCTCGGGAGGATGCCCAGGCCGAGCGTCTCGCCGCGGCGACCGATGACACGGCCCGCGTCGAGCATCCCGTCGTGGATGCAGAGAACGAGGCTCGCGCGGGACAGCTCGCCGTGGCGACGGGTGATGCGGCTCGCGCCGGTCAGCAGGTCCCGGTGGAGGGTGGCTCCGTCGGAGCCGCGGCGCTCGGTGAGGGTCAGAATCCCGGGAGCACCACTCCGGAGCAGCAGGTCCCCACCGTCGCTGGCGCGAGCGGACAGCCCGGTGGTCCACTGGCGGCGGCGAGCGCGCCCACGGGCGCCCCGCCTGAGTCCGAAGCGGAGGACGCCATGAAGTCCGAGGGCTCGGCCACCACCGCGAAGAAGTCGCTGGCCGTGAAGTCCTCGCGCGCGACCCGTCCCACCCCTGAGGCACCGGAGACGCTGGCTCCCACTGAACGCCCCTCGAGCCCGAGCAAGTCCTCCGCCCTTCCCTTGGACACGCAGTCACGCGCCAGGGTGCTCAAGCGCATCGAGTCGCTGGAGGACGCCCTCCCCGAGCTCATGGAGCAGGAGCGGGTGACGAGCCCGGACGCCATGATCAACTCACTGGCCACACTCCGCACCGCAGCCAAGGAGGCCAGCGACGCCGAGGCCCTGCGCAACGTCCAGGTGGGTCTCGACCACCTGGAGAGGGTCTTCATCAAGAAGGACTGAGGCCCGGGCGCAGCGGCGCGCGCCCGAGCGTCCCGCTCACTCCATGCAGCCGAGCTTCTGGGACGTCGCGTTGCGCGCGCGGTCCTCGCTCACCAGCTTCCACCCGGCCAGGTCTCCCAGCAGCGTGTCGCGGTCCTGCCGCAGCACCGTGGGGTTCTTGCACTGGCGGATGTCCCAGTAGCGGTAGAACGGAGGCAGCGCGAGCTGGAGCTCGGCGAACTCCTGGAGCTGCAGCTCGTTGAGCTCCTTCTTGAAGAGCCGGAAGGCCGCGTCCTCCACGCCGACGATGCCGCGCTCGAAGTAGAGGATGGCCAGGTCGTACGCGATGAGCTGGTCCTTCTGCATGAAGGTGTGCAGCCGGTGCGCGGCGACGGTCAGCTCCAGCTTGCCGGAGATGCCCAGCGACTGGGCGATGCGCATGGCCAACAGCCGCTCACAGGCGCCCTCGCCCGGCGGGGACGAGCCCACCGTGGCGCCCACGAACAGGCGCCAGGCCCAGGCCGCGCCATCCTCGCGCGGCGTCTGGAAGTAGCGCGGGCAGTCCATGTGGCGGATGTAGAGCGCCACCAGGTCCTTGGGCAGCCGGGAGAAGTCCGGCCGGTTGAAGGTGATGGGGCGCGGGTTGCGCTCGAACTGGCCCGCGCGCAGGCTCATCCGCTCGCCCTCGATGCTGTGCTTGAGCAGCTTCTCGACGTCGAACTCGCTCTCGAGCTGGGGCAGCTTGCTGGCCGTATAGAGATACGTCAGCGGAATGAGCACGCCGGCCAGGCCGAGCATGAACAGGATTATCCACAAGAGACTCTTCACCGCCCCAGGCTACCAGGGGCAGCACTCGCCCGACACACGGGTTAGAACCGCACTCACCATGCCCGACTGGCATCCGGCCACCGTCACCGCCCGCACCCCCGCAGCCGATGGGCTCACCGACCTCGTGCTCGACATCCAGGGCACGCCCCTGGTGGGGACCCACGCGCACCCCGGCCAGTACGTCCGGATGAGCCTGCCCGGGCTCCAGCCAGGGATGTTCGCCATCGCCTCTCCACCCGAGGTCCAGGGGCTTCGCTGGGAGTTCCTGCTCAAGGACGGCAGCCCGCTGCCCGACGCGCTCATCCGCCTGCCGCTCGGCGCGCAGGTGCAGGTGTCCGCCCCCGAGGGCCGGGGATTCCCCGTGGAGCGGGCGCGCGGGCATGACGTGCTGCTGTTCGCCACCGGCTCCGGCATCTCCGCCATCCGGCCCGTCATCGCCACCGTGCGTCGGGACCGTTCGCTCTTTGGCCGCGTGAAGCTCTACTTCGGCGCGCGCACGCCCGGGGCCTTCGCGTACCAGGGCGAGCTGCACACGTGGGAGGACGGCGGCGTGCAGGTGGTGCGCACCGTCAGCCAGCCCGGCGCCAGCGGTTGGCAGGGGCTCACCGGCTACGTGCAGACCCACCTGGGGGAAGAAGCCGTCGCGGACGCTCGCGCCTTCGTGTGCGGACAGCCCGGCATGTCCCAGGGTGTCATCGAGGCGCTGCGAGAGCGCGGCGTGCCTCGCGAGCACATCTTCTTCAACTTCTGAGTCGAGTCAGCCAGCACGGCTCGTGCCCTCCCAGACGGCGCGCGAGCCAGCCCAGCGCTACGGGACGACAGGCGCCCCCGGAGGAACCACGGTGGCTCCGTCGACGTAGCCCACGTCGAGCAGCACCGCGGACGGGTCGCTCTCCCCGGAGCTGCTGGCCACCTGCGGCGTCCACGCGGCCACGCCCACCCTGCGCCCATCCGGGCTGAAGCGCACACGGCGCACGGACCAGTCGAAGCCGTACGAGCCCCGCGCGGACTCCTGCCCCTCCGTGAAGAGGTGCACCTGCTTGTCCCAGCCCCCGGACACGAGCGAGCGCCCATCCGGAGAAATCGCCGCCGTCGACACCACGCCCCGGTGCACGGGCCACTTGTGCAGCACCTTCCCACTCGCCGCATCCACCACCGCGCCCGCGTTGAAGTCGCCCCGAGGCTCCTCGACGCCCTTGCGCTCGCGCTCGTACACGGCGCGGTCCCGCTCCGGCTTCTGCTCCGACAACCCCACGCCCAGCCGAGCGCCCCGGGCGTCCACCGTCACGTCGCTGACGTACGCGGGGAACGTGAAGTCCGAGCGTCGCGCGAGCACCAGCGTGTCCACCACCGCCGCGCCCGCCTGGACACCGCCCTTCAGCGTCAGGCGCGCCTCCAGCGTCTGCTCGTCGAAGGCCACGTCCACCTTCTCGGAGAACGGCGCGCCCAGCACGCCCTGGAACCCCTGGGGCACGCACGCGTCGCACACCGCCACGTCCACGTCGCGCACCTCCAGCGCCTTGAAGCGCAGCGACTGTCCCCGCGCCACCCGCGCCTGCGTCGTGCCCAGCGCGCCCGGCACGTCCACCGTGTCCTTCAGCTGAGACAGGTCGATGCCCGCCTGCGACGCGGCCTCGCGGGTGATGACCACCTGGGGCACCCGCGCATCCAACGTGAAGCCCACCGGCGTCTTGCCGTTGAGCGCGCCCACCACGATGGCCGAGCCGCCCCGCCGCTCGAAGCGCACCCGCGCCTCCTGCGGCGACAGCGACTGCACCTCGGTGTTCCACGCGCGCACGTGCTTGTCCCAACCGCCCGAGTACAGCGTCCCGTCCGGGGAGAAGGCCACGCCGCTCACCGGCCCCTCGTGCCCACGCTCCTCGGACACGTAGGCCAGGTCCGGCACCGCCAGCACCGTGAGCAGCCCCTTCGCCCCACCCGCCACCAACCACTTGCCCTCGGGGTGGAAGGCCACCACGGACAGCGGCTCCTCGGTGACGCGCACACCCTTGGACTCACCCGTGGCCGCGTCGAACAGGCGCACCGCGCCGTCACGCCCCGCCGTGGCGACCAGCCCGCCGTCCGGCGAGAAGGCCACGCCCTCCACGTCGAACTCGTACGGGTTGAGGGCCGGGTCCCCCAACTTCCGGGGCGGCGTCTCCAGCGCCCACAGCGTCAGGAAGTACGAGCGCGAGCCCAGCCGCGTGTACGCCACGCGCCGCTGCCGGGGCGAGAAGTCCAGGCCCCAGATGAAGTCCGTCCGGTTGAGGACCGCGCCCTTGCCCAGCCCCGCCGTCGCGCCCGTGACATAGGCGCCCGGCGTCTCGTCCAGCCGGGACACCACGTCCGAGGGCAGCGCCGCGACACCGTGCGCGCACCCACCACCACCCGCCGCCAGCAGCGCCGCCGCCAGCAGCCCCACCCCACACCTCATGAACCCGAGCCTCCCGTCGCGGAGGTCGCCTTCTCGCGCTCCTTGTCCACGTTGATTTCGGTGACGCCCTTGTTGTCGATGGACAGGAGGAACAGCTGCTTCACCGCCTCGCGCTTGTCGTTGAACGAGGTGCGGCCGGTGGCACCGTCGAAGTCCTTCAGGTTGGCGAGCGACTCACGCATCTGCGCGCGCGTGCGAGGAGCGCCCTCCTTCTTCTCCACGAGCTGGCGCAGCATGCGGCCGGAGTCGTAGCCGATGGCCTCCAGCAGGCCCGGGTCCTTGCCCGTCTCCTGCTTGTACGACTCGCGGTACTTGCGCACGAAGTTGCGCGTGGCCGGACGCTGCGAGTCCACGAAGAAGCCGTCCACGTACACCGAGCAGGTGACGAACTTGCCGCCGCGCTCGATGAGCTCCGGCAGGCCCGAGCGCCCCTTGGGGCTGCTCCACTGGTTGGCGCCGAAGAGCGTCACCGTCTTCAGCTCCTTCTTGCCCGTCGTCTTGCGGATGCGCTCCAAATCGCGCGGGTCGCACGCGTTGGTGACGATGTCCTCCACCGCCAGCGCCGGGGCCACCAGGCTCACCCGCCGCCAGTCGTCCGGCATGAAGATGGCCTCGAAGTCGATGATGGGCTCGACGTTGCTCTTCACCTTCTCCAGCGCCTTGCGGCGGCGGAAGGCGTCCAGGTTCTCACCCTGCAAGTCACGCACGCCCTCCACGTAGTCGCCGCGGTCCTCCAGGTAGTAGCGGCCCACCAGCTTCTTGGCTTCCTGGGTGAACGTCGTCTGGTCGTGCGAGTAGCGCTCCGCGCCGCGCACCACGCCGCCCTGGTCCACCACCTGGTCCCAGAACTCGTTCGCCAGCTCCACGCCGTACGGGATGTTCGGGTACAGCAGGGCGAACTTCTTGTAGCCCTTCACGTTGATGGCGTAGTCCGCGACGGCGTTGGCCTGCGCGGCGTTGGTCAGCATGTTGCGGAACACGTACGCGCCCAGGTCCGTGACGCCGTCCTGCCGCGTCATGGTGAGCAGCGGCACCTGGAGCTCCTCGGCCACCAGCGCCGCGCGCTTGGAGTCCTCCGCGAGCACCGGCCCCAGGACAGCAATGGCGCCGTCGTCGAAGGCGAGCTGCTCCATCGCCTGGCCCGTCTTGTTCACGTCGCCCTGCGTGTCCTTCACCACCAGCTCGATGTCGCTGCCCTCCAGGCCCAGCTGGATGCCGCGCAGCACCGCCTCGCCGATGGGCTGGTAGCGGCCCGTCATGGGCAGCAGCACGCCCACCGTGCGGGGCCTGGCCTCCACGCGCCGCGTGGCGCGCGCGAGCAGCTCCCGGGCCTGGGGCGCGAACGGACTGTTGGGCGCCTCCGCGAGGAAGCGGTTGAGCGTCTCCTCCAGCCGGTTCCACTCGCGCAGGTGGTAGTAGACGCGCGCCAGCTTGAAGGTGAGCACGGGCCAGGCCGGGTTGGACGGCGACAGCCCGTCCGCCACGCGCGCGATGTCCACGAAGTCCGCGCGCCCCTCCACCAGCGCCTCCACCCGGGCCACCGCGGCGTCGCGCTCCGCCTGCGTCTTCGCCTTCCCCGCCTGCTCCACCGCCATCGTCAGCGACTGGCCGTAGAGGCCCGCGCCCTCGGCCGCGCGCGCAGCGTCACGCAGCAGCTGCTCCTTCTCGGCGCCCTCGGCGCGCTCGGCGAGGCTGGACAGCGTCTGGTACGCGTCCCGGTACGCGCCCACCTCCATGGCGGACAGCGCCAGCTTGCGCTTGGCGTCCTCGGCCTGGGTGTAGAGCGGGTTCTCGAAGAGCAGCTCGTTGAAGGACTTGCGCGCGTTGACGTAGTCCTTCGACTCGAAGAACAGGACACCCGCCTGATAGAGCGCGTCCTGGCCCGCCGTCGTCGCCGGGTACGCCTTGCGCACCGACAGGTAGGCCTCCGCGGCCTGCTTCTTGTCCGGCGTGGCCTGGGCCGTCTGCCGCGCCTGGGCGAGCGCCGCGTCGGCGGACGCGTCCTTCCTCACCTCGATGGCGGGCTTCTTCGGGAACGGGTCCCCCGTGGGCACTTCCTCGCCCGTGGTGCCACCGGACGGAATGCGGGAGGAACGAGGACAGGCCGTCAGCAGCAGGGCCAGCGCGACGATGAGCGAGCGGCGCAAGGTAGGCAGGACTTCCATGGCAGTGGGGTGCATAGCGCGGCGACGCGCCTCCGTCGACAACGGAGCGGGGAGAAGATTCCTCGTGGAACCCCTCGCCTGCTGCACCCTTCATGCCCATGCGGCCCATGCCCCGGCCTGCGTTGACTTCCTCACGTTGGCGCGGCGCCCGGACCACGCCCGCGCGGCCCTGGGGCCACGCTCCATGGATTCCCGGGCCTCCACGTGGAGCGGCCAGCCGGACACGGGAGGTCCGGCCTCACCGCGTCAGCCGAACAGCTCCTTCACCTTGGCGAAGAAGCTCTTCGACTGGGGATGGGACTCCTCGCCCGACAGCTCCGCGAGCTTCTCGAGCAGCTCGCGCTGCTTGGAGGACAGCTCCGTGGGCGTCTCCACCACCACGCGCACGTGCTGGTCTCCGCGCTGCTGGCTGTGCAGGTGGGGGATGCCCTTGGCCTTGAGCCTGAAGACTTTTCCGGACTGGGTGCCGGCTGGGATGGTCATCTTCACCTTCCCGTCGAGCGTGGGGACGTCGATCTTCGCGCCCAGCGCCGCGTGGGTGAAGGAGATGGGCACCTCGCAGAAGACCTCGTACTCCTCGCGCTGGAAGAGCGGGTGCTCCTTGACGATGACGGTGACGTAGAGGTCGCCCGGAGGCCCGCCCCTGTCGCCCGGCTCGCCCATGCCGGTCAGCCGCACGCGCGTGCCGTTGTCCACGCCCGCCGGGATGGCCACCTCGATGACCTCTTCCGAAGGCGTCTTGCCGGAGCCCTTGCAGCGCGCGCACGGGTCCGGCACCACCGCGCCGGTGCCGCCGCAGTCACCACACGGACGCGACACCGCGAAGAAGCCCTGGGTGTAGCGCAGCTCGCCGTTGCCGCCGCAGGTGCCGCAAGGACGCGGGCCCGCGCCGCTCTTGCTGCCCGAGCCGCTGCACGTCTCGCACTTCTTCGGCCGGGGAATCGTCACCTTGGGCCGGCTGCCGAACGCGGCCTCCTCGAAGGTGATCTCCAGGTTGTAGCGCAGGTCCGCGCCGCGCGAGCTGGTCCGGCGCCCGCCACCCCGGCCACCGCCGAAGATGTCGCCGAAGATCTCACCGAAGATGTCGTTGATGTTGACGCCCTGGAACCCGCCGCCCGCGCCGCCGAAGCCCTCGAAGGGGTTGCCCGAGTGCCCGAAGCGGTCGTACTTCGCCCGCCGGTCAGGGTCGCTCAGCACCTCGTACGCTTCCGAGGCCTCCTTGAACTTCTCCTCGGCCTCGTTGTTCCCCGGGTTGCGATCCGGGTGGTACTGGAGCGCCACCTTGCGAAACGCGCTCTTCAGCTCCTGCGCGGAGACGGTCTTGGCCACACCCAAGACCTCGTAGTAGTCGCGTTTCTGTCCCGCCGCCGCTGGCATTCGCTTCAACCCCTGGAATTTGCTGGACTTTTTGACTCAGCGAAAAACTCTGAGTCACTATAACGCAGCCGAACGCGCCAGCAATCCGAGGGGGTTGAAACGAGGGCCGCCCGGGGGCCGTGGGGCCCGCCGGGCGGCGAGAGAGGGCATCGAGCCTGGGTTGAGGCGGGTGGGCCTAGACGGTCCACACGCGGTTGGCGGTGAGTTCCATGCGGGCGAGGCGGCGCTTGAGCGTCGGGTCCACGGCGCCGGTGGAGGCCCACTTGGGCACCACGAAGTGGAGCTCCGCGTTGTAGAGCTTGGCGGCGCTGGCCAGCAGGCTCCAGCGGTTCTCCGCGGTCGGCTCCTCCACCATGCTCGGGGTGACGATCTCCAGGATGATGGGTGTGCGCGCCGAATCGGATTGGCGGCAGGTGAAGTCGGGACGCGCATCCTCGATGGTGCCCGACAGGATGGGAGGCGGCATGAAGCCGGGGAGACGGGCCTTGATGTCCGTGTATCCGATGGTGCGGAAGTACTCGGCCATGAGCCACAGGAGCCGGCGACGCTCCTCGTCTTCAACCACCGGCTCGCAGCCCGGATTGAAAAGGACCTCTTTTTCGTTATTGGTGTCCATGGCTCCCCTGAAGCTGTCCGCAGGGATGAAGGGGGGCAATGGAACGGGCCTGCCTGCCGGTGATGGTTGGTGGCAGGGCAGGCGACGGGGCACGACGCGCGAGGCGCCCCTGGACGTGGACCTCCTGACGACTCAGTGACAGAGTCCGCCGCCGAACAGTGGCTCCTCGTCCTTCCGCACACGTCTACCGCCGACTCCTCGGCTATCTGCGTCCCTATCGTCCGCTGCTCGCGGCGGGAGTGGGCGCGTCCCTGGTCGCCGCGGTGGCCACGTCCGCGTACGCGTGGGTCGTCGGTCCGCTCTTGCGCGCGGTGCTCACGAGTCAGCCCGTCACGGTGGCGGGCGTGTCGCTGCCGGGTGATGCGTTGTTGCGACGACTGCCGCTGGTGGTCATCGCGCTCGCGCTGGTGAAGGCCGCGGCCCAGTTCCTCCAGGGCGGGCTGATGCAGCGGTTGGGCCAGCGGGTGATGGCGGATTTGCGAGGCTTCCTCTACGGGCGCCTGCTCGGACAGCCGCCCGCGTTCTTCGAGCGGCGTCACTCGGGGGAGCTGCTCGCGCGCTTCACGTCGGACGTGCCGTTGGTGGAGTTCTCCATCACGCAGGCGTTGTCATCGTACGTGAAGGATGGGCTGCAGGCGTTGGCCCTGCTGACGACGTGCTTCCTCATCGACGCGAAGCTTTTCCTCTTCACGTTCATCGTGGTGCCGGTGACCGTGCTGCCCATCAATCGCTTCGCCCGCTCGCTGAAGAAGGTCGCCGCCCGCTCGCTGCAGAGTCTGGGATTGCAGACGTCGCTGATGGCCGAGCAGCTGCAAAACCTGCCGGTGGTGCAGGCGTACGGCGGGCAGGCGCGGGCGCTCGAGGCCTTCGACGTGGAGGCGGACAAGTACCTGGGCGAGATGCGCCGCTCGCTGTTCCTGCGCGGCGCGGTGAGCCCCACGGTGGAGCTGCTGGGCATCGCGGGCGTGGCCATGGCGGTGGCGTGGGGCGCGCGCGCCGTGTCGGCGGACCCGGAGCTGGCCGGGCGGCTGCTGTCGTTCCTGGCCGCGGCGCTGCTCTTGTACCAGCCGGTGAAGTCGCTGAGCGGCACGCTGTCGCAGGTGCTCACGGGCCTGGCCGCGGCGGAGCGGCTGTTCGCCATCGCGGACGAGCCTTCACCTCCGGACACGGGTGACGACGCGCGGCCGTTGTCGAAGGCGCTCGTGCTGAAGGACGTGAGGGCCACGTACCAGGACGGGCGCGAGGCGCTGCGCGGCGTGGACCTGGTGGTGCCCGCGGGCAAGCGCGTGGCGCTGGTGGGGCCGTCCGGCGCGGGGAAGACGACGCTGTTCTCCGTGCTGCTGGGCTTCCTGCCGACGTCGGGTGGACAGGTGTCGTGGGACGACACGCCGCTGTCGTCGCTCAAGCCGTCGAGCGTGCGGGGACAGCTCGCGTGGGTGCCGCAGGAGCCGGTGTTGTTCTCGGGCACGGTGCGCCACAACCTGCGACTGGGACGGCCGGAGGCGACGGACGCGGAGTTGTGGGAGGCGTTGAAGCTGGCGCACGCGGAGGACTTCGTGCGCGCGCTGCCGGGGGGACTGGACGAGTCCGTGGGTGAGCGCGGAGCGAGGCTGTCAGGTGGACAGCGGCAGCGGCTGGCGCTGGCGAGAGCGTTCCTGTGCAAGCCGTCGGTGTTGCTGTTGGACGAGCCGACGAGCGCGCTGGACGCGGAGAGCGAGGCCGCGGTGGGCGCCGGGCTGGAGACGCTGATGCGCGGGCGCACGGTGCTGGTGATTGCGCACCGGTTGTCCACCGTGCGCGACGCGGACGTCATCGCCGTGGTGGAGGAGGGCCGCATCGTCGAGGCGGGCACTCACGCGGAGCTGCTCGCGCTGCGCGGCCGGTACACGCGACTGCTGGGTGAAGGCGCGGTCGCCGCGTAAGGCTTCCTGCCCGACACCCGCGTGGGACGCGCTTGCCTCCGGGCACCTGCTCTGCCAGCGTTCCGAGCGCGTCATGCGTCACCGGGAGCCCCTGTCCCTCAACGCGCTGCTCCTGGTGCCCTCCCTGGCACTCGCCGCCCTCGCGTGCGTGGCGGTGTCCGCGCGCCAAGGGGTGCTCGCCGCCGCCACCACCAGCACCCTCGTCCTGGTCCCCATCGTCTTCCGATTGTGGACCCGCACCTGGTACCGCGGGCTCGTCGTGCGGGGCCTGGGCGTCTTCTTCATCGGCATGCACGTGCCGCTCCTGCTCGCCGGCGCCCTCGCCTACGGCCGCATCGGCTGCGCTGAGGGCGGCTGCTCGCAGCTCTACCTGCTGGGTGTGCTCGCCTCGCCCATCGCCGGCGCACTCGCCACCGTCGTGTACTGGCTCATCGGTCGTCCCCCAGTCTGAATTCCAAGAATTACCTGGAGAGACTAGTCTATCCGGGAATGCTTGTTACTCTGCGGCCCCGTCTCGCTCCTGCACTGTCCGTCGCCTCGGCGGTGCCGGTGACCGTCTTCGTGTGGTGCTTCACGCTCGCACCGCTGATGAACGGTCCGGAGGCGTTGGCGGAGGTGGTGGACGCAGCAGGTCCTTTCGCCGCGATGGTGGCCCTGTCGTTGCTGGTGGAGCTGCCGCTGTTGTCCCTGGCCCTGGCGAGCACGGGGCTGGGTCGTCGAGTCCCCCTGGCGGTGATGCTGGGCATGGCCACGCTGCCGTGGATGGTCGGGCTGCTCGGCACCGAGGTGCTCGTGGGCCGCGCGATGTCCAGCCTGACTCGGCTGTCCACGCAGGACACCGCGCTGGATGTCGCCCTGAGCACCGGCCAGGCCATGGCGCCCCGGTTGTTGGGGGCGTGGACCAGCACCGCGCTCCTGCTGGGGCTCGCGCTGGGGCTCGCGTTGGCGCGCTTCCGTCCCTCGGACGAGGCCCGCGGGACGCGGCGCGCCCGGGGCCTCTTGCTGGCCAGCGGGGTGACGGCGGCGCTGGCGTCCGTGGCGGCGGTGGGCGCGCTGGAGGCGCGTCACTTCCTGGAGATGCTCACCGGCCTGGGACAGGTGCCCCATGCCGGCCGCGAGGAGTGGGTGTCCTTCGGCATGGAGTCCGCCGTGCGGCTGCGCGAGCTGCGGTGGATGTGCACGTCGGTGCTGGTGGTGCTGGGCATCATGCTGCTGGCGCGGGGCCTCAGCCGCCAGGACCCCGCACACCCCGGGCCGCGCTGGATTCCCAGGCTGGTGCCCGCTGCCGCCGTGGCGGCGCTGCTGGTGATGGACCTGCACCCGGTGCGCTCGGTGGCCCGCAACACCCACGTCACCCTGCCCCGCGACACAGTACCCACCACGCTGGACATGCTGCGACTGCTAGGCCTGGAGATCGCCCCCGCTCACAGCAGCCAGATGAGCAACAGGAGGCCCACCACCACGCCCACGCCGAACACCGCGAGCATCACCATGCCCTCGGAGCCGCGCGACACCGGCGGGGCCACCTCGTGAGGATGCGGCGCGCCGAACACGTACTGGACCTGCTCCTCCGGCGATGGCTCGGGCGTGACGGGCGGAGACACGGGCGCGGACTCCAGTGAGGGCAACGTGGGCTCCGAGGGACGCTGGGACTCGCGGACGATGACACCCGCGCCGGCCATCTCCAGGCCCTCGCGGGCGAGCGCGAGCACGCGCTGCATGTGGAGGATGTAGCGGTCCTGTCCGGTGTACGTGCCCAGCGCCTGCGCGGCGCGCACCAGCCGGTGGGGGACCAGCTGTGGGTCCGCCTTCACCACGGGCACGGTGGGGCCCCCTTCGGACTCCACCCGGCCGGTGCGCACGCCCTCGCCGCTGGCCCACATGTAGTGGTCCTCCAGCAGCGTCAGCTCCTGCCTGCGCACGCGCCCGTCGGTGTCCACCTGGGACATCAGCTCCGCGCCGTCCGTCCCCATGTGCCAGACGGTGCGCAGCCCGTTCTCTCCCGGCGGCCCCTCCACCGCGTGCACGCGGGAGAGGGCCAGCACCGCGGTCTTCAACGTCTCCGGCGAGGACTCGGCCATTCGGGATGGGAGACTAGGTGCGTCGGCCCCGAAACGGAAGGCGGCCATGCCCCCGCCCGGTCGCCCCCACCGGCTCCCCAGGTCCCGGCCGCCTGCCCAGGTTGAGGGGGTGACGCGCGCGTGCGCCAGCAAACACCTGGCGCCCGCGACGCCTGCGCAGCAAGGTCCGCCATGCCCATCCTCATCCCGAACGAGCCCCTGGAGACGCCCTTCACGCTGCCCGACGAGCGCGCGGCCATCACGGGGGAGCCCGACGAGCACTTCCTCACCGGACAGGTGAGCTGGGACGGCACGCGCCAGCACGGCGGCGGCCACGTCCCGGAGGACTTCGAGTGGACGTCCAACCCGAAGGAGCACCAGGACAACCTGATGGGCGAGTGGCCCCAGGACACCTGAAGCCGCGTGCGCTCGGCAGCCCGCCGGGGTAAGCGTCCCGCCGCCATGAGCCGCTCCAAGGACCGAGGCAGTGACTTCCAGCGCCAGTTCGAGGGCGCGCCGATGCTGGATGGATTGCTGGAGCTGTCCGGCAGCCCGTACGACACCGCGGAGGTGCTCGCCCGCATGCAGGCCGCGCACGCCAAGGGCCGCCCGCAGGGCGACGTCATCCCGGGGCTCTTCGAGGGCGAGCCGCGTTTCCCCTCGCCGGACATCGCGCGCAAGCTGTACCAGAACCTGCTGGGGCTCTGGGACCTGGTGGCGGAGGGGCGCGTGGTGCGCCTGGAGGATGGGGAGCGGCCGCCCCGGCCGAAGAAGAGCCGGCCCGTGCTTCCCGCGGACTTCCACCCGGGCGAGCCCTCGAGCGAATTCGTCGAGACGGCCTGGCGTTATCTGGAGGATGACGAGAAGGCGCGCACGCGGCTGATGCACGCCTTCGAGAACCGACAGGATGCCTTGCTGGGCGCGCTTGACGCCGCGGGGCTCACGGACGAAGGATACGGGGTCGCCCGCCACCTGCTCTTCGAGCTGTACGCCATGCTGGAGCTGGGTTGGTCGCCGGGAGTCGCTTCGGTGCGCTCGGCGGCGCTGGTGGCGGACACGACGGCTCCACCGGTGCCCGAGTCGCTGCGGACGTACGCGGCCGAGGCGCTCTTCGAGGCGGAGCAGGACGAGGAGCAGCCCCTGACCGCACAGGAGCTGGAGGTGGTGCGCACCCTCGTCCAACGCGGACTCGCGGCGCTCTGGGGCGCACGCAAGGGGAGATGAAGGATGGCCAAGGACAACGACGACGGCGGCGGCTTCTCCGGGAAGCGCAACAAGACGTGGCGAGAAATCGACGCGGGCCGCGCCAAGGGCAGCAAGTACCACTCGCGCCAGGATGACCCCGCGCAGCAGAAGATTGAACGCAGCGCGAGCTACCAGAAGTACAAGGCCGCGGCGGACGCGCTCTTCACGGGCGGCGAGCTGCCCGAGGGTCTGGCGAAGACGTTCGACCCGGAGGGCAAGCGCAAGGCCCAGAAGCAGGCCATGCAGAAGGTGACGGAGTCCGAGACGCGCGCCGACTGGGTGAAGGCCGTGGTGGACTACCTGGAGAAGTACCCGGAGCTGCCCGAGGACGCGTACTTCCTCGACAGCCTGCTGGACCACCCCCGCGAGCGCATCGTCGACAAGGCGCTGGCCCGGCTGGAGGTGCTGGCGGAGGAAGGCAAGCTGCAGAAGAAGCCGCAGAGCCTGGACCAGCGGCTGAAGTCGGTGGAGCTGACCAGCATGGACCCGGACATGCAGGGCCGCGCCAAGGCGCTGCGCGAGAAGCTGCGCGCCTGAGTCGCACGGTGTCCGACGGGACGTGGCGCGACGATTCGCGTCTCAGGGCCCGCGAAGTCGCCCCCGGTGGACGAGCACCACGGAGCGCAGGCCCTTCTCGGCGGGGGCCAGGATGATGCGCAGCTCCTCACCGGGACGGGTGTAGAGGGACGTCTCCCCGTCGGCGAGCCGCCAGCCGTCGCGCACCAACACCTGGGCGTAGAAGGTCCTCACCTCGGCCTCGGACATGGGGACGAGGAAGGACAGGGTCCTGGAGCTCTCGTCGCTCACGCGCATCACGCCGTGCGCGCCGGGAGGGAGCGTGGCGACGTCACCGGCGGCGCTCGGCTCGCGGGCGAGCGCGTGGTTGGCCTCGCCCAGGTACACGAGCGTGACGCCGCCCTCCTGAGGCTGGAGGATGACGGTGTAGGTGAGCCCCCGGACCATGTCGACGCCGGTGAGCATGGCCGCGCCGCTGGCGAGCTGCGGCTGTTCGGAGCCCGGAGGGACGTGGAGGCCGCCCGCGCGGAAGGCGTCCGCGAAGCGCTGCACCAGGTCCTGCGCGGAGTCCTTCACCACCACGGCGCGGAGCACCACGGGCACGCCGTTGGCGTCGAGCACCTCGCTGGCGTCCACCTGCTCCAGCACGCGCAGCGACGGCCACGCGAAGCGCGGCCCGGTGTCCGCGGGAGGGCTCGCGGCGGACTTCGAGGCGTCCGGTTTCGCGGTGGCAGTGCCGGACTTCGACGCGCCCTTCCCGACACGCTTCGACTCAGGAGACGCCGCCGCGGGCTTGGGCGTCGCGTCGCTCGCGGCGACAGGCGCCGTGCCCAGCAGGCACAGGACGGCGAGCGCGGACCTCACCGCACCCGCACTCCACCGAGCCAGCGGTTCTCCCGGGGCACGTCATACCGGCGCCCCAGGTTCGAGGCGCGGAACGGCGTCGTCTCCCAGACGGACTGTCCGCCCGCGTGCGTGGCGCCGATGTTCTCCTCGTAGCGGTCCTCCTCGCCCCGGAAGCTCATGAAGAACTGGTCCTCGTTGACCGACTCCGAGCCCACCAGGTTCGCCAGCGCCGAGCCCGCGCTCCCTCCACCGCCGTTGCGGCGATACACCCGCTCCGCCCAGAGGTAGTAGTCCGGGTTGCCGCACACCGCGCCGCTGTTGAGGCTCAGCGCGCAGGCGCGCCCCTCCGCCACCGTCGACAGGCCCCAGTCGTCCAGGAACAACCCGAACCGACCCCGGCACTCGCCCGCCGTCGCGCGCCCCGCCGCGCACACGCGGAACGTCGCCGCCGCCACGCGCTGCGAGGTCTGGAAGAAGCTCGGCTCCATGAACCGGCCGATGCGCTCGGCGCGAAGCCGCGTGGACGCCGTGCAGCGCATGCCCGGCGATGCCACCCGCATCTCCGCCAGCGGCCCGCCCGCGTGCACCGGCGCCAGCGTGGGGACGTTCGCCGGGAGCTCCGCCTCGCAGTCCACCTGGATGGGCTGCGCCCGGGCGACGGCGAGCTGCACCGGCACCCCACCCGCTCCGTCCATGCGGCTGCGCCCGTCGTAGTCCACGTAGCGCCCGTTCGCCTCCGCCAGCGCGCCCGTCACCGCGGAGGGCCGCTGCCACTCCCCCGCCGCCGGGTCGTGCATCACGCGCCCCGTGGCATTCCAGAGCGCGAAGTTGGCGGCCTCCTGCACCTTCAGCGTCAGCGCGCCCACCTCCGCGAAGTAGATGCCGAACAGGAGGATGGTGACGAACACCATCAACCCCAGCGCCGTCTCGATGAGCGACTGTCCTCGCCGTGCCGCGCGTCGTGAGCGCATGTCAGTACCCCGCTCCCCGCCGGCTGCCGCCGCGATACCCCGCCTGCTCCAGCTCCCGCAGCGTCCGGCCGTGCTCGGAGAACCCCGCCGTCTCCAGGCTCTCGGCTGGCTTGTCGTCCACCGCGCCCTCGGCGCTCACCAGCGTGGCGCGCCAGAAGGGGTTCAGGAAGTTGGGCGGCTCGCGCCAGCCTCCCCCCTGCGCCGCCGCGCGCGGCCGGTGGTAGTAGACGATGCCCGCCGACAGCGCGACCTGGTTGCGCTGCACGCTCTCACGCCCCGTCGGCCGCGAGCGCCCCAGCGGAATCGAGAGGTCGAACTCCGTCGTGTTCTCCTCGGAGAACTTGAAGCGGAAGAACAGGTTCCACGGGTCCGGGTTGTTGCGGCGCGCGTCACTGCCGTAATCGCGATGCAACACCGAGTACAGCTTCGGCTGGGCGTAGTGGTTGCTCGGCCCGCGCCACATCTCGTCCACGTTGTAGCTCATGGCGAACGGCCAGATGCCCGGGCAGGACACGCACATGCCCAGCGTGTGCCGCTCGAAGAGGGGCTCACCCGCCTCGGGCGCCTGCCCCGGCGGAAGACGCAGGCCGTAGACGTGCTGGTCCTGCGGCGTCTGCCGCTCGTCGGACATCACCCACGCATCCAGCACCGGCACCGGCGCGGGCGGCGCGTTGCTCGCGCACTGCGTGGGGACGATGGCCGTCGCGTGGTCATGCCCCGTGGAGTTGCGCCCGGACACCGTGCCGTACGTCGACGGGTCCATCTCCGCGGCCGAGCCATAGCGACGGAAGCCCGCCCCGGCCGACGCGCCTCCCGTGCCGAACCCCGCGCTGCCGGTGGGCCGGTTGTGCACCCACGTCCAGCCCAGGCTGCCCATGGTGGCGTTCAGGTGCGCGCGCGTGCTGCCGCCCACCGGGCACACCGCGCCGCTGCCACACGCGCCCTCGCCCCGCCGCACGGCGTCCATCAGGGCCCCGTGGCGGGGCACGTCTTCGGAGCCGTTGAGCTCCAGGAAGCTCTTCGCCGCGCCGTCCGCCGTCGCCTCCAGCTCCGGGTTGGCGCCCCGGGCGATGCGCACCGCGAGCTTCTGTCCCGCGATGTGCTCCTCCAGCAGGTGCGCGTAGATTTCCAGCCCCGCCCGGTACAGGGCACCCGCCTTGGACTGGGCCTCCTTCGTCTGCGTGGCCGCGTCCTTGTCCCCCAGCTCCCACTGCGCCAGGGTGAACTTGGGCGCGCAGACCATGTGGGCCGCGTACACCTGGCTGCTGCGGCTGATGAGCGCCTGGGTGCCGGCCATGGCCACCATGTGCGCCACCTGCGCGCGGTTCATCACGGAGATGGCGTTGAAGGTGCGCGCCGCGGCCACCGCCTGGCTGTAGGCCGCCGCGTCCGCCGCCATCTGGATTTCGACGCGCTCCTTGGCGCGCATGCCGAAGCCCAGCGTCATCAGCACCATCAACGCGAGCAAGAGCAGCGTCAGCGCGAAGAGGACGAGCGCCTGACCGCGCGGCGCACTCAGAAGCCGGTGACGGGACATTCGGCGCCTCGCGGGAAGTTCTGGGCCATCACCGGCGTCATCATCCGCATCGCCGCGTGGACCTGGATGGGGAAGACGAAGTGGCCCTGCCGGCTCCACGACACCATGCGCTCGTCGAGCGCGCCCCCTGGCCAGTCATCCGGACCCAAGGGCGGCGCCTCGTCGTTCCACCACTCCGACTGCTTCTGCGCCGGCATCAGCGGGTTGGTGGCCGTGTACCGACGCAGACCGAAGTGGGCCAGGAACATCCGGCTCATCACCCAGTTCGCGAAGGGGATGCGCATGTAGTACCAGGCCACCATGCGGATCTCCAACGTGCGGCTGTCGAGCGCCGCGTCGCTGTCCGTGGGCTGGTCGAAGAGCAGGTCCTCGTTGAAGGCGAGCGAGTTCACCCACGCCACGTCCGGCGAGTCGCGGACGATCTCCACCATGGGCCCCCGGAACACGTTCCCGTAGGAGCTGGTCACCCGGTACTCGTTGTCCCGTCGCAGCCGGAACGCGTCCGCCAGCGCCCGGGGGCTGTCGGTGCGCACCACCGACGGCAGCATCGTCACCATCGCCGCGTGCATCATCGGCAGGCAGTCCGCGTGGTTGAGGCTGCCGGCCCGCACCGCCCGGTACACCGCCACCTGCGCCAGGATTCGCGCCTGCAGCATCATGAAGAGCTGCAGCGTCCCCAACACCAGGAACACCACCAGCGGGAGCGTCAGGGCCGCTTCCACCGCTGCCTGTCCGGACTGCCGGGATGTGGGTGCAATGGCGCGGGAAAGCATACACCTTCCAATTCCCTGAATCTTGTTGATTGAGGAATCGGTCAACTGGACCGTAGCCAAATTCGGTACCCAGTCCCACTGTCCACGACACAGTGGGACTGTCCGCGCGAGCATCCGACACCTCGCGTCACAGGCACAACGCCCCGCCCTGCCCCGCACGTCTCAGCGGTTGAGAATGAAACCGCAAGCCGAGTCGAGTGTCACCTTCGCGTCACGAAGGGCGTGAAGCAGACGCTCGTAGTGCGCGTGTTCGGCGCCCAGCTGGGTGGCGAGGGCGTCATCCGACAGGCCCTGGTGGTCCAGCGACAGGCGCAGGCGCTCCAGGCCGGCGTCGCGCTCGGCCTCGATGGCCTCGCGGGCGGAGGTGGTGAGCTTCTTGAGCGCGGCCTCGGCGGTCTTCTGGCCCACGGGCACCGCGGCGTCGAGGAAGGCGTCGAAGCCCGGGAAGGCGCGCGACACCTCGTCACCCTTGAGCGTCTTGCCCTCGGTCTCCAGCGCGGGGAGCACCGCGTCGTCGGCCTTGGGGCCCGAGGCGCCGCCGTCCACCACGGCCACGTGGACCAGGGTGCGCTCCAGGAAGCGCGCCAGCTGACGGCTGGGCACGCGCGCGCCGGGCGAGGTGTCCTCCGGCTCCGGCAGCTGCAGGTGGTAGAGCAGCTCCACGCCGCGCGCCTTCTGGGGCCCGCGCTTCTCGATGAAGCGGAACGCGCTGCGGCCATAGGGCCCGTCGCGCAGGAAGCCGAACAGGGCCTCCACCAGCGGGTGGCCGGTGGCGAAGTACTCCAGCTCCTCGGCCTCCACCGCGGTGTCGCGCCAGAAGGTGCCCAGCTGCGTGCGGTCCTCCAGCACGTCCAGCCCCGGCAGCCCGTCCACCTTCAGCGCGTGGCCGAACTGGAACGCCACCTGGAAGGCCTCCACCTGCTCGTCGGTGTCCACGCCGATGCCCACCCGGCGCGCCAGCTCCGTGACGGTCTCCTCCAGCCGCTCGTCCAAATCCCGCGCGACGCCCCACAGGCCGTCCTCCAGCCCGGGGGCCTCGCCGTCGTCGCCGTCCTCGTCCGACTCGATGCCCATGCGCTCCTGGGCCTTCTTCACCAGGCGCTCCACCGCGGGGCGGTCGAAGCTGCGCACGTCCAGCAGCGGATCATACGCGCGCTTCACCTGCTCCCGCGCCGACTCCACCTTCGCCTTGAGCTCGCCCGCATAGGCCACGCGCGCCTCGCGAGGCAGCAGCGCCAGCTCCGCCAGCCGGTCCTCCACCTCCTCCAGCACCGCGTCCAGGCCGCCCACCGTCTCGCCGAACACGCCCACCGCGTCCGCCAGCAGCGTCAGCACGTCCGACGCCAGCGTGCCCGCCACGTCGAAGACATGGATTTCCACCGGGTGCGTCTGGCCGATGCGGTCCAGCCGGCCGATGCGCTGCTCCACCGTCGCCGGGCTCCAGGGCAAGTCGTAGTGCACCAGGTGGTGCGCGAACTGGAAGTTGCGGCCCTCGCCACCCACCTCCGTGCAGAGCAGCACCTTGGGGCCCTCTGGATCCCTGAAGCGCGCCACCTGCCTGTCCCGCTCCACCAGCGGCAGGTCACCGTGGTAGCCCAGCGCCTCCACGTTCTCGCGCGACAGCTCCGACTGGAGCATCTCCAGCGTGTCGCGGCTCTCGGTGAAGACGAGCACCTTCGCGGAGGGCTCCGCCTTCCACACGCCACGCAGCACGTCCACGAAGGCGCTGAACTTCGCGTCGCGCGACGGCAGCTTCAGCACGTCCGCCTTCGCCTTGAGCACCGGGTTGGACTTCACCGCGCCCGAGAACGCCGCGGAGCTGGACTCCAACCGGCGCAGCACGTTGCCCAGCGGCGCGCCCCTCAGCGTGCCCTGCGCCAACACCTCCAGCGCCGCGTCGCGGACCTTCAGCTCCTCGGCGGGCAGCGCCACCGGGTGCCGGTGCAGCCTGCGCGTGGAGAAACCACCCACCACCGCGCGGCGGTTACGCACCAGCGTGTCGCTGAGGCTGTACGTCTCCGCCAGGTGCTGCAACAGCGCGTCCGGCTCCTTCAACGTCTTGAGCCGCGCGTCCTCGGGGAAGCGCTGGGCCAGGGCCTTCACCGCCGCCGTGGCCTGGGCCTTGCCACCCTCGCGCAGCGCGCGCACCGCGGTGGACAGCTCCTCCTGACGCGCGAGCCGCTCCTCGAAGCCCTTCACCGACGGGGCCGTGGCCGCGTCGATGAGCGTGAGCAGCCCGTGGTACTCGGCCGGGTCCAGCTGCATGGGCGTCGCGGTGAGCAGCAAGAGGCCCCAGGAGTTCTTCGCCAGCACGGAGGCGGCCTCGAAGGCGCGCTCGCCCTTCAAGTGGTGCGCCTCGTCGATGATGACCAGGTCCCAGAACGCGTCCTCGCCCGCGAGCTCCTGGCGGTGCTCCTCGCTGCGCGACAGCAGCTCCAGGCTGGTCACCACCAGCGGGAAGCGCGCCCAGGGCGACACACCCGGGGCCTCCTTGAGGGACTGCGCGTAGCGGTCCGAGTCCATCAGCGTGAAGAGCTGGTTGAACTTGTGGAACAGCTCCACCAGCCACTGCACGGTGAGGTGGCTGGGCGCCACCACCAGGCAGCGCCGCGCCAGGCCCGACAGCCGCAGCGCGCTGAACACCATGCCCGCTTCAATCGTCTTGCCCAGGC
Source organism: Myxococcus guangdongensis (assembly GCF_024198255.1). Taxonomy (NCBI): domain Bacteria; kingdom Pseudomonadati; phylum Myxococcota; class Myxococcia; order Myxococcales; family Myxococcaceae; genus Myxococcus; species Myxococcus guangdongensis. The sequence continues at coordinate 1,086,949 of NZ_JAJVKW010000002.1, forward strand.
CCACCTCGTCGGCGAGCACGAAGCGCGGGCGACGCGCGGACAACACCCGCTGCACCACCCCCACCTGGTGGGGCTTCACCATGACGCGGCTGGCGAGCAGCGCGCCCAGCGCGTCACACCGCCGCTCGTCATCCAGCACCAGCGCCTGCTTGCGCAGCGTGAAGGCGCGCGCGTCCCCCACCCGGCCCTCGCGAAGTGTCGACAACAGGTCCGAACGCGGCGGCAGCGCGCGCACCTCGGACTCTGGCAGCTCGTCCTCCTCGCCCGTGTCCGCGTACCTCAACACGTAGCGCCGCAGGCCCCGCGCTCCCGGCTCCTCGGCCACCACCAGGGCCAGCCGACCCTTGTACGTCACCACCGGCTCCCCCGGCGGCAGCGGGTAGGACACCAGGGCGCCGCCCTTGGTGGACACCAGCACCGGGGCGTCCTCCCGTGCGGGGAAGACGACGAGCGCCTTGGCTCCGTCCTCCTGGAGGGACAGCAGGTGACCCACACCCCATTCGGGCTGGGGGAGATAGCGGACCTTCAGACCTTCGACGAGAGACATAGGCGGTGGGGACAGACGCAAGACGAATGAGGGGGGCTCGCCTCATAACCCCGCGCCCTGGTGATGGCCATGCCAGATGGGGAGTCCTTCCACCCAGGGAGTGTCAGCAACCTCCCTGGGGTGACTCAGACTTTGTCCAACCGGGCAATTTTCCGCTGTCCTCGCATCGGGGATGCTGTCCATCACCTTCCTGATGCGGGCCGCGTGCGGGCTTTCGCCAGGAGCGGGGGGAGCCTCACATGATGCGACGTTGGACGTTCGCCCAGCGGGTGGGTGCGGGGGTGTCCGCCTGCATGCTCGCCGGCCTGTTGTTGTTCGCGACGCTCCTGTCCGTCGTGCACGGACTGTTCACCCACGAGGAGGTCTCCCGCCTGGCATTGCGACAGGCGCTCCTCGCGGGCTCGGTGGGGCTCATCGGCGTGGGTTCGCTGGGGCTGGTGCTGCGCCAGCTGCTCGCGCCGCTGCACGCGCGCCACGAGCACAGCGAGCAGCGCCTGGGCCTGCTGATGGAGGCGGTGACGGACTACGCGCTGTGCTTTTTGGACTCCCGGGGCCGCGTGACGGCCTGGAACGCCGGCGCGCAGCGGCTGACGGGCTGGGCCGCCGAGGACGTGGCGGGCAGCGCGCTGGAGCGTCTGCACCCCGAGGACGCGGTGGCCGCGGGCCTGCCTCGCGCCCAGCTGGAGCGGGCCCGGCGCGAGGGCCGCCTGTTGTCCGAGGGCTGGCGCGTGCGACGTGACGGCACGCGCTTCTGGGCGGAGACGCTGCTCACCGCGCTGTCGGATTCGCGCGGGCGGCTGTGCGGCTTCGCGGAGGTGACGCGCGACATCACCGAGCGGCGCCGCATGGAGCGCGCCCAGGCGCTCTTCGCCGAGGCGGGCCGCGTGCTGCAGCCGTTGTCCGGCGCGCGCGAGGTGGGCGAGGCCCTCACGCGCCTGTGCGTGCCCGAGGTCGCCGACGCGTGCATCCTCTTCCTCCCCTCCGCCGACGGCCGCGTGCGCCCCCAGGCCGTGGCGTGCGCGGACGACCAGGCCGCCAGCCGCCTGTGGGAGCCGCTCCTGCGCTGCCCCGACGCGGACGAGGTGGGCCCCTGCCACGTGGTGTGCACCGGCCGAGGCGAGCTCCTGTCGGAGGTGGACGCGGCGCACCTGCCCACGGCGCTCGAGGGCAGCGCCCACGGCGAGCTCTTGCGCGTGCTGGGCGTCACCTCCTCGCTCACCGTGCCGCTGGCGGTGGGCTCGCGCGTGCTGGGCGCGCTGTGCCTGCTGTCCACCGGCGCGCGGCGCTACGGCGAGGTGGACCGCGCCTTCATGGAGGAGCTGGCCGCCCGGGCCGCGCTCGCGCTGGACAACGCGCGCCTGCTCACCGAGGCGCAGGGCGCGCTGGAGCTCATCGGCGTGGCCGCGCACGATTTGGGCAACCCGCTGTCCTCGCTCCAGCTTCGCCTGAGGCGCCTGCGGCTGTTGGAGGCGAACGCCCACGAGCCCCGCCTGCGCGAGGGCCTGGTGGGCGCGGAGAGTGAGGCGCGGCGCATGGGCCGGCTGCTCCACAACCTGCTGGACCTGTCGAGCCTGTCCGCGGGCCCCATGACGCTGGACCGCGAGCAGATGGACCTGGCCACGCTGACGCGGGAGGTGGCCGAGCGCCACGCGGAGCAGGCCGCCGCCGCTGGCTGCGCCCTCACCGTGCGCGTGCTCGAGGAGGACACCTCCGGCTCATGGGACAGGCTGCGCCTGGACCGCGCCCTCACCAACCTGGTCAACAACGCCCTCAAGTTCGGCCACGGCCACCCCGTGGAAGTCACCGTCCACGCCGACGACTCCCATGCGCGCGTCACCGTGAAGGACGCGGGCCTGGGCATCGCCCCCGGAGACCAGCAGCGCCTGTTCCACCGCTTCGAGCGCGTCCACGGCGACGGCCGCCACCACCCCGGCACCGGCCTGGGGCTCTACATCGTCCACCAGCTGGTCCAGGCCCACGGCGGCTCCATCCGCGTCCGGAGCCGAATCGGGGAAGGCGCGGAATTCACCGTCGAACTTCCACGTGCCCTCCAGGGCAGGACTCACCTTCCCCTGCAAGCAACCGCTTGAGTCGGTTCAGCCCGCAGCGTATTGAGGAAATCCGAACAGTTAAAGCCTTCCGGGATTCAAAGAGAGCGGATTATTTTCCCAGAAGTTGAAGGCGTCTGTTCAGTCCAGATATTCTTCGTACGGCTAAAAAGGCTCGAACCGGGGAAACCCGGAAACGGGAGAGATCCGGCCCCCCTCGCCCCCTGCGGGCGACGGGCTACAGGGTCCGCTGGCCGGGGCGCCAATGGCGGTGCCTTCAACCACATGTACGAGGAGAGTCACCCATGGGTGGACTTGGAGCACCCTGGTCCCAGCGCGAAGCGTGTACGCACCGCTCGCTCGGTTACCCCACGGCCCGCCAGACGTTGGCGTGGGCCCTGGTGACGGGGTTGCTGGTGGCCTGCGGCGGACCGGAAGACGTGTCCTTTGATGAGTCCGCGCTGGCGACGGAGCCCGCGCAGGGCACCCCGCAGGCGCAGGCGCTCCTGGGCTGGCCGTGGCCGCCCCTGCCCAAGCCGGTGGGGCTGGCGCTCGAGGTGGACAACGGCAAGGGGCAGCTCTTGCGCGTGCGCGCGGGCTCGAGCTTCTACATCAACCAGATTGATTTGCGCGCCTCGGTGCTGTCCAACCGGGACACGGGGCTCAACGCGCTGAAGACGCAGAGCGACTTCGCGGGGCTGGGCTGGGCGGGGCTCAAGGCCGTGGACGAGGAGCCGGTGCTCCTGGGCAGCCCGGGCGCCTTCACCCGTCGGCGCTTCTACCGGGGCGCGGCGTGGATGGACGTGCCCAGCCTCTTCACGGTGGAGCCCGTGGACTCGCGCGGCCGGCTCACGGGCCTGCCCGTGGTGCTCAACATCGGCTCGGAGGACTCGCGCCGCGAGCGCACCGACGACTTCTTCATCCGCCGGCTGCGCGCCATCCAGTCCATCACCGACTGCCAGTCCCCCACCAATTGCGCGGGCGCGAAGAAGTTCGAGGAGGAGGCGCTGCTGGAGGTGCGCAACGCGTACGAGCACGCCAAGGCGAAGGCCTTCACGCTCACCAACACCACCACCGCGCTGCGGCTGCGCTGGAGCCTGCGCCCCTTCACGCCCTACATCATCCCCGTGGAGCAGGTGCGCGACGCCGACTACACCTATGGCTTCGGCATCGACGTGAAGGCGCTCACCCCGCCGCGCCGCGATGGCACCTATGCCCCAGGGTCCGAAATCACCTTCCAGGTCACCCTGAAGGACGGGGCGGGCAACAGACTGCACCCCGAAGGCAGTCTGCCGTCCTACAATGAGGTCGCGCCGGACGGAAACGCGGCGGGCATCCAGTACTATCGGGCCTTCTTCGATGCGACGACGACGTACTACCGGCGCAAGCACCGGGAGCGGATGTTGATGTCCCAAATCATCGGGCCCGCACAGAACATCCAGCCCATCCGCAGCGTCATCGCGCTCGAGGCCTTCCTGGACCCGGAGGTGGACGAGCAGGTCGTCGCCACCGAGGCGCGCGACGGCGTGTACTCGCAGTTCGCCATCCTCCCGTTCGCCAACATCGTCTTCCGCGGCGCCTTCTTCCCGGAGGAGGGCCTCTGGGACCGGCCCAACACGGACAGGTGGCAGTACAAGATTCCCGCCAACGCCACGCCCGGCACGTATCTGGTGACGGTGAAGGGCCGCCGCACGTACCTGGGCGAGGACCTGCCCGGCTCGCGCACGATTGAAATCCAGGTGGGCACCACGCGCCGCACGGAGGCCAGGCTCACCACGGGCCCGTGCAACAGCTGCCACAGCGAGGGCGGAGAGCTGTCCCAGGTGCTCCACGGCAACGACAACCGCGCCGCGTGCTCGGGGTGCCACGCGCCCCTGGGCTTCGAGCTGGAGGGGCCCGTCTTCGTGCGCACCCACTTCATCCACTCGCGCTCCAACCGCTTCGACAAGCCGCTGGAGCAGTGCGCCTCCTGCCACCTGACGAAGGAGAGCATCCAGCGCACGAGCAAGGCCGCGTGCCTGTCGTGCCACAAGAGCTACCCGAAGAGCCACGAGGCCCAGTTCGGGAAGATTGAAAGCATGTACGTCGGCGGAGGACCCACGTCCTTCGAGCAGTGCACCGGCGCCTGTCATACCCAGCACCCGCGCAGCGGCCTCTAGCCGCCGCCAGACACCCAAGAGGTCCTCCATGGCCCAAGTGAAGATGCAGACGGCTCGAACCACGCTGACGGAGCCGTCCGCGGCCGCGGAGGACCTCTTGAGCCAGCTGGGCAACGTCAAGCCCGTGCTGGTGACCATGTTCGCCTCGCGCAACCGCGACCAGCACGCGCTGAACCGCGCGGTGCGCGAGCGGCTGCCCCCGGGCACGCGCCTGGTCGGCGCGACGACGGCGGGCGAATTGGACAACACCGGCATCCACGAGGGCAGCGTGGTGCTGTCCGCGCTCTCCGGCGACGTGGAGGTGGGCCTGGGGCTGGGCACGCAGCTGTCCGTGGACGCCATCACCGCGGGACAGACGGCCATCAAGCGCGCGTGCGAGGATTTGGGCGTGCGCCAGCAGGACCTGGACCCGCGGCGCTACGTGGGCCTCGTCATCGATGACGGCTTTCGCTACAAGAAGGAGGAGCTGCTGCTCGGCATCCTGGAGCGCAGCCAGACGCTGGTGCTGGTGGGCGGCGGCGCGAGCGACGACAACCGCGACCCGGCCAAGCAGTCCGCGCTGGTGCACGTGGACGGCGAGGTGGCCACCGACGCGGTGCTGGTGGCGCTGTTCCGCACGAGCGCCCCTTGGGCGGCGCTGCGCTCGCACTGGTACGTGCCCACCGGGGAGAAGCTCACCATCACCAAGGTGGACGAGAGCCACACCCGCGCGCTGGAAATCGACGGGCACCCGGCCGCCAAGCGCTACGCCGAAATCCTGGGCGTCAAGGACGTGAAGGACTTGGAGTTCGGCACGCCCGAGGGCTTCGCGGTGCGCCCCACCGCGCTGCGCGTGGGCCGCGAGTACTTCATCCGCGCCGCGTGGCGGCCCCAGGAGGACGGCTCCATCCTCTTCGCCAACCTGCTGGAGGAGGGCACGGAGCTGGAGCTGATGAAGCTGGGGGACATGGCGGGCATGACGCGCGGCTTCTTCACCGACGAGATGCCCCGCAGGGTGCAGAACCCCCAGGCCGCTCTCCTGTTCCACTGCGGCGGGCGCATGTGGTACGCGCATGCCACCAACAGCGTGGCCCAGCTCGCGGAGACCCTGAAGGCCGCACCCACCGCCGCTGGGATGAACGTGCACTTCGAAATCTATTCAGGGTTCCACATCAACACCACGTTGACCGCGCTGGTGTTCGGGGCGAACTGAGCCATGGCCACCTCCCTCCCCCCTTCCGTCCCCGCGACGGACGCCACGTCCCTGTTGCTCGTCGCCAGTGAGCGCGAGTGCCAGCGCGTGGAAGAGGCGCTCGGGCACGCGGGTGTCGTCGCCCACGTCGAGCGCGCCACCAGCGCCCCCGCCCTGGAGGCCGCGCTCGCCCGCCCCTGGTCGCTCGTCGTGTGTGGCTCGGAGCTGCCCGGCCTGGGCTTCGCCGAGGCTCAGGCCCTGTGGCGCAAGCACTCGCGCGAGCTGCCCTTCGTCGTCGTGTCGCGCGAGTGGAGCGACGCGGTGTTGGAGGCCACCACCCGCGCGGGCGCCCGCGACTACGTCAGCGAGGACCGCTTCAACCGGCTGGGGCCCGTGCTGCGGCGCGAGCTGCCCCTGGCCGGGGACCGGCTGCGCCATGACGCCACCCAGGAACAGCTGCATCACGCCAACTGGATACTGGGCAACATCATCGACGCGCTGCCCTTCGTCCTCTTCGTGAAGGACGCGGCGACGCGGCGGCTGGTGGTGGCGAACAAGACGTTCGCGGACGCGTTCGGCGTCACCAAGGAGTGGCTGCTCGGCAAGCTGGACCACGACTACTTCCCGAAGGAGCAGGCCGAGTCGTTCATCGCCATCGACTCGGACATCCTCGCGTCCAAGAAGATGCGCTCGTTCGAGGAGGTGGCGCGCGCCGGCGGCGTGGACCGCATCTTCGCCACGCGCAAGCTGCCGCTGCTCGACGCCACCGGCGAGGCCCGCTACGTGCTGGGCGTCACCGAGGACATCACCGAGCGCAAGCAGAACGAGGAGATGCTGCGCGCGTCCAAGGCGGAGCTGGAGGCGGCCAACAAGCAGCTGGCCGCGAGCCTGGAGGAGATCAAGCGCACGCGCGCGGTGTCCGCCCGCTCGCTGGCGTCCTATCAGCAGCGCGCGCTGCAGATGGAGATCATCCGCCAGCAGAACGAGGACCTGGACCGGCTGGCCCAGGAGCTGGCGGTGGCCAAGCGCAACGAGGAGGAGCGCGCCCGCGAGGCCGAGGCCGCCGCCCGCCTCAAGAGCGAGTTCCTGGCCAACTTCAGCCACGAAATCCGCACGCCGCTCAACGGCATCATCGGCTACTGCGATTTGCTCATGCGCGAGGAGGGCTCGCGGCTGACGGCCCACGGCCGCAGGGACCTCAACGTCGTCAAGACGAACGCCAAGACGCTGCTGGCGCTCATCAACGACATCCTGGACCTGTCCAAGATCGAGTCGGGCAAGGTGGACGTCGTCACCGAGCCCGTGGACGTGCGCGAGCTGGCCGAGGAGTGCATGGCCACCGTGAAGGAGTACCTCAAGGGCAAGGACGTGGCCCTCACGGTGCACGTGGACGCGGCGACGGAGACCTTGCGCACCGACGCGCTGAAGCTGCGGCAGATCATGCTCAACCTGTTGAGCAACGCCGCCAAGTTCACCGAGACGGGCGAGGTGGCGCTGAGCCTGGTCCCCAACGGGGACGAGGTGGTGATGATCGTCGAGGACACCGGCGTGGGCATCCCCGCCGACCAGCTCCCCTTCATCTTCGAGAAGTTCCGCCAGGTGGACGGCTCCACCACGCGCAAGGTGGGCGGCACGGGCCTGGGGCTGGCCATCGTCCGCGAGCTGTCGCGCGTCCTGGGCGGCACCGTCTCCGTGACGTCCACGCTGGGCCGCGGCACCACCTTCACGGTGCGCCTGCCCAACACCACGGACACGGCGCCGACGGGCGCCCAGGCCTCGCAGCCCGTCCCCGTGGCCGAGGTGGCCAGCCACGTGGGCGCGCTCGCGCAGCCGGGCAGCACCGTGCTGGTGGTGGATGATGATCCGCTCATCCAGCAGCTGGTGACGGGCCAGCTGGAGCCCGCGGGCTTCAAGGTGGTGGTGGCCGAGGACGGCATCATCGCGCTCAAGCGGGCGCGGGAGCTCAAGCCCCAGGCCATCCTGCTGGACATCCACCTGCCCAAGCTGGACGGGTGGAGCGTGCTCAGCCAGCTCAAGAGCGAGCCGGCGCTGGCGGGCATCCCCGTCATCCTCATCTCCGTGGAGGAGCAGCGCTCGCGCGGCTTCTCGCTGGGCGCGTGCGAGTACCTGGTCAAGCCCGTGGAGCCCGAGCGGCTGGTGGAGGTGGTGCAGCGCAGCCTGGCCCAGTCGCTGGGCTCGTCCGCGGGGGTGGGCGAAGTGCTGGTGGTGGACGACGACTCGGCCACGCGCGAGCTGGTCAGCCGCAACCTGCGCCGCGCGGGCTTCAGCACCGCCGAGGCCCGGAGCGGCGAGGACGCGCTGCTCAAGGCGCGCGTGTCCCCGCCGTCGCTCGTCGTGTTGGATTTGATGATGCCCAACCTGGACGGCTTCGAGGTGCTCCGGCGCCTGCGCGCCGAGAAGCTCCAGGTGCCCGTGGTGGTGCTCACCGGCAAGTCGCTCACCCCCGAGGAGGAGGCGCTCCTGCGCGACGGCTTCGCCGGCTTCGTGAAGAAGGGCGGCCACGCGCTCGAGGACGTCATCGCGCAGGCGAAGGGCCTGCTGTTGTCCCAGCGCGCCGCGTCCGCGGGGCGGCTGCCGCGCATCCTGTATGTGGAGGACAGTGCCCAGAATCGGGACATCGTCCGCCGCTATCTGGGCGGACTGTTCGAAGTCATCGAAGCGGAGGACGGCGAGCACGGCCTGGAGCGCGCCACGCGCGACAATCCGGACCTCATCCTGATGGACTTGTCCCTACCGCGGTTGGATGGTTGGGAGGCAACACGTCGCTTGCGTGCGGTACCCTCCGTGGCCAACGTGCCGGTCATCGCGGTGACGGCTCACGCGGGGCGTGAATATCAGGACAAGGCGCACGCGGCCGGTTGCACCGCGTACCTCACCAAGCCCCTTGATCGTGACCAGTTGCTCGAGATGATCCGCAAGCATCTAGGGAGAAGCCATGGCTGAAGAAAAAGCACGCGTCCTGGTGGTGGACGATGACCCGGACCTGCTCGACCTCGTGCAGCGCTCGCTGAGCGCGTATGGCTTCGAGGTGCTCACGCACACCTCCGCGCTGGGCGTGTCCAACCTGGTGAGCCAGTCGGAGCCGGACTTCGTGCTCATCGACGTGAACTTCCCCGCCCTCAAGGGCGACAAGGTCGTCAACCTGGCGCGCCAGTACGCGTCCGCCAAGACGAAGTTCATCCTCTACTCGGCGTCCGACGAGTCGAAGCTGCGCTCGCTCGCGCTGGCGTCCGGCGCGGACGGCTACATCTCCAAGAGTGTCCAGGGGGAGGAGCTCGCCAACCGGCTGCGCACCTTCCGCCTCAAGCCGCGCCCCCCTTCACCCTGAAGTCCTCACCGCCGCGCCTCGTGCCCCCCAGGGCCGGGGCGCGGCTCCCCCCGCAACAGCAGCACCCTCGTCGTCGCGAGCCTCTGGCCGTCACCGTCGGGCACGTCTGCTTCGCTCTCCGCCCTGAATGCCCGTTTCTCCCCTCCGGAGGGGTCCATGCACACGTTCAATGATTACAGTCCTGCGGAAAAGTTACGGCGAGAACTGGATGGACCGCTGTTCAACCCCCTGTTGAAGAAGTGGGTGGGGAAGGGGGAGCTGGACTACGAGGTCTATCTGAAGACGCAGCAGCTGTTGTCGCTGCAGTCGCCGGAGGAGGAGCGCGTCTCGCACGACGAGCTGATGTTCCAGGTGGTGCATCAGGCGCAGGAGCTGTGGCTGAAGCTGGGCTCGCGCGAGGCGGTGGAGGTGGTGGCGGAGCTGGACCGGGACTCGCTGTGGGCCGCGTCCGCGAGGCTGGAGCGGCTGGCGCGAATCCTCCGGAGCCTGGAGGCGGAGCTGGTGGTGATGGAGACGATGACGCCGGACACCTACCAGGTCATCCGCCGCAGCCTGGGCAACGGCAGCGGCCAGGAGTCCCCGGGCTACAACACGCTGCGCAAGGCGGCCGAGGGGCTGGAGGGGGCGATGGAGCGGCTGCTGGCGCGGCGCGCTCGCACGCTGTTGGACGTCTACTCGGGCGGCGGGCCGGATGACTTGAAGCGGCTGTGCGAGCAGCTGGTGGACGTGGACGAGGCCTTCCAGGGCTGGTTGTACAAACACTTCCAGCTGGTGCGGCGCACCATCGGCGTGGACCGCTCGGTGAAGGCGCTGGACGGGCTGCCCACGCAGGTGCTGGCGGGGCGGATGACGCTGCCCTTGTTCCGTCAGCTCTGGGACGTGCGCGTGGAGCTGACGGCCGGGTGGCGCCGCGAGGGAGGCCACTCTCCGGGCGCGCGCCGCGACGGCTGCATGGAGGGCGCGATGAGCACGGCGGCCTACACGGCTCCCGCCAGGACGGGCGGGGTGTGCCCGGTGGCGCATGCGGGCTTCACGCCCACCCGGAGCGAGTCGTGACGTCGCAGGCGGGCGGTGCGAATCGCTCGCCTCGCGCGCTCCTGCACCTGCTCTACAACGGCGCCAAGGCGGTGGACGTGCTGACGGCGGCGCTGGAGCTGGGGCTGCTCGACTCGCTGGAGGGCCCCGAGCCCATCACCCTGGCCCAGCTGGCCTCGAAGCATGGCCTGGTGCCGGGCCGGCTCTACAAGCTGCTCGACTGTCTGGAGAGCCTGGGCCTGGTGACGCGCGAGCAGGACACGGACGCGCTCGCGTCCGCGCGCTACCACGCGGTGGAGGGCCTGCGCGACGCGGCCCTGGCGGTGCTGGGGCCGAACGGCCGGGAGACGGACCGCGAGAAGTTCGCCTGGCGCACGCTGCACGGACGGCTGCCGGAGGTGCTGCGCGGGCAACACTCCATCGCCCCCACGGACTTCGACTGGCCCCTGCGCACGCCCGAGCAGCTCGAGGGCTTCGAGACGAGCATGGCGGCGGGCCTGCCGCCGATTCTCGAGGCGCTGCGCCTGCACGCGCCCGTGCTGTGGAGGGAGGACCAGCGCGTGCTCGACGTGGGCGGCGGCGACGGCAGCCTCGCGGCGCACCTGTCCAAAGAGCACCCGGGCCTGAAGGTGGATGTCTTCAACCTGCCGGCGACGCTCGCGCTGGTGGAGCGCACGCGCGAGCGCTTCGGCCTGTCCCCCTCGCGCCTGGGCTTCGTGGCCGGCGACTTCCTGAAGGAGCCGCTGCCCACGGGCTACGACGTGATGAGCTTCGTGCGCGTGCTGCACGACTGGTCCCCCCAGACGGCGCAGGCGCTGCTGCAGGCCGCGTGGGCGGCGCTGCCCTCGGGCGGGCGCGTCATCATCTGCGAGGAGTTCCGCACCCCGGAGCGCCTGGCCGCGCAGTTCTTCTGGACCTACTTCCTCATCGGCGTGGACTCGTGCGTCAGCCGGCTGCGCGAGGTGGAGCTGTACGAGCGGATGCTCTCGCAAGCGGGCTTCCACCGCGTGCGCGTGCTGTCCGGAGGCCCCTTCGAGCTGGTGACGGCCGAAAAGCCCTGACGCGAACAGTGAACGGGCCAGGGCAGCCGCTGCGTTCGGTTCTGCCCTGGCCCGCCGGGGACGGTGTCGCGAAGACCCGCGCGCGGGGGTTTCGGGAGTGGAGCGCCACGGGCTCAAACACCCTCTCATGGGCCCGCGCGCGCGCCCATTGCCTGCAAGTGCTGGCGCACCGCGGTCTCAGATGCCTGCCGGGCGCTGAACGCCCAGTTGCAGCGCGAGCACCGCCAGCTGCGTGCGGTTCTCCGAGCCAATCTTCTTGTAGATGCTGGTGATGTGCGCCTTCACCGTGCGCTCGGTGATGCTCAAGCACGCGGCAATCTTGAGGTTGTCCGCGCCCGCGGCCACGTACCCCAGCACCTCGCGCTCTCGCGGCGTGAGCAGCCCCAGCTCCGCGCCGCCCGTCGGCACGTCCTGCTGCATCAGGAAGCCGGGCAGCGACGGCACCCACGACAGCCCGGGGGGCATCAGCCGCTCCCCTCGCGCCACGCGCGTCACCGCCTCCACCACCTCCGCGCAGCCCACGTTGTGCTTCCAGAGGTAGCCCGCGGCGCCGGCCTGCAGGCACTGCTCCACCACCTCCGGCTCGTGGTGGCTCGACAACACCAACGACTTCACCGACGGATAGAAGTCATGCAGGCACTGCAGCGCCGTCATCCCCGTCGCCGACCCCTCCTGGTCCGGCGGCTCCAGCTTCAGGTCCAACACCGCCACGTGCGGCATCTGCTCACGCACCCTCGCCAGGAAGGGCGGCGTCTGGGAGCAGCGCGCCACCACGTCCATGCCCGCACTCTCGAGGACCAATACCAGACTCTCCCTGAAGACCTGTTGGTCCTCCAGGAGCGCCACCCGGATTCTCTCATTGGAAATGTCTGTCGTCATCATCACTCCAGATGCAAGGAGCGCCCTCGGGATGCACCTGCGACGAGCGTCCTTCCGCGACCTTGTTCATCATGTGATGTTCAAAAGTTGTTCAAGGGCTGTTCAAGGTAAGCCATTCACTGGCGCGCGGGTCCTCCATCCAGGGATGATGTCCATGTCGGGTACCCCTCCGTATGTCAGTCTTTCGCGTCCGGCGCACGGGGGAATGGCAGTACAGTCCACACCCTACATACCCGTGCGGGCTGGAGCTCCGTGAGGGAGCGGGGGGCTCCCTTGCCGCGTGATGCTGGCTGGGTTACAGCTCAACGCATGTCACCCGCGTCATCGACCGAGCATGAGCTGACGGCCATCCTCGAGAAGGTGAACAAGACACACGGACCTGACTTCCAGGACGAGCCCCTGACGCCCTCCCGACACTCCTCCGCCCTGGAAGGCATTGCAGGCGCGGCGGCCCTGCTCCGGGGTGACGCGGTGCTCTATGTCAACCTGCGTTGGCAATCCCTCACACTCGCCCGGGGACCCTGGCGACGTTTGACAGAGCGTGGACAGGAGGAGGGGCCCGCACTGCTCACGCTGCGCAGCGTGGTGGCCGCGGAGGTGCGGGCGCTGGACTCGGCACCGGAGGAGTTGGCCCGCACGTCGCGCTACACCTATGCGGGGGGCCACCAGCAGCTGGAAATCAGCGCCCGTCAGGTCCGCGCGGACCTGACGCCGAAGGTCGTCCTGGTGCTCGCCCGGGACATCACCGAGCAGGCGCGTCAGGAGGAGGCGCTGGAGAAGGAGCGCCGCGCCCTGGCGGAGCGGGAGCACCTGCGCATGCTCAGTGAGCAGGCGTCGGGCATCGCGCATGACCTGAGCAGCCTGCTGGTGGCCATGAAGCTGCGGCTGGAGATGTTGCAGACCCACCCCGGGAAGCAGGGCGGGCAGCAGACGCCGGCCCACGTGGACACGTTGTTGCGCATCGTCGCGGACGCGACGACCCGGCTGACCCGGCTGCGCGACTTCGCGCGCCAGAAGCCCGAGTCCCCGGTGGAGCCGGTGCAGCTGGCCGACGTGGTGCGTGACTCGGTGGAGATCGCCCGGAGCGAGCTGGAGTCGCGGGCCGCGCGCGAGGGGTTGAGCCTGCACCTGGACGTGGACGTGCCCCGGATGCCGCTGGTGGAGAGCTCCGCGGCGGACCTGCGCTGCGTGTTCCTCAACCTGCTGCGCAACGGACGCGACGCCATGCCCCAGGGCGGCACCCTGCGCGTGCGCGGCCACCAGAGCCCGACGGGCCAGGTCATCATCACCGTGGAGGACGAGGGCACGGGCATCCCCGAGCAGCACCTGCTCTCCATCTTCCAGCCCTTCTTCACCACCAAGGGCCAGCACGGCACGGGCCTGGGCCTCTCCATGGCGCACGAGGTGGTGACGCGGGCGAGCGGCACCCTCGTCGCGTCCAACCGCCCGGAAGGCGGCGCCGTCTTCACCATCACCCTCCCCTCGCTGCGGCGGACCGCCACGGGCCGGGGCCGGGCCTCGGAGTACCGCTCCGGCTGAGACACGAACCCCCGTCGGGGTGGACGGGGCGGGTGGAGGCACACCCGGTCCACCCACCACGTCCTGTCACCCGGGGGAGACAGGCCCCTTCGCGAGGGCGGGAGGGGGCGACAGGCGGCCCCCGCCTAGGTGATAATCCGTAGGCCACCCGGCCTGGTGGCGACATCCGGTGGGCGTCGGGCGCCCATGAGGGGGAGGAGTCATGTCGGAGATGAAAATCCGAGTGTTGGTGGTGGATGACGACCAGGAGCAGCTCACGCTCGCGGAGCGCTCGCTGTCGGCGTACGGCTTCGACGTGCGCACCCACCGCTCCTCGTTGGGCGTGTCCAACCTGGTGCGCACGACGATGCCGGACCTGGTGCTGCTGGACGTGAACATCCCGGCCCTCACTGGCGACAAGGTGCTGACGCTCGCGCGGGGGCAGGCCCCGGTGGGCACGCGCTTCGTGCTCTTCTCCGCGTCGGACGAGGCGCAGCTGCGCAAGCTGGCGCTGGAGTCGGGCGCGGACGGCTACATCACCAAGAGCACCCAGGGCGAGGAGCTGGCGCGAAGGCTCCACGCCATCCACGCCAAGGGCCGCGGCCAGGCGGCCTCGTCCGCGCCGTAGCGCGCCGTCAGCCGAGCAGCTCCGCCATCTCCAGGAAGACGCCGCGGAAGTCCCCGCTGGCGCCGATGAGCCGCAGGTTCTGCGCCAGGCCCCCCGTGGAGCGGAAGAACATCACCGCCTCCGGTGGCGGCTTGATTTTCAGGAAGCGGGCCGCGTTGCGCGTGAAGTGGTTGCGCATGTCGCGGGGGATTTCGCAGGTCGTGTAGTCGTACGGCGTGGTGCGCATGGGCCTGCCGGCGATGTGCAGCACCTCGCGGATGAGGTCCGCGGCCTCGTCACCGGGCAGCTCCACCGTGAAGCCCACCTCCAGGCTCAGCCGCAGCACGTCGAAGGGCTCCAGCTTCAGGGACTGCTGGAACATGCGCCGGTTGGCGTCCACGAAGCGCGGGCTGAAGCGCTTGATGGAGCCGAAGTCGAGCAGGCCCAGGCGCCCGTCCGGCATCACCATGAAGTTGCCCGGGTGCGGGTCCGCGTGGATTTCGCCCGCGCCGAAGAAGGGCCCGTACGTCGCGCGGATGAGCTGGCGCGACACGCGGAAGCGCTCCTCGTTGGACGACTCCCGCGTCACCCAGTCCTTGAGCGTCAGGCCCTCGAGCAGCTCCATCGTCAGCACGCGCCCGGCGCTGTGGCCGTCGATGACGCCGGGGACCTGGAGGTCCTCCAGCCGGGCCACGCTCTTCGCGAAGCCTCGGGCGAGCGCCGCCTCGCGCCGGTAGTCCAGCTCCAGCAGCAGCTCGTCGCGGAACTCCTGGAAGTACGCCGAGCCGTCCATCAGCCGCGAGGCCTTGGACATCGTCTTCACGACGAGGCCCAGGTTCTCCATGTCGTGCGTCAGGGACTCCGCGATGCCCGGGTACTGCACCTTCACCGCCACGGAGCGCCCGTCCGCGAGCACCGCGCGGTGCACCTGGCCCAGGGAGGCCGCGGCCAAAGGCTCGCGGCTGAACTCGCGGAAGGCCTCCTCCGGGGGACAGCCCAGCTCCTCGCGCACCACGCGCGACACCATGTCGTAGGACATGGCGGGGGCCTGGTTCTGCAGGCGGGCGAGGACCTGGCGCACCTCGGGGGTGAGCAGGTCCGGGTCCATGGAGAGGGCCTGCCCCAGCTTCATGGCCGCGCCCTTGAGCTCCCCCAGGGTGGAGACGAGCTTCTCCGCGGCGTTCTTGCTGAGCAGCTCCGGCGTGCCACCCGCCAGGCGCTTCGCGCTGCTCTTGAGCACGTCGGTGCCCACCTGCATGGAGAGGCCCGCCAGCTTGCGCAGCCGGGTGAAGCGCCCTTGAGGTGGAAGCGAGTCGTCGGAGTCGGAGGCCATGGGTACAGGGGGGATTAACGAGGAGCCCACCCCGGGACGCAAGGTACGTGGGTCCACCCCTGTCGCCCGGCCGCCCGCCTACCGGGGCGTGGGGGTGTTGCGCAGCCGGGCCCGGAGCATGCGCCAGCGCTTGAGCCCTTCCAAGTCCAACGGGTCCATGCGCACGGCCTGCTCATAGGCGGCGAGCGCCTCCTGCAGCCGGCCCACCGAGGACAGCGCGTCACCGGACAGCCGCTGCACCGCGGCGCGGCCGTCGCGGCCCGGGAACTCCGAGAGGAAGCGGCGGCGGCAGTGCTCCAGCGCGGTGGCGGTGAGGCCCGCGGCGAGGCAGCGCTCCACGCCCTCCACGTTGCCCAGGCGCGCGTCGTACTCCGCCCGGCGCTCCACGTGCCCCAGCACATGCAGCGCCGCGGCCACCCGCTCCCCCACCCGCTCGAACTGGGCGCGCTGGCCCAAGGACAGGTTGCGCGCCTTGAGGGACTCGAGCGCCATGCGGGCACGCTGGGCGCCCACGCGCAGCGTCTCCGGCGTGGCGTCCCGGGGGACCTCCAGCACGGCGTAGTGGTCTCCGGACAGCCGGTTGCGGAAGCCCTGGAGCACCCGCTCCGCCTCGGCGTCCTCGCGCATGGGGGACGGCGGCGGCGTGGGCGGCTCCAGGCGCACGCCGGACTTCAGCCGGGCGAGCGCCTCCTGGAAGGCGGGGGACGTGTCGCGAAGCTGCACGCCGAAGCCCGGCGACATGCGCCAGGCCTTGGCCTGCTCCTCCGTCACGTGGCGCACCACCTGGCCGGTGCAGGCGAGCTCTCCGCCGGGCAGCCGCAACAGGAGCCCCACGTCGGAGAGCAGCGGCGGCGGCGCGGCGGGCGAGTGCAGGAAGAGGCCGGCGCGGCCCACCCACTCGCAGGACAGCTCGTGCGAGTGCGGCGTGCCCGCCATGCGCACCCGGGCGGTGAAGCCGGACGCGGCGGGCTCCGACTCGGGCACCAGCGCGGTGGCGAGCGCGGCGCGCAGGTCCGAGGCCTGGGCGAAGCGGTCCGCGGGGCGCTTGGCCAGGGCGCGCAGGAGCACGCGCGACAGCGTCCTGGGCACGTCCGGGCGCACCTCGTGCGGCGGCACCGGCGGCTTCTGCAGGTGGCCGATGAGCACCTCCGCCGCGGTGCGGCCCGCGAAGGGCACGCGCCCGGTGAGCAGGAAGTAGCCCAGCACGCCCACCGCGTAGAGGTCCGTGCGCGCGTCCACCACGTCATCGCCGCACTGCTCGGGGGCCATGAACTCCGGCGTCCCCAACAGCACGCCCACCTCCGTGGTGTGCACGCCCGCCGGACGCGACAGCAGCTTGGCGATGCCGAAGTCCAGGAGCTTCACGCGGTGGCGACCCTGCGGCCCCGGCACCAGGAACACGTTGGCCGGCTTCAGGTCGCGGTGGACGATGCCGTGCGCGTGCGCGGCGCCCAGCGCGTCACACACCTGCGAGAGCAGGTCCACCACCAGCGCGGGCGGCAGCGGCTCCTTGGCGAAGGCCGCCAGGCTCTGCCCCTCCAGGTACTCCATCACCAGGTAGGGACGGCCGTCGCGCGTGTCCAGGTCGTAGAGCGCGACGACGTTCTCGTGCTGCACCACCGTCAGCGTGCGCGCCTCCGACAGGAAGCGGGCCACCAGGTCCGGGTCCTGCGCCAGGTGCGAGTGCAGCACCTTGATGGCCACGCGCTTCTGGATGAGCGCGTGCTCGGCCAGCATCACCGTGCCCATGCCGCCGCGGCCCAGCTCCTTCAGCAGCCTGAAGTGCCCCAGCTGCTGCCCCACCAGCGAGCCCGGCACGGGCGTGGGGACCGGCGTCAGCGTCTCCACCCGGACGGGCGGAGGCGGCGTCCCCGCGTACAGCATCGTGTTCCCCTCCACCGGCGTGTTCCGGTGCGGACGCACCCAGGTCGGACACTCGCTGGGGTCGGAGTGCGGAGGCACGCAGGAGCAGATGACGTTCTGGACGAACACGGGGCGATTGGGGGACGCGGGGACAGGGTGATGCGGACGACGGATTGCGAGTCGTGTGCCACCCTCGATTCAACCGCGCTGGCACCGGCGCTTCATGCGAAAGGAGTCGAGCAGCTTCGGGTTCCGGACAGTGAGGGAGGAAAGCACCCCTCATTGCTGGAAGTCTCCCCTGCTCTCTCCGCAGAAACTACAGCCATTCGGTTGAAAACTTTACCGCTCGACTCGCATTGGGCGGTTGGGTTTCTGGGATTCCTTTTCTCTCCGTCTCACTCCCATGTTTTGTGGAACACGTTTCACGGCTTTCCTGTCTCGACGCCCCCCTGGAGGAAAGACGCAGGGGGTCGGGTTCCTTGAGTCAAAAGATGTGATGAGGATGAACCGAGGGGCGAAGCGCACCTGGGAAACAGGAAGACCCCTCGGACGGGGCCACGAAGGCGCCGCCGGAGGGGTCTTGGCGAGACGTCATCTTGGCGGGGCCGAAGCCCTCGGGACTCAGCCGATGATGGGCTCGCAGGAGCCGTCGTTCGAGCAGGCCAGATCCGCGCAGCAGGTGACGCCGCCGCCACAAGGTGCTTCGACGGGCGCGCAGGCGCCGGCATCCACGTCGCCACCCGTGCCCGAGTCGGGCTCGCCGCCGGTGCCCGCGTCGGGCTCGCTGTCACATGCGCCCAGCGTGTCGCCGTGTTTGACGTGCGCCTTCACGGCGGCCAGGCCCACGCTGATGGCGTGCGCGTTGGCGGGGTTGCCCGGCGGGATGTGACAGACGGTGACCTTGCCCGAGTCGAGCAGGTGGAGCGGATCATCCGAGTCGACTCCCGAGGCCTGTCCCTCGTCCGTGTCGGGCGAGCCTTCCAGGCCACCGGATTGAGGCGCGCCGGTGGACGGCTCCGCGTCGGGTCCGGGTGAGCCACCGCACCCGCTCGCGAGCAACGCGCACAGGGCCACCACGAGAGAGGGCATCGCAATGAGGTTCAGACGTCGCATGAACGTTCTCCAGTTCCAGGTGTACGGGTGTCGAGCGCCGCGCGAGCCCCCGGAGCCGTGAGCACGGCCGGGCCACACGCCTGGAGCGAGGGAGTCAGCCCATCCGACCACGGCTCCCCGCGAGCACTTCCACCACGCGAAGAAGACCCGGCACCCGCGCGCGCGGCCACGCGCTTCACCGTGTGTGGACGCGCTTGAACGCGGAGCCTCGATGACAGCGCCTCGAGAGGTTTCGGCGCGGTTCGCTCGGGAACTTTCCCGTGCCGGTGGTGTCGAGCAGGCGGGGCCGTCATCGGAGGTGGCTGTGGAGCGCGTGCGAGTCCGGCGGGTGCCGACCTGGACGGTGGGTGTCGGGGTGTTGACGGTGCTGTTCGGCGCGGGGGGCGTGACGGGTGCGGAGACTCGTGGACCGGGGACGCGCGTCGAGCCCGCGCTGGAGAACGCCGCGGTGCTGGGGCGCGTCTGGGGCGAGGTGAAGTACGCGCATCCGGCGCTCGCGATGGACGCGGTCGACTGGGATGCGGCGCTCCTCGACGCGCTGCCCGGTGCGCTCGCCGCGAGCACCCCCGACGCGCTCGCCGCCACGGTGGGCGACATGCTGCGCGCGCTCGAGGACCCGCTCACCCGGGTCGTGAGGGATGAGTCGGTGGTGGCCACGAGCACCGGGGCGGGGCCGCTGTCTCGCTGGGTGGATGACGTGCTGGTGCTGGACCTGGACCGACGCTTCGCGAACGTCGACGCGCTGTATCCCGCGATGAGCGCGTTGGAGCCGGAGCTCGCGCGGGCTCGCCGCGTCGTCATCGACCTGCGCGTGAGTGGAGGTGACGAGGCCGCGTGGGCGGAGATGGCGCTCGGCGTCCTGGAGCGCGCGCTGGTGGCGGAGGAGCTGACGGCGCCCGCGGAGCGCTTCCGTGTGTACTCGGGCTTTCCCGTGCAGTTCGGTCCCAGCTCCGGGGGATACAGCGCGTCCGTCGAGACGCGGCTGGCGCGGAGATTCACACCGGTGGCGGGTACACCGAAGCGCACGGTGGCCCTGCTCGTCAACGCGCGGACGCCATTGACGCCGCGGGTGCTCGCGCTGATGTCCACGCCTCGGACACGAGTCGTGGCGCAGGGCGGGCTCGATGAGTCCTCCGCGGTGAAGACTCGCACGCTGCCCCTGCCTGGGGGATATCGCGCGGTGGTGCGCGCGTCGGAGCTCGTGTTCGCCTCCGGCGCCTCGGGACTGTTCTCGGACGTCACCGTGCCGGATGGGGCGGACGAGGGTGACTCAGGTCCCGCGGTTCAAGCCGCGCTCCGACTGGTGCGTTCGGGCACTGTGGGAACACGGACACGCACCGGCACATCCATATCGCGCCGCTCCTCCGGAACAGGAGGTGCGCCCCACGCGACATCAGCCACGCGCAACACCAACGCGCCCTCCACACGTAACGCACAGGCCACGCCGCTCGCCATCAGCGGCGCACAGGCCGCGACTCGCTCAACCGCATCCGCACTCCCCACTGGCGGCGCGGACGCCACACCGCATGCAGCATCATCCATGCGCACCACCTCTGCACCCTCGGGCGCACAGGCCACACCACGCACCACCAGCGGCGGGCAGGCCTCTCGTCGCAAAACCGCATCTGCCTCCACGCTCCCCGCCATCAGCGTCGATGCCATGTACGAAACTCCGGCGTATCCACCGGAGCCGCATCGGCTGCTCGCCGTCATCCGTTTCTGGAACGTGATGCGCTTCTTTCACCCCGACCCGAAGGCCCTGCGGGACTGGGACGCCGTCCTGCCCACGTTCCTCGGTCAGGCTCGCGCGGCGGCGGACGCTCGCGAATACGCACAAGTGCTCTACACCCTGGCCGCGCGCGTCCACGACGGACACATCTTCGTCGCGGAGCAGGGCCAGCCGCTGCGCTCGCTCGCCGAGGCCACCGCGCCCGTCGTCCTGCGGCCCGTGCAGGGACGCTTCATCGTGACGGAGCTGCCCGCGCCCGAAGTCACCCGCGCCGCGGGCCTCCAGGTGGGCGACGAGGTCGTCGCCGTGGAACAAGAGCCCGTCGCCCTGCGCGCACAGCGACTCGCCTCACTCCTCGGCGCCTCGCACGACGCCGCGAGAACCGAGCGTGTCGCCAGCCTGTTGCTCGCGGGCGCGGACGGCAAGTCCGTCGAAGTCATGCTCCAGGGCTCCGACGGCCGCATCAAGGAGTCACGCCTGCCACGCTCGCGCAACTTCCTCCCGTTCCTCCGTCCCCCTCCCCGCGATGACGCGCCCTGGAAGACGCTGAAGGGCGGCATCGGCTACGTGGACCTGCGCAGGCTGCGCGCCGAGTCCGTGGACCCCATGCTCACGGCCCTGAAGGACACGCGGGGCCTGGTGCTCGACCTGCGCGGATATCCCCAGGGCAGCGCCTGGACACTCGCGCCCCGACTCAACACGCGCGGCGCCACGACGTCCGCGCTCATCTCCCGCCCCAGGCTCTCCGCCGGAGAGCGCCTCGAGGAGCGCTTCCCCGCCCTGCTCCCACCAAGCAACGGTCCCCTCTACCGAGGACACGTCATCCTCCTCGTGGACGCACGGACGCTGAGCCAGGGCGAATACACCGCGATGATGCTGCGCGCCGCCTCGGGCGCACGCCTCGTGGGCTCCACCACCGCGGGCGCCGTGGGCGACACCACCAACGTCTGCCTCCCCGGCGCCCTCTGCGTCCTCTTCACCGGCCAGCGCTTCGAGACGCCCGAAGGCCACGCCGTCCAGGGCGCGGGGCTGCGCCCCGACGTGGAGGTCCACCCCACACTCGAAGGTCTGCGCGCCGGCCGCGACGAGGTGCTCGAGCGCGCCCTCAGCCTGCTGAACGAGGCAACAGCACGGTGAAGACGGAGCCCACGCCCTCGCGGCTCTCCACCTCGATGCTCCCGCCCATCGCCTCCACGATCTGCCGGCTGATGTAGAGCCCCAATCCCAGCCCACCGTAGTGGCGCTCCGACACCGCGCGCTCGAAGCGGCCGAACAGGCGCGGCAAATCCGTCTCCGAGATGCCGATGCCCTCGTCGCGCACGGACAGGCGCACCCGCGCCTCGCCCTCGGCCGCCGCCGACACCTGCACCGGCCGCCCCGCGCCGTACTTCGCCGCGTTGGTGAGCAGGTTGACCAACACCTGGTCCAACCGCAGCGAGTCCCACCGGCCCTGCAGCGGCTCGGGAATCTCCACCCGCACCGAGCACCCGGCCACCGCGAAGACCTCCTCCATCCGGTCCACCGCGTCGCGCACCGCCTGCCCCAGGTCCACCTCCGTGGGCTCCAGCGCCAGCCGCCCCAGCGAGACACGGCTCACATCCAACAGGTGGTCCACCAGCGACGCCAGCCGCTGCACCTGACGAATCGCCGTGGACAACCTCGGCGCCACCTTCTCACGAGAGTCCGGCCCCAGCGCCCGGTCGATGAGCCCATGCTGGAGCTTCAAGCTCGTCAACGGCGTCTTCAGCTCGTGGCTCGCCACGGAGAGGAACTCGTCGCGCAGCCGCACCGCCGCCTGTGCATCCCGATACAGCGACGCGTTCTCCAGCGCCACCGCCACGCGTCGCGCCAGCTCCTCCATCATCGACACGTCCGACATGGCCAACGGCCGCTGCGGCGGCGACGTCCCCAGCGTGATGACGCCCAACGTGCGGCCGCGCGTGCGCACCGGCACCACCAGCAGCGACGCGGGCCTGAGCGCCTGCAACAACGCCCGCTGCTCGGAGCTGTCCGACAATCGCTCGCACAACGCCGCGTCCACGTCCGGCACGAAGCGCGGCTCCCCGGACTGGAAGCACTCCCGCGACAGCGACAGCGCGCCTTCGCCCCCCAGCGCCTGGAGCACCGACGCATCCCGCGAGGGCTCCTGGTGCGCGGACGCCACGCACCGCAGCGTGCCATCCGGCCCCACCAGTTCCACCAGACAGCTGGACGCCACGCTGCTGGCGGCCACGCGCGCCACGTG
The DNA here is from genome assembly GCF_024198255.1 of Myxococcus guangdongensis. Classification (NCBI taxonomy): domain Bacteria; kingdom Pseudomonadati; phylum Myxococcota; class Myxococcia; order Myxococcales; family Myxococcaceae; genus Myxococcus; species Myxococcus guangdongensis. Next base: position 1,109,606 of record NZ_JAJVKW010000002.1, read on the forward strand.
CTCCAGCGTCCACTCCACGTCGTCCAGGTGCTCGGCCAGCGCGCGGCTCGCCTCGAGCAGGAAGAACAGCCGCTCCTCGGCCTCCTTCCCCATCTGGAGCGCGTGGTGCAACCGCTCGCCCCGCTCCCGCAGCGTGCCGTACAACACCGCCCGCTCCAGCGCCTGCGAGCACTGCTGGGCCAGCGCCCCCAGGAACGAGCGCTCCAGCGGCGTGAAGCCTCGCTGCCCCTCCCAGGCCAGCCACACGAAGCCGCGCACACCCCGCTCCGTGAGCAGCGGAAGTATCGCGCGCGCGCCGTCCCCCAGCGCCGCCACCTCGCGCCGGACGATGCCCGTCATGGGCAACAAGTCCTCCAGGCGCGAGAACCACTGCGCCTCCCGCCGCTCGGCCGCGCGCGCCAGCACCGGCACCACCTGGGGACGCTGCCCCTCGAGCGCGGCCCTGAACTCCCGCGAGTAACCGAACGCGCCGATGAAGCGGATGAAGCCCTCGTCCGACAGGCTCATCACCGTGCCACGCGACGCCCCCGAGGCCTCCAACCCGTCATGCACCAGCACCCGGGCCACGTCCTCCGCGGTGGCCGCGCGGGACAGCGCCGCCGTCACCGTCTGCAGCCGCGCGGACAGGGCCTGCGACGCCCGGGCCTCCTCGTACAACAGCGCGTTCTCCATGGAGAGGCTGGCGCGGCGCCCCAGCTCCCGCGCCACCTCCAGGTCCTGCTCCGTGAAGCCCGCCGCCGCGTCACCGCGCAACAGCGACATCGCCCCCAGCACCCGGCCCCGCGCCACCAGCGGCAGCACCATCCCCGCCCGCGCGCCCAGCGCCACCTCGCGCTCCCAGGCCCGCTCCGACGTGGCCTCCAGCCGCGACGCGACTCCGGTGCGCAGCGTCTGCGCGATGGCGTCCGACGTCGCCAGGTCCACCGGACGCAGGCGGAACAGCTCGTGCACCAGCGCCACCCGCTCCGGCTCCCGATGCGCCGCGGCCACGCGCTCCACGCGGCCGTCGTCCCCCAGCACGTCCACCGCGCACCAGTCGGAGAGCTCCGGCACCACCAATTCGGCCAGCTGGCGCAACACCGTGCGCCACTCCAGCGAGGCGCCCAGCGCCTCACCCGCGCGATACAGGAAGGCCAGCCGCGCGGACTCGGAGGGCGCGGGCTCGGCGCGAGGCCCCGGCGCCGCGGTACCACGCGGGGTCCCGGCTGCATCGCCAGGAAGGTCGTCGAGTAGGTTCGGCTCGGCGGACATGGAGGCGGACCCCGAGAGAGTGGTGAGGCGCCGCGCGGCGGTGAGGTCCTCAGCTAAGAGCGTCTCGACGCTGGCAACAATGCCGCCCCCCTCCGCGGACGGGAGGACTGTCCAATCCCAGACCCGCGAGACGTTGAATGGCCACACCACCCACGCTCACGGTGTGTCTCGTACGAAATGACTCGGGGCCTTCGCGCCACGAAGTCAGGCCGAGGTCGGGTTCCACCACACGGCGCCCTTGCCGTCGATGGCCCGCGTCGCGCGCGCGCGCACGTCCTCCAGCGCCTCGGGCGTGAGCGGACGCCACGCGTGGGCCGCCGCGAGCGCCGCGTCCTGCTCGTTGGGGTGGCTCATCCCCATCAACATGACGTCCGGGTCCAACGTCAGCGTGTAGCGCACGCACTCCTCCACGCCCAGGTGCGGCAAGAGCGGCGCCTCCCGGTCATCCCGTCCGCCCGAGCCCACCTTGCCCCGGGGACGCGACTCCAGCGGTCGGCCATAGCCCTCCGTGTCGCCCAACAGCTTGCCCGCGCCGAACGTCTTGAACGACACCACGCCCACGCCGCGAGCGCGCGCCAGCGGCAGCACGTCCTCCACGTAGCGCGCGTCCACGAAGGGCCCCAACGGGAACATCACCACGTCGCACAGCCCGGACAGCACCGCCTGGCGCAGCACCTCCGGATGATGGCTGGAGATGCCCCGGAAGCGCGCCTGCCCCGCGCGCACGCACTCCCCCAGCTGCTCGAGCCCCCCACCGGGCGCCGCGAGCGACTCCCACGCGGACAGCTCCGACACGGCGTGGAAGACGAACAGGTCCACGTGCGCGTGCCCCAGCCGCTTCAGGCTCGCCGCGACTTGAGGCCCCACCGGCGCGTCGAGCACGTCCACCTTGTCGATGAGGAACACGCCCTCGCGCCGCCCCCGCAGCGCCTCGCCCACCACCTCCTCGCTCAGGCCCTCCTCGTAGTTGGGCGCGGTGTCGATGACGTTCAGCCCCGCGTCCAGCGCGCGCGTGAGCGTGGCGACGAGTACCTCGCGCGGCGTCGAGCGGTCGGCGATGTCACCGATGCCCACCGCCGTGGCGACGAAGCCGGTGCGGCCCAGCGCGCGGCGGGGCGAGAAGGAAGGGAGCGTGGACATGGCCCCCGTATGTGCAAGAGCCTTCCCGCATCGTCAAGCCACGTGCGTGCTTCAGCGGAAGGGACCGGACACCTCGAACGTGACGCCCTCGTTGATGGAGTTCGTGGTGCCGCGCTGCGAGCTGAAGTACAGCCGCCGCCCATCCGGGCTGAAGGCCGGCCCGGTGAGCTCCGAGCCCGAGTGCCCCCTCAGCCGGAGGAACGACGACACCACGCGCTGGGGCCCCGGGGTGATGAGACAGAGGTCCATGGTGCCGCCGTCCTCGGCGACGAAGAGGTCCCCCGAGCGCGACACCACCAGGTTGTCCACGCCCGTCAGCGGCGCGAACGGCAGGAGCGACGCCGCGTAGATGACCTCCAGCCTCCCCGTCGCCGGCGTGTGCGCCCACACCCGGTTGTCCCCCTTGGTGGTGAAGTAGACGGTGCCGCCGTCGTACCAGCAGCCCTCGCCGCCATCGAACGCCGTCGTGCGCGCCGCGACGTCCGGCTGGCGCGTCACGGACTTCGCCGGCGAGCACCGCACCCAGGACAGTCGGGCCTCGCCCGCCAGCGCGTCGCCCGACACCTTCGCGGCCTCCAGCGTGCCCTCCGACAACCGGGGCCACACCGACGGCGTGAAGCGGTACAGCCGCCCCTCGGGCTGGTCCTCCGTCAGGTAGAGCCGCTTGCCCACCGGGTCCACCGCCACCGCCTCGTGCGGGAACGCGCCGAGCGCCGGCCGCTCCACGCCCTGGGACGGCCTTGACGGGTTGCACTCCCACACCCACCCGGTGGGGTGCTCCTCGCACGACAGCCACGTGCCCCACGGCGTGGGCCCGCCCGCGCAGTTCAGCCGCGTGCCCGCGAGGATGCGGTACGCCGCCAACACCCCGCCGCCCGCGTCGAAGCGCACCGCGCTGACTCCGCCAGAGACGGCCTCGCTGTTGGAGACATAGACGTAGCCGCCCTCCGGCCGCGTGAAGCAGGCGCCCCCGTCCGGCGCCGGGTGCCACACGTAGCCGGTGTGCCCCACCCCATGCCCCGAGCGCGCGATGATGCGCGAGGTGAAGCCCGCCGGCAGCCTCAGGCCGTTGACGTCCGGTGAGCTGGAGAGGGCGCCGTAGGGCCCCGGACCCGCCTGGGCCGGCGCCGCGTAGGCCGCCTTCCAGAACCCAGGGCCGAAGGCGAGCGCGCTCCCTCCGAGCGCGGAGAGACGAAGGAAGTCACGACGACCGAGCCGCATGCGGGTTCTCCTGTACCGGGCAGGAGAATCACCCTCGCGCCGACCCACCACTGGACGCGGAGGCCGGGTGCGCGTCAGGACACATCAGCCGCGTCGGCTCGCGCGGTTCTTGTCCCAGATGGCGTAGAGGATGATGAGGAAGGCGACAAGCCGGGCCACGTAGATGTAGTAGCGCCGCTCGTCCTGCGCGTCGATGAGCGCGGCCACCACCGAGTTCACGCCGAGCACCGCGAACGACAGCGCGAAGAAGGCGAACAGCCGGTCGTGCGACTGCCTCCAGAAGCGCAGGAAGAACAGCGCGCACGCCAGCCACGCCATCGCCACCGCGCCGCTGAGCATGGAATGGAGCATGGGCGGAGTCCGTCGCTACGAGGCGTCCCAGATGAGGCCGTACAGCAGGATGGAGGCGCTCGCCAGCGTGGCGAGCTGACGGGGCACGTACAAATCAATCGTCGTCGGCAGGACCACCAGGTCGATGAACAACAGGGTGTTGCTCACCGCCATGCCCACGAAGCACAGCCCGCTCCACAGCAAGAGCCGCGACTGGCTGCGCTTCCACGCGCGCAGGAGCAGCACCGCGCACGCGATGCTCGTCAGGGCGCAGAGGATGTAGACCGCTTCAGCCATGGTCGCCGTCCTTGTCCTTCTTGAGCACGAAGGCTTCCGCGAAGCCGCGCACCTTGTCCAGCGGCCTCGAGAAGATGAAGGAGATGACACTCACCCGACGCGCCCCGTACACCGCCGCCAGCTCCGTGACGGCCTGCACGTCCTCGGAGCTCGCGGGACTGAAGCGGTAGACGGGCACACGTCCGCCGTCGCTCACCAGCAGGCTCCTCGCGGCGAGGTCCGCCAACCTCGCGGCGGCGGAAGGTTCTGTGATGCGCAGCTCCAGGCTCACCGATGACGCGGTCCACTCCCGCCCCGGTTGGGCTCGAAGCAGGAGGAGCACCTCCAGCTTCTCCAGGGAGTCGATGTGCATCGTGATGAAGCGCTGGACCCGCGGCTGAAGTCCGGCGTCGCTCACAGGGCCACCATGCCCACGTTATTTTGTGCGTCAACCTTTTCTCGCAACGGGATGTTCAGGTTCCTGCGGGGACGCGTCCCTCGCCCGCTCGCCCTGCCTCACGGGAAGCGGGCCCTCCACGCCCTCCTGTCCCAGGTGGGCGGGCACAAGCTGCTTGATTCCTTCCACAAGCTGCAGCGTGGCGCTGGGGGCCGCCACGTCCAGAAGGGCGAGGAGCACCGTCTCCGGACGACCGTGCATCCGGGGCAGCCAGGTGCTGAAGGCGCGCACCGAGCCCTGCTGTCCGCCCCACTCCCAGTCCACGTGGAAGCCCTGGAGGGCCTCGCCGCGGGCCGCGCGCATCAGGGGCCGCTCGTCCGTGGAGAGCACGTGGCCCGCCAGGCCTCGCACGACCAGGCCCTCGTGGAGGCCCGGCGCCTCGCGGTACGCCAGCCCTCCGCCCGCGAGCCCCTGGGCCGCGCGGTTGGCCAGCAGCGTCTGACCGGTGCCGGGCTCCACCAGGGCGAGCGGCGTGGGCAGCGCGGCGAGCACGGCCTCCAGCCACCGCTGCTGGTTGCGGTGCGTCTCCATCTCCCGGCGCAAGAGCTCCTCGCGGGCGCGGGCGCGCTCGGCCTCCACGCGGCGCTGGGCCTCGGCCAGCTCGCCCTCGTGTTCGCGCCGCTCGGTCTCCCGCAGCACCTCCGCCTGGCGCTTCACCAGCTCCGTCTTGCGGTAGAGGTCCGCGAAGACGCCCACCTTGGAGCGGAGGATTTCGGGCTCGTAGGGCTTGAGCAGGTAGTCCACCGCGCCCACGGCGTAGGCGCGCAGCTCCGGGAGCTGGCCTCGCGACAGGGCGGTGAGGAAGAGCAGCGGGGTGTGGCGGCTGCGCTCGCGCTCGCGGATGAGGCTCGCCGTCTCGAAGCCGTCCATGCCCGGCATGACGACGTCCAGGAGGATGGCGGCGAAGTCCTGGGAGAGCAGGTGGCGCAGGGCCTCGCGGCCGCTGCGCGCGGTGACCAGCCTGAGCCCCAGCGGCGCGAGCGTCGCCTCCAGCGCGAGCAGCCCCTCGGGCTGGTCGTCGACCATGAGGATGGACACGGGCCCCGCGCTCATGGCTGCACCCTGCCGCGCGACACGTAGGCCAGTCGCGCGAGCCATCCTCCCACGTCATGGAGCGACAACCGCTCCACCTCGGTGTCGAGCACCTCCACGTCCTCGCCGCCCACCAGCGCCACGCGGCCGCCGCGCGCCTGGAGCAGGCCCAGCCCCGCGAGGCCGTCGTCATGGCCGCCGAAGAGCAACCCCGCCGCCGCGGCGCCGTGGCTGTCCGCCGCGGACTCGAAGAGCGCGTCGATGGCGGGCCGGCAGCCGTGCTCGGGAGGCTCCACCGACAGCGACACCGAGCCCCGGTCCACCAGCAGGTGGTAGCCCCACGGCGCCAGGTACACGCGGCCGGGCACCAGGTCGTCCTTGTCGTCCGGCTCCACCACCGGCAGCGCGCAGCGGCGGCCCAAGGGCTCCACCAGCCGGTCGTGCGGCCCCCGGTGCAGAGTCACGACGACGGGCGCCGGCAGGTGCGCCGGCAGCGCCGACAGCAGGGTCTCCAGGTCCGCCGCGGCGCCACGGGGCGCGCCCACCACCAGCAACCCCACGCTCATGACACCCTCCGGAAGATGCGGCCGCTGCCTTCCAGCTCCTCGAAGGCGTGGGCGTGTGGCGTGCGCGACAGCGACTCCTTGCGCCCCAGGCACAGGAAGCCGAAGCGGGCCAGGCTCTCGTACAACCGTGAGTGCACGCGGTTGTGCAGCGCGCGGTTGAAGGACAGCAGCGTGTCCCGGCACACGATGACGTGGAACTCGTTGAACGAGCCGTCGATGGTCAGGTTGTGCTGGGTGAAGAAGATGCCGTCGCGCAGCTTCGGGTGGATGAGCGCCCAGTTGCCGTCGCGCGTGTAGTGCTCCGACAGCGACCCCTTGCCCCCCGACTCCGCGTGGCGGCGCGCGCAGTCCTCGTCGGGCAGGGGCACCACGCCCGTGCGCGCGTCCGCGAGCAGCCCCTCGCTCGCGTCGGACGCGTACAGCCGGCATCTCCCCCACAGCCCCTCCTCGTGCAGGAGGACAGCCAAGGCGTAGGTGTCCTCGCCCGTGCCGCAGCCCGCGTGCCACACGCGCACCGACGGCCAGGTGCGCAGCACGGGGACCACGCGCGAGCGGAAGTCACGGAAGAAGGCCGCGTCGGAGAAGAGCGCGGGCGGCGTGCAGGACAGCGCGCGCAAGAGCCCCTCCAGCGCCTCGCCGTCGTGGAGCACGCGGGCCTGGAGCGCGGAGAAGGACTCCAGACGCTCCTCGCGCAGGTGGCGTCGCAGCCGCCGGAGCAGCTGCGGACGTGAGTGGCTGCGCAGGTCGAAGCCCCAGTGTCGGGCCACGCCCTCCAGCAGGAGCTCCGCCTCCAGCGTCTCCAGCGCCGCGGACTGGGCCCCGGCGCTCACCCGGAGACCTCCGTGCGCGGCCCCTTGGCCTGGGCACCCCGGGGCGCGTGCAGCCAGACTCGCAAGAGGCTGAGCAGCTTCTCGATGTCCACCGGCTTGGTGATGTAGTCGGACGCGCCCGCCTCCAGGCACTTCTCCCGGTCGCCCTTCATCGCCTTGGCGGTGAGCGCGAGAATCGGAAGGTGTGAGACGCGCTCCATGCGGCGGATGGCGCGCATGGCCTGGTAGCCGTCCATCTCCGGCATCATCACGTCCATCAGCACCAGCTCGATGTCCTCGTCTGTCTCCAGCTGCGCCAGCCCCTCGCGCGCGCTCTCCGCGAAGGCCACCTTCATGCCGTAGCGCTCCAGCACGGTGTTGAGGGCGAAGATGTTGCGCACGTCGTCGTCCACCACCAGCACCTTGCGGTTGACGAGCAGCGGGTCCCTCTCACGCGCTTTCTCCAGCATGCGGCGCTTGGTCTCCGACAGCGTGGAGGGCGAGCGGTGCAGGAACAGGCTCGTCTCCTCCAGCAGGCGCTCGGGACTCTGCGCGTCCTTGACGACGATGGCCTCCGCCACGCGGCGCAGCTCCGTCTCCTGCGCGCGCGACAGCTCGCGGCCCGTGTAGACGATGATGGGCGGCCCGCCGGCCCCATGCGCCTCGCGCACGCGGCGGATGAGCTCCGTGCCGGGCAGGTCCGGCAGGCCCAAATCGAGCACCATGCAGTCGAAGCGCCGCTCCGCCAGCGCGCTCAGCGCCGCCGCCGCGGTGCCCACCGCCACCGTCTGCACGTCATCGCTGCCGAGCAGCTCCAGCAGCGACTGACGGTGCACGGTGTCGTCCTCGACGATGAGCAGCCCCCGGCCCTTGCGGTCCACGAAGTCGCGCAGGGAGGCCAGCGCCGCCACCGCCGCGGCCGGGTCCGCCGCCGCGCGCAGGTGGCCGATGGCGCCCAGGTTGAGCGAGCGCTCGCGGTGGTCGTCATCCGACACCGTGTACACCGGCAGGGCGCGCGTGCTGGCGTCGTGCTTGAGCCTGTCGAGCACCACCCAGCCCGCCATCTCCGGCAGGTCCAGGTCCACCGCCACGGCCACCGGCCGCGAGTCGCGCACCACGTCCAGCGCGCCCTCCACCTCCGTGGAGACGAGCACCTTGAAGCCCGCGCCCTGCGCCGCCGCGCGCAGCCTGGACGCGTGGTCCGGCGCGTGGGTCACCGCCAGCAGCACCTTGTCCCCGGGCTGGATGCTGGCGCGGTCATCGTCGATGGACAGCGCGAGGTGCCCCGTCGGCGTCGGAGACGGCTCCTCCAGGTGCATGGGCGGCGGCAGCATGGCGACGGAGTGGGCCAGCACGGAGGACACCGGCCGGGCTTCCGCGCCGGGGCGGTCCGCCATGAAGTCCAGGGGCAGGTAGAGGGTGAAGATGCTGCCCTGGCCCGGCTCGCTCTCCAGCCGGATTTCGCCGCCGAGCAGCCGCGCGATTTCGCGGCTGATGGACAGGCCCAGGCCGGTGCCGCCGTACTTGCGCGCGGTGGAGCCGTCAGCCTGCTGGAAGGCCTCGAAGATGATGTGGTGCTTGTCCTTGGGGATGCCGATGCCCGTGTCGCGCACGGAGAAGGCCACCACCGAGGGGGCGCTGGCGAGCACCGCGTGGTCCGGCGTCCAGCCGTTCTTCGCCATGCCGATGCGCAGCGACACCGAGCCGGACTCGGTGAACTTGAAGGCGTTGGAGAGCAGGTTCTTGAGCACCTGCTGCAGCCGCTTGGCGTCCGTCTCCACCTCGCCCGCCATGCCCGGCGACAGGTCGATGTCGAACTGGAGGCCTTTCTTGTCCGCCACCTGGCGGAAGGTGCGGTCCACGAACTCGCGCAGGTCGCTGAAGCGCAGCGGGCCCACGTCCACCGTCATGGTGCCGGACTCAATCTTGGACAGGTCGAGGATGTCGTTGATGAGCTCCAGGAGGTCCGCGCCCGAGGCGTGAATCGTCTTGGCGAACTCCACCTGACGTCCGGTGAGGTTGCCCTCCACGTTGTCGCTGAGCGTCTGGCTGAGGATGAGCAGCGAGTTGAGCGGCGTGCGCAGCTCGTGGCTCATGTTGGCGAGGAACTCGGACTTGTACTTGGAGGTGAGGCTCAACTGCTCGGCCTTCTCCTCCAGCGCGCGCTTGGCCTGCTCGACCTCGCCGTTCTTGCGCTCGACCTCCGTCTTCTGTTCGGAGAGCAGCTTCGCCTTCTCCTGCAGCTCCTCGTTGGTGCGGCGCAGCTCCTCCTGCTGGCGCTTGAGCAGCTCTTCCGACTGCTGGAGCGAGGTGGCCTGCTGCTCCAGGCGCTTGTTCGTCTCCGTCAATTCCTCCTGCTGCTTGCGCAGCTCGTCCGTGAGCGCCTGGGACTGCTTGAGCAGCGCCTCGGTGCGCATGTTGGCGGCAATCGTGTTGAGGACGATGCCGATGGACTCGGTGAGCTGCGCGAGGAAGCCCAGGTGCACCTCGCTGAAGCGGTGGAACGAGGCCAGCTCGATGACGGCCTTGATTTCACCCTCGAAGAGCACCGGCAGCACGACGATGTTGCGCGGCACCTCCTCGCCCAGCCCGGAGGAGATGCGGATGTACGTGTCCGGCACGTCCGACAGGAGGATGGGCTCCTTCTCCAGCGCGCACTGGCCGACCAGCCCCTCGCCCAGCCTGAAGGAGTTGGAGAGGCCCTTGCGCTCCCGGTACGCGTAGGACGCGAGCAGCTTCAAAATCTGCTCCCCGGCCTCGGCGCGCTCGGAGATGTAGAAGACGCCGTGCTGCGCGTCCACCAGCGGCGCCAGCTCCGACAGGATGACCTTGGAGACGGTGAGCAGGTCTCGCTGGCCCTGGAGGACGCGGGTGAACTTGGCCAGGTTGGTCTTCAGCCAGTCCTGTTCCGTGTTCTTGCGCGTGGTGTCCTTCAGGTTGCGAATCATCTCGTTGATGTTGTCCTTGAGGGCGGCCACTTCGCCCTGCGCGGACACCGTGATGAAGCGCGTGAGGTCACCCTTGGTCACCGCCGTGGCCACCTCGGCGATGGCGCGCACCTGCGTCGTCAGGTTCGCGGCCAGCTGGTTCACGTTGTCGGTGAGGTCGCGCCAGATGCCGGCCGTGCCGGGCACGCGCGCCTGTCCGCCCAGCTTCCCTTCGATACCCACCTCGCGGGCCACCGTCGTCACCTGGTCGGCGAACACCGCCAGCGTGTCGATCATCCCGTTGATGGTGTCCGCCAGCTCGGCGATCTCGCCCTTCGCGTCCACGACGAGCTTGCGCTTCAAATCTCCGTTGGCCACCGCCGTCACCACCTTGGCGATGCCACGCACCTGCGTCGTCAGGTTGGACGCCATGGAGTTCACGTTGTCCGTGAGGTCCTTCCACGTGCCGGCCACCCCCTTCACCTCGGCCTGACCGCCCAGCTTTCCTTCCGTCCCCACTTCGCGCGCGACGCGCGTCACCTCGGACGCGAAGGACGACAGCTGGTCCACCATCGTGTTGATGGTGTTCTTCAGCTCGAGGATTTCGCCCTGCACGTCCACGGTGATCTTCTTCGACAAGTCACCGCGCGCCACGGCCGTGGTCACCTCGGCGATGTTGCGCACCTGCGACGTGAGGTTGGACGCCATGGAGTTCACGTTGTCCGTGAGGTCCTTCCACGTGCCGGCCACACCCTTCACGACAGCCTGTCCGCCCAGCTTTCCTTCCGTACCCACTTCACGCGCGACGCGCGTCACCTCGGACGCGAACGAGTTGAGCTGGTCCACCATCGTGTTGATGGTGTTCTTCAGCTCCAGAATCTCGCCGCGCACGTCCA